>JBDSJB010000366.1:0-18257 GCA_039917665.1 Binatia bacterium
CGGCGCCGGACTTTACCGATTTCGCCTTTCACGACACTGGAGCCACGCAGACGGAGTACGACGGTGTGGACGGGAGCGGGACCTTTGCGGCTCTCGACGTCCCGAGTCTGCAGGTCCGGAACGAGAACCACGATGCGTTCCTGCCAACGAGCGCTGCTGATCCGACGGCTCTCGTGCCGTTCCGCCCCGTCGCAACGGCCGAACGGCCGGGGATCACCGACCTCGGCCTGTGGAACTTCTACCAGAATCCGGACGCTCCCGGTCTCACGGACAGGAGATCGGCGCCTCGCACTGCGGATCGGCGAGGTTGTCGCGCGCGGTGTTGCCGCCGCCGTCGATCGCGCCGAACGGGGTCCGGATGCCGTTCAGCTGATTGCCGACGGCCACGTTCTTCGTGAGCGTAGCCGCCGCGATGTCCACGTTCAGTCCTGAGCCACCGTTCCCGACCGCGCGGTTCTGGACGACCGTCGTCGCTTGCACGATCACGTCGACGAAGAGACCGTCGGTGGCGTTGCCGACGAGGTCGTTCTTCGCGAGCGTCGTCGCGGCGGGATTGCTCATGAGCGCGATGCCGCGGCCGCCGTTTCCGCCAGCGAGGTTCCCGTCCAAGATTGCGCCGACGGCCGACGCCGCGAGGAGGATGCCGTTGGCGCCGTTGCCCACGACCTCGTTCTTCTTGAGGATCACGGGCGCGAGCGCTCCGAAGGCGTCGTCGAGCCGCACGCCGTCGCCGGTGTTCGCGGCGACGAGGCTCTTGGCGAGCTGACCGGTGCCGGCGGTCACGAAACGCACGCCGACGCCGCCGTTGACGGCCGCCACCACGTTCGTGAGCACCGCGCTCGCGTCGTTGACGCGAAGGCCATCCGACTCGTTGCCGTAGAAGACGCTCGCCTTGATCTTCGCGGGGGGGTTGGACGACTGGGTCAGCTCGAGTCCGCTCCCGCCGTTGTTCACGAAGGCACTCTTGTCGATGACCATCTCACCACCGGCGAGCGCAGCGCCGCCGTTGCCATTGTCACGCACTTCGACATTGCGGATCTCGAGGTCACCCACCGCCGCCGTGATGCCGGTCGAGAACCCGCGCACGATGCCGTTGGCGATCGTGATGTGCTGGAGGAACGGTGCCGTCCTGATGCCGGACTTCCCGGCAGTGCCGTCGCCCCGCACCTCATGGCCGTTGAGGTCGATGGTCACGTTGTCGGAGTCGACGATGATCCCATCGGTGCCCGAGCAGACGGGGGTATCGGCGCCGAGCTGGATCGACGCGGTGACGTGCATACCGCAGGTCGGGGTTACGGGGCTCGGCTTCGGCGTGAAGGTGGGCGGACACGTGATCGAGGCCGAGCACGATTGATCCACGTTCGCGCGCGCTTTGTTGCCGCCGCCGTCGATCGCGCCCACCGGCGCCAGGATGGCGTTGTCATTCGCGGTGATCGCGTTCTTCGCGAGCGTCGCGCTGGCGTTTTCGGTCGTGATTCCGGCGCCGTTGTTGCCGGCGATCGCGTTGCCCTTCACGAGCGCGCCGTCCGAGGTCGCGTCGATCGAGACCGCGTCGTTCCCGTTACCGACGATGCGATTGCCGGTGACGACGGTGTCGTCGGCTTCGGAATTGAGACGCACGCCTCCGCCGGCGTTCCCCGCGATGAGGTTGCCGGTGATCGTGATCGGCACGATACGGTTGACGTCGTCGCCGCCGCCCGTCAGGACGCCGCGACCGCCGTTGCCGATGATGCGGTTCTTCGCGATCACGATCTTGCCCGGACGGAAGGTCGCCTCGTTGATGCGCACACCGTCGCTCCCGTTGCGCACGAACTGGCTCGATTTGATGGCGACCTTGGAGCCCCCTAAACCCAAGACCAAGCCGAGGCCGCCGTTCCCGATGACGAGGACCTTCGTCACCGTGACGGTCTCCGCACTGAGAATGATGCCGGGGCCGAGGTTGCCGATGGCCGAAGTCGCGGTGATCTTCACCGCTTCGCCTCGCGCGTCGAGCCCGCTCTGATTGTTCGTGGCCGAGCACTTGTCGACGACCAGGAGGCCGGCCGTCACGCGCAGTCCGCTCACGTCGTTGTCGCGCAACGTCACCTTCGAGACCTTCACGAGCTCGGGCGCGCTGGCCAGGCTCGTGATGCCGACGGCGAAGTTGCGGATCGTGCCGTTCTTGATGACGACGTGGCCCACGGCGCTGACGTCGATGCCGTCGTCGCTCGCGCCGCCGTCGCCGCTCAATGTGAAGCCGCCGAGATCGATCGTGATCCCGTCGCCCACGACGATGAGGCCGTCGCCCGTGCACGACTGGTCGGCGGTGAACGTGAGGCTCTGCGTGATCGTCTGTCCGCAGAGCTCGTTCGCGGCGTGCGCGGCGCCGGCCGCGACACCGATCATGACGGAACCGAGGAGGAGCAGCCTGGCTGATGGACGCATGGAGTCGCCTTTCAATCGAGACACGCGGCGTCCGTCACCGCGAAGTTGTCCTTCCACACGTTGCCGGCGCAGTTCGCGTTGCCGTCGGCGAGGTTCGGTCCGTCGTTGCCTTGGGCGGCGTTCTTGGTAAGCACGTTGCCCGTGCTGCCGGCGGCGACGCGGATCCCGGCGCCGCCGGGCGTTCCGTCGTTCGCGTGAGCGGTGCACTCCTTCACGATGCTGCCGCCGCCCGGCGCGTCGAGGTGGATGCCGGCCCCGTTGGCGTCGGCGTGCACGCGCTTCACGAGATGCTGCGAGCCAACGAGGTGGATCCCGACGCCGCCGTTGGCCGTCACAATGCTGCGGCTCACCTCCACACCGCTTACGGCGCCAGCACCCTGCGGGGTCGCGATGCCGTCCTGGCCGTTGCCCACGGCGCGCACACCGGTGAGCTTGGCCCCGGCGAGGTCGTCGAATGGGGAGAGCCGGATACCCTCGTCGCCGTTGCGATTCGTGACTGCATTCTTGATCGTCGTGCCGCTCATGCTGCCGCCGGTGAGCGCGATGCCCTCGAAGCCGTTCGCGACGGTGGTCGCGTCGGTGATCGCAATTCCGCTCGTGGCGCCGACACCGAAAACCTGGATGCCGGACGCGAGGTTCCTGGTGGCGACCACGCGCGTGAGCTTGGTCTTCGACAGCGTACCCTCGGAGCGCAGCCGAAAGCCGACGCCGCCGTTCCCGACCGATATCGAGTCGTTGATCGACGTCCCGGCGATGGTCTCCCCGGCCTCCAGCAGGATGCCCGAGGCGCCGTTCGTCTGCCCGTCGTCCAGGGCCGTGCACCCGTCGATCCGCGTGCCGCTCAGCGTCCGGTCGGCCTCCAGCTGGATGCCGGCGTGGCCGTTGCCTCGCGCGACGACGTTCATGAGGCGCGCCTTCGTCACGTCGCGACCCTCGATCCGGAGGCCCGCCGCCTCCACGTTGGAGGCGACCACCACGTTCTCGATGACCGGCTTCACGACGTCGCCGTCGCAGGCCGGATAGGCGCCGCCGCACACGACGATCCCGGCTCCGCGGAACTGGAGCAGCGTCAGGTTCGCGACCCGTACCTTCGCGAGCGGCGCGCCGGGGCCGCTCGCGAAGACGAGCGCATCGAACTCCTGGACGATCGGGAACGACGATTGAATGACGACGCCCGCGCCGGCGCCGTCGACGATGGTGCCGGCGGGATCGGTGAGCACCGGCGTCGCAATGGACACCGTGATGACGCTGGGATCCCCGGGTGGGAACACCGCCGGATCGAACGCGATCGTGTCGAGCCCCGGGGTCGCGACGGCGGCGCTCATCGCGTCGCGGAGGGTGCACGCGCCGATCACCGCGCCGCAGGAGGGGTGGTCGAGGTCCAGGGTCGAGTTGACGACGAAGGTCGCCGCGCCGGCACTCGGGGCCGACCACAGCAGCGCGGCGAACATCAGGCCCATGCCGCGGATCAATGGATGCACGGCGCGCTCCCACTGCGGAAAACGTTCTTCTGCCAGACGTTGGCCGCGCACGTCGGGTGGTCGTCGCTGAGATCCCGCTTGTTCCCGAGCGCGACGTTCTTCCGGATGGTGTTGAAATCGCTGTCGGTACCAATGCCCACGCTGCCATTGCCCAGCGCGCGGCTCTTCTCGACGACGTTGCCGCCGCTGCCGGAGAGCAGCATTCCGGAGTTGAAGTTCGCGGCAACGTGGATCTTCTTCAACGTGTTGGCGCCGCCGACCAGGACGATGCCCCCCATGTTGTCGGCGCTCACGACGTCGCTGAGCTGCGCATGCATGAAGCCCGCGCCCGTTTCGGTGAGCCTCAGGCCCGTCGGGTTGCCGGTCATCACGAGCTTCGCGAATGTGGCGCCGTCCGTCGGCCCGAATACGCGGACACCATTCTCGGAGCTCCCCTCTGCCGTCACGTTCCGTATGGTCATGGCGCTGTTGCCGACGGTGCCAAACACCTCGACGCCGTTGGCGCCGGAGGCCGAGGTGACGGCGTTCGTGACCGTTGTCTTCGTGGTGACACCGTCGGCCAGGATCCGAATGCCGCCGGCGACGCTGTTCAGCGTCGTGACGACCTCGTTCACCTTCGTGCCGATGAGGTCCTGACCCTGGATCACGATCCCGCTGTGCGAGCACCGACTCGCGACCGAGTCGACGACCGTAGCCCCGACCACACGTTCGAAGCCCACGAGATCGATCCCACTGGTGCCGCCGAGCACGCTGGTTCCCTCGACGCGTGCGCCCAGCAATGTCCGTTCGGCTACGACCAAGATGCCGTTCGCCTGATGATTCGAAATGAGCGCTCCGACGACGCGGAGCTTGCTGATGACGCCGCCCCGCACGACGATCCCGGATCCCACGCCTCCGATCGCGACGTGCTCGAAGAGCACGCCGGTGACGTCTTCTACGCAGGCCAGCGAGACCCCGCCGCACACC
This sequence comes from Binatia bacterium, assembly GCA_039917665.1. Lineage (GTDB taxonomy): Bacteria > Desulfobacterota > Binatia > UTPRO1 > UTPRO1 > UTPRO1. The sequence goes on from JBDSJB010000366.1 coordinate 4,872, forward strand.
TCGATCGCGTTGCCGGTCACGTTGATCACCAGGAGGTTCGCCACCGTCACTTTCTCGAGAGGTACGCCCGCCGCGCTTTCGAACACGAGCGCGCGCTGCTGGCCGCCCCCGTTCACGGTCACCGTCGCGCCCTTGCCGTCGATCACGGTGCCGGCGGGATCGGCGATGACCGGCAGCGGGGTCTGGAGCGTGATGAGCGGCGCGACCCCCGCCGGCGGAAAGACGCCCGGGTCGAACGCGATCGCGTCACGGCCCGGCGTCGCGACGGCGGCTTCGATCGCCTCTCGCAGCGTGCACCCCGCCGGCGCGGGTCCGCACGTGCCGTCGGTCGCGTCGAGCTCGCTGTTGACGGTGAAGGTGGCGGCGTGTGCCGCGCCGGCGGCGAACGGCGCCGCGCCGAGTAAGATGAAGATGGCGGCGCCCAAACGGCGCATCGGGGAACGAGATCGCAAAGGGTGCACGCGGCCTCCTCTCCAACCGGGGGTGGTGGTGAATCCTGCGCGGCTCGGGGAAACCGCGGAGGAAGCCATACGCGGGTCTTCGCGCGGGCGTCAATCGCCTGCGCTGATTGCGGTCGCGTGCGCTTCGGCCAGGGCTGCCACCTCGGCCGCGTGCGTAGCGATCATGAAGTGGCCGGCGTCGACGAGGTCGGCGTTCGGCAGCGCGCGCGCAATGAGCTCGTTGCTGCGACGGACCGCAGGGTGGCCGAGCGTACCGCGCAGCACGAGGGCCGGGACCGCCACCGTCGCGAAGACTGGGTCGGCGTGTCGTCCGCATAGGCGAGCGCCCAGGCGAGCAGGTTGGTGCGGGTCGTCCGCTCGACGAACTCGCCACACGGGGGGCGTCGGTCGCGAAGGTGCCTGCCCCCGCCGCTAGTGTCGCCCATCTATCAACCGAATCGTCGCGACGACGCCGAGACGGAGGGCCAAAACGCACCTAGTGTTTATCCACCTGTCTCCAACAGCGAACCGGCGACGACCGCGAATGGCACCACTGCATGGACTCAGGCTGCCTCCGGGCACAACATGGTCCAACTCGAACCTCTCCGGCGGCGTGGACGCAAGGGGGATGTCGCTCGCCAAAAAGTCGGTGCATCGGCGATAGAGAGGCGGGGGGTAAACGCAGGCGGTTGAATTGCGTTGACGATGACGGGCCAGGCTTGCGAAAAGCAGAAGAGGGATGACTTAGCGGACCTGGCGCCGTCCCAGCGGCTGCAGGCAGTGAAGGAGCACGACATGAGATACCTCCGTCTACTCGCGACGAGCGCGCTCGCCCTCGTGGCCCTGAGTGGCATCGCCGATGCCGCCTGCGGCCCGCGGTACGTCGCCACCACCGGTAGCGACCCCGCCAACGCCTGCCTAGCCGCGGGCACACCCTGCGCGACCATCCAGCACGCCGTCGATCAGGCCTGCGCGGGCGATGCCGTCAATGTGGCCGCGGGCACCTACCCCGAGCAGATTGCAATCACCAAGAACGGTCTCACGATCACCGGCGCCGCGGGCGTCACCATTCGGCCGAGCGTCGTGGTCACGGACGCGAGCCAGGGGGACCTCTGCACCGCCGGCTCCGTCGGCACGGCGATCGTGCTGGTCTCGGGCGCCACGGGGGTGACGTTGAACAATCTCACCGTCAATGGCTCCCTCGCCGGCACGCTCAACGGCCCGAGCGGGTTCGTCGGGATCTACTTCCGGAACGCCTCGGGTGCAATCAACGGTGGCGCCGTGCTCGACATCCGTCACAACCCGTTCGACGGCGTGCAGGACGGGTTGGCCATCTTTGTGCAAGCGAACGCCCCCAACACCTCCGCGGTCGACACCACCGGCGTGACGGTGAGCGGGTACCAGAAGAACGGCATCACCTATAACGGTTGCGGCTGCGCGCTCGCGCCGAACGGCACCGTGACCGGCACGATCAGCGGTAACACGATCACCGGTACCGGCCCGACCGCGGTCATCGCCCAGAACGGCATCCAGATAGGGCGAGGCGCGGGACCGGTGACGGTGGCGGACAACAGCAGCGGCAACAACTTCTATACCGGCGCGAGCGGCGATACGGCGGCCGGGATCCTCTTGTTCTCGACCCGGAACGATCTCGTGACCGGAAACGTGGTCACCGCCAACAACCAGGGGCTGGCCATCCAGGGTGGGGTGGTCGTGTCCCCGCCGAGCTGCTCCGTCGCCGGCGACAGCATCGGCAACACCATCACCTGCAATCGGTTCAGCGCCAACGGCGTCGGCATTTCGACGGACGCGCTGATGACGGCCGCACATTCGAATACGATCAAAGGTAACGGCGTCGGTGCCGACGGTAGTGCCATCGCAGCCGGCAGCCTCGATGCAACGAGCAATTGGTGGGGCTGCAGCGCCGGCCCCGGCAACCCAGGGTGTGACTCGGTGACGGCAAACGTCGACGCCTCGTCGCCGTTGGCGGCGCCGGCGGCCTGCGTCCCGTGCGGTGCGGATGCGGACTGTAGTGACGCGAACGTGTGCAACGGGATCGAGACCTGCAACCTCGGCACCAGCATTTGTGCGGCAGGCACACCCCTCAGCTGTGGTGCGTGTCAGACCTGCGATCCGATCGCTGGCTGTGCCGGCGCGATCTGTACCCCCACTCCGACCCCCACCGTCACACCAACGCCGAGCCCGTCCGCGACCCCGACCGTGACCCCGATACCGACTGTGACCCTCACGTCGACTCCGACGCGAACCATCACGCCGACCCCGACCCTCACCGCGACGCCGACGCCGACGGCGACCGCCACCCCGAGCCTGCCGCCGGTCAATCACTTCCAGTGCTACGAGACCCACCATTCGCCGACCCGGATCGTCGGATTGCCGCTCGATGACCAGTTCGGACCGGGCATCGTCGAGGTCAAGAAGGCCAAGCGCATCTGCGCGCCCGCCGATAAGAACGATGAGGACCCGACCGCCCCGGACGATGCCGACCATCTCACGGTGTACACGATCAAGCAGACGAGCCCCCGCTTCATCCGCCGCAAAGCTCAGGTGGTGGTGAACCAGTTCGGCACGCAGACGATGGACGTAGTGAAGCCGGACCGGATGCTCGTCCCGACGGTGAAGAGCCTGAACGGCACTCCCGTCTTGCCCCCGGCCTTCGGCGTCGATCACTTCAAGTGCTACCGCGTCGCCTACGCCAAGCTGCGCGCCTTCGGCCTGAAGATTCACGATCAGTTCGGGACGATCACCATCGACATCAAGAAGCCGACCCACCTGTGCGTGCCGGCCGACAAGAACGGCGAGGGCATCCCCGATTTCACGCAGTACCTGATGTGTTACCGCATGCGCATCGCGCCGCGTTTCCCGCCGGCGCAGTTGCCGGCGACGATCTTCACCAGGAACCAGTTTGGTGCGGACAGCTACCGGGTCTTCGGGCCGCGCGAGCTCTGCGTGCCGTCGCAACTGAATCCCTAGCGCGATGCCTGCGCGGGGCGCCCTCGCGGCGCCCCGCGATGCTCCTCGTCGAGCTGGCCGTCGAGCGCGAGCACGAGGGCCGCTCGAAGTTCCCCTCGAGAATCGCGTCGACTGGCTTCCAGTACACGCCCGTCGATTCCATCGCGACGTGCGTGCAGCCCGCCTGCTGCAGCCCGTCGCCCAGCGCCCCCAGGTCCTGCGTCACCGCGCGAAACGTCCGCACCACCACCGTCGTCTGGTGCACGTCGAGGCCGCAGCAGCATCCGTGATCGCTTTCATCTAGGCCGAGAACTACGCGCGTAGTTCTCCGATCTATCCCGCGCGCGCCGCCCCTCGGTACGCTCGGGAAAGTGGCATTGATGAGGCCCCCAAGTTGGAAGCGTACGCAAACAACTCGCGTCGCCGCGATCCTCGTCGACGCAGGAGGTGATCTGTGACAACCTCAGCCCGTAGCCGCCGTCGTCGCGCCATTCTCGGCGCCGCGGTCACCATCTTTGCCCTCGCCGCCGGCCGCCTGCCGCTCTCCACCGAGGCTGCCAACCCCACGACTGTGAGCGGCGAAGCCTTCGGCGTCTCCCTCACCTCGCTCAACATGAATATCACCAAGCTCCCCGACGTCGTGCTCGATCCGCAAGGCGGCCTGGCGTCGGCGTCGGCAGCTGGCGTCAACGCGCCCGGCCTGGCGACCTCCGGGACGATCGCGGTCGTCACGCAGGGCACGACCGGCGCGACGGCCGCCGACGCCCAGAGCACGTCGACGGTCGAGCAGGTTAATCTGCTGAACGGCCTCATCACCGCCGACGTGGTGACGGCCCAGTCGACGAGCACCTGCGACGGCGCGACCGCAAGCAGCAGCGATCAGGGCACCACGCTCGTGAACCTCGTCGTCAATGGCAACTCCATCGGCTCGACCCCGGCGCCCAACACGGTGATCGCCATCCCGAACGGCACCGTGACCTTGAACGAGCAGACCACGGGCGGGAACGGCATGAACACCTCGTCGCTCACGGTGAACGTGATTCACGTGCGAGTGACGCTCCCCTTGATCGGCGACGTCGACATCATCGTCGCCTCGGCGCACAGCGACGTTACCTGCCTGTCCCCGGCGGGCCCGACGCCGACGCCGACCGCGCCGGTCTGCATCCCGGGCTCGACGGCGACGCCGAATCCCCAACCGACGACGCCGATCGTGAGTGGCGAGGCGTACGGGGCGTTCGTGGACGTCGTCGGCACTACCCTCCCCAAGAATCCGCACGTGGTTCTGGCGCCGACGGGCGGGTCGCTCACGGCGACGGTCATGGGCCTCAACATCCCGAACGTCCTCTCGGCATCGACCCTCACGGCCGAGACCAACGGCAGCACGACGGCGACGACCGCCAACGCCGACAGCACCGCCACCGTGGAGCAGTTGAACGCCGTGAACGGCCTCGTCACCGCCGACTTGGTGCAAGCCATGGCGAGCAGCAGCTGCAACGGGCAAACGGCGACCAGCAGCGACGCGGGCACGCAGTTCGTGAACCTCGTCGTCAACGGCAACCCGATCGTCGGCACACCGCCGCCGAACACGATGATCAACGTGGTCGGGGTCGGAACGGTGATCCTGAACGAGCAGATCCCGGGCGGGGACGGGATCAACACCTCGTCGCTGACCGTGAACCTCGTGCACATCATCTTAACCAATTCCCTCGACGGGGAGATCGTCATCTCGTCCGCGCACAGCGACGTGAACTGCGCCCCCGCGACGACGCCGACGCCCACCCCGAGCGGCGCGGTGCCGACATGCACGATAGCGCCGACGGCGACCCCCATGGGCACCGCGGTGACGCCGACCCGCACCGCGACGCCCGGCACCCCCGGCCGCACCGCGACTCCCGGCACCCCCGGGCCGACCGCCACACCCGATCCGGGCCTCGACCACTTCCTGTGCTACGAGATCCACCGGGCGCCGGTCCGCTTGGAGGGGCTCTCGCTCGTCGACCGCTTCGGGGCGAGCACGGTCAGCATCCGGCAGGCGAAGCGCATCTGCCTCCCGGCTGACAAGAATGACGAGGACCCGACGGCGCCGAGCGACCCGGAACACCTGACGGCCTACACCATCAACCAGAACAATCCGCACTTCTTCAAGATGCGCGGCCTGGTGGTGATCGACCAGTTCGGGGCCATGAGCATCGATCTCATCAAGGCCGATCGCCTGCTGGTGCCAACACGGAAGAGCCTCACGATGACACCGCCGTTGCCGGGGTCGGCCGTGGACCACTTCAAGTGCTACAAGATCGGCAGCGCGAAGCGCCGGGTACTCAGTCTCAAGATCGACGACCAATTCGGCACCATCACGGTGGACATCAAGCGGCCCGTCCATTTCTGCGTGCCGGTCGACAAGAACAACGAGGGCATCCCCAATCCCTCCCAGTATCTGACCTGCTATCAGGTCCGCATCCCGACGGGGACGCCGCCCGCCAACACGCCGGATGAGGTGTTTGCCAACAACCAGTTCGGCCCCGATACCTATGCCGTGCTGGGTCCACGCGAGCTCTGCGTGCCATCGGCACCTTCTCCCTGAAGCGCGCAATCAAAGGTCCGCCAGAGTCGGAGCAGATGACGCTGGCAGGTCGGATCGGGGCGTCTGCGTAGGCCGTCCGGGCGTGGAGAACGACGTGGTTCGAGCCCAGCGCATCGCGTCATCGGCCCGCGATCGCGCGCGCCTTCGTCGTACGGTTCCGCGACAAGGCCCGTCAATTCCTGCGCGCCCATGCCGACCACCTGAGCACCCGCAAGCTCCGCACCAATGCACCCCTTACGGCCTCCGATCTCGCGGACCTCGAACGCATGCTGGCGGAAGCCGGGATCGGCACCGCCGCGGACGTGGAACGCGCCAAGCGCGAGAGCCAAGGGTTGGGCCTTTTCGTCCGCACGCTGGTTGGTCTCGATCGCGAAGCTGCCAAGACCGCTGCTGTCGATTCTCGACGAGATCCGGCGCCGCGCGGCTTGAAGCGGGCTCAGTCCAAGCCGCCCGCCGTGCGCCTCAACACTGTCACCGCGTCCCCCACCCCCACCTCACCGTCCTCCACCACCCGCAAATAGATCCCGCGCAGATTGCGGTGCCGGCGCTCCGGGTGCGCGACGAAGCGGAGCGCGTCGCCGCCGAAGCGGCCTTTGAACTTGACGCAGCCGTTGTGGGCCTTCGGCGTCACCTCGAGGACCGCGGCGCCGGCGCGGACTCGGCTGCCGATCGGGAGATTGGCGGCCGAGAGATCGAGGTCGAGAAAGAGATTGTCACCGAAGAGCGGTAGCGGTTGGCCGTGCGCGATCAGCGTGGCGACATCGGCCTGCATGACGGCGAGCTGGGCGTCGGGCTTGTCGGGCGTCTTCCGCTTCCAGGCGTCGCCCGGCATGCCGTCGTCGGCCGTGAGGCGAACGAGGTCGAGACACGCGCGGCGACCGCCGGCGACGCGCGTGACGAGGAGCACGACGCGACCGGCGTCGCGGGGCGCGGCGGGCATGCGTTCCGACCGCTCGACGAGGACGTCGAACGGGAGAAAGCACGTCGGCTCGCCGACGCTGGTGGAATCGATCACGCTCAGACCGCGCCGCCGAAGAGCAGGCCGGCAAGCGCCGTCAGCGCCATCGCGCCGACGCCCCACACGGTGACCCGCAGCACGCTCGGCGGGACCGGGGCGCCGCCCGTCCGCGCCGCGGCGATCCCGAGCGCGACGAGCGCCACGACGGTGGTGGCGCCGACCATGGGAACCGTCCAAGCCGACGGGCTGAGGGGGACGGTCGCGAGCGGCACGACGGCGCCAACGGCGAACGACGCCGCCGACGCGAGCGCGGCCTGCAGCGGGCGCGCGCGGAGCTCCTCGGTGATGCCGAGCTCGTCGCGGGCGTGCGCCGCGAGCGGGTCGGTCGCCATCAATTGCGTCGCCACTTCGCGCGCGAGCCGCGCGTCGAGGCCGCGCTGGACGTAGATGTTGGCGAGCTCGTCGAGCTCGCGCGCCGGCTGCGTACGGAGCTCGCCGCGTTCGCGCGCGAGATCGGCCTCTTCGGTGTCGGCCTGCGAGCGCACCGAGACGTACTCGCCCGCGGCCATCGACATGGCGCCGGCGACGAGGCCGGCCGTACCGGCCAGCAGCACGTCGGCCGTCGACTTGCCTCCGGCCGCGACCCCGACGACCAGGCTCGCGACCGAGACGATGCCGTCGTTGGCCCCGAGGACCGTCGCCCGGAGCCAGCCGACACGATGGGATCGGTGCAGCTCTCGGTGCTTTCCGCGCATGGCGCGCGAGTGTCTCACTCGTGCGAAGTGGCGACAAGTCGCACCCCTATGCTAGGAGCGTTCCCGATGGGTTCTTCCAGGGGGGCCGGCGGTGGCGGCGCGCAGCCCATCGAGACCACGACACGCCTCGGCCGCTTCTTCGCCGCGCTGCTCGCCGCTCGCTGGTGGATCTTGGTCTTGTACGCCGTGCTCGTGCCGCCGGCGGCGTTTCTCGCCGCCAAGGTGCAGCAGGACAACTCGATCGACCGCCTGATCATCGCGACCGACCCGGACTTCGTCGCCACCCGCGATTTCGAGCAGGTCTTCGGTGAAGGCGAGTTCGCGCTGCTCCTCGCGGAAGCCAGCGACCCGTTGGCGCCCGAGATCGTGAAGCGCGTCGACGAGATCGAGCACGCGCTCGCTGACATCCCGCACGTCGCCGTCAATTCCGCGCTCTCGATCTATCGTAAGGCGAAGGCCGGCTTCGACCCGACGCCCGAGAATCTCGCGGCGTTCCGCGCCTTCGCGAGCGGCACCGACCTCTTCCGGAAGCAGGGCCTGGTCGGCGAGCGCTATCTCGCGGTCGGACTCATCCTCGACGTCCACGGCACCGACCAGCGCCGCGAGGCTCTCGCCGCCATCGAAAAGGCGATCGGCGGCTTCCGCGACCAGCCCGCTCCCCTCACGAAGCTGACCGAGCTCGGGGCGCCGTGGGTCGATCAATACCTCGACGAGACCCAGCAAGGCGCCTGGAAGTACTTCGTGCTGTTCATGGTCTTCGTCGTCGTGCTGAACGTCATCCTGTACCGCTCGTTCACCACGCTCCTCGCGTTCCTGATCACCCTCGGCGTGTCCCTCGCCTTCTCGGTCGGGATCATCGGGGCCCTGGGCGGGACGCTGACGATCGTCTCACCGATGGTACCGATGACCATCCTCGTGACGGCGACGGCGACCCTGGTGTACCTGCATTCCCGCTTCGTCGACCGGCCGGCCGACCGCGACGTCGCGACCCATCACGTCTTCGCGCTCACCAACAAGTTCGTCGCCTGCACAGCCTCCATCTTCGCGACGGCGGTAGGATTCGCGGCGCTCGGCGTGTCGGACATCCGGCCGATCCGCGAGATGGGCCTCTGGGTCGCGCTTGGCCTCGCGGCGACGTGGGTGATCACGTTCACGCTCTTCCCCGCGCTGCAGGCCGTGCTCCACACGCCGACCGGCCAAGAGCGCCGCATGGCGGGCGCGTGGATCGAGCGCTTCGCGCAGTGGCTGCCGCGCTTCAGCTACCGCTTCCGCTGGCCGCTCGTCTTGAGCTCGCTCGTCCTGTCGGCCTGTGGCGCGGTCGCGCTCTTCGGTCTACCCGGGTTCATCACGCCGATGAAGATCCTCACCAATCCCGTCGCGTACATGAATCCGCACGCGCCGCTCTATCTCGACATCCAACGGCTGGAGGCCCAGATCCCGGGCCTGTCGGTGACGCAGGTGTGGTTGAAGGGCAGCCTCGGCAGCGTCTCGGAGCCCGAGGTGCTGACGGGACTCTACGAGTTCCAGAAGAAGCTCGAGGCCGATCCCGACGTCGGCTCGGTCGTCGGGCCGACGACGATCCTCCGCATGATCCGCTACCTCGCGGGTCAGGGCGATCAATGGCCGACCGACCCCGCTCAGGTCGAGGAAGCCGCCGGACAGCTCGAAGGCCTCGTCGGCCAGGAGCCGCTCCTGCAGCGCTTCGTCCAGCCGCACGAGCTGGCGCAGACCCAGTTGACGGTCGTCAGCCGGAAGCCCGAGCACGACGATCTGGCGCGCCTCGCGGCGTCCATCAAGCGTTCGTTCGCGGAAGCGTCGGAGAAGGCGCCGGCACTGAAGGAGTTCGAGCTCGCGATCGTCGGCCTGGCGCCGCTCCACGCCAAGATGGCGCAGGGTCTCGTGCCGACACTGGTCGAGAGCTTCGTGCTGACGGTCGGCATCATCTTCGCCGCGTTCTTCGTGATCTTCCGCAGTGGCACTGCTCGCCTGATGGCGATGATCCCGTCGATCTTCGCGATCCTCGTGATGTTCCTCGTGATGCGGCTCGTGGGCATGCAGCTCAACATCGCGACGATCCTGATCGCGTCGACGGTGCTCGGCACCTCCGAGAACGACCAGATCCACTTCTTCTACCACTTCCTCGAAGGCCGGAGGGACGGCGACGTCGAGCACGCGCTGACGCACACGCTGCTGGTCGCCGGGCGCGCCATCCTCTTCGCGACCCTCATCAACGCCGGCGGCTTCGTCGCGTTCGGCTTCGCCGAGCTCCCGCCGATCGCGCAGTTCGGCGAGCTCGCGGCCCTGGCGTTCGTGCTGTCGATGCTCGCCGACTTCACGGCGCTGCCAGCGGCGCTCTGGATTCTGTTCCGCGAGAAGCCGCGCGACGCCTGAGCGGCTAGCGGCGTCGGGTCGCTAAGGGCGTCGGGGGCGGAGCGCTACTTCGGCGCGTCGCAGCCGAGGCTCTTGCCGCCCGCCGTCAGCTGCGAGAACAACTGGTTCAGCAGCTGCTGATCGTCGCGCCGCAAGCGCGCGCGCACGTTCAGGCACTGACAGATCTGCGGGCGCGCCAAATTGGTGTCGCCAAGCGACACCAGGGCTTCGGCCAGCCGCAGGCGGTTCTCGGGCACGTCGGGATGGTCGTACACCAACGTCTCGAGCAGCTCGAGGCCGGTTTCGGAGTCACCGTGCTTCAGCAACGCGGCGGGCGCCAGCACGTACAGCGTGCCGAGCATGCGCGTCGACGCGAAGTCGCGGAATGCCGGATCGAGATCGCGGCTGCGACGGGCGTAGGTCTCGACGTCGCGCACGAGATTGGCGGCGAGCAACGCTTTCTGCTGCACGATGCGGCCGGTGACGGCGGCGCGTCCGAACGACTGGCCGGCGCCCTCACACGGGCTCTGGCGCACCTTGTCGTAGGCGACCTCGCGCGCGGCTGGCGAGTCAGTGCCCTTCTCGATCAGCCCCTCGAGCTCGTCGGAGACGGCGAGACAATCGATGGTGGTGCCGAGCGGGAGCGGGATGCGCTTCAGTTGCCCGCAGCCGCTCGCGGCGATCAACACAACGGCGGCGAGCGCAAGGCTCGCGCGAATGCTGCGGAACGCCCGCACTTATTTCCCGTACGCCGACAGCACGCCCGAGTAGCTGCCGGCGTCGGCGGCGCTCAGGGCCATGATGCCGACCTCGGCGCAGGCGGTCTTGCCCTCGCCGTTGCACAAGCTGGAGAGCCCGTCCTTGAATTTCTTGCGGTCGGCGGCGGACGTCGTCCCGAATGCGACCAGCGTCATCGACGGAAACTTGGAGCTCTCCCAGACGGAGCGGATGCCTTCGGCGCCCTCGATGTGCGGGAGCTCGGCCATCTGCGCGTCGTCGATGAGGGCGCAGACGGCGTCGCCCGTCAGCACCTTCTTGATCGCCTGCAGGGGACGCTGCGTCTCGACGAGCTTGAAATCGCCGAGCGCGAACGCCTTGCCGGAGACGACGCGCTCGATGAAGCGCGGATCGTCGGCGTGATCGGTCGCCATCGTCTGCCCGAAACAGCCCTTGGCGTCCGCGGCCTTCTTGCTGATGAGGAAGTATTGCTGGCCACCGGCGCGCGACACGACCGCGGTGCCGACCACCTCGAGCTGATATTTCTGATGAAACGCCAGAAACGCCGCGAGCGACAGGATGCCGAAACGCGGCTTCTCGTCCCGGATGTACGACTCGGCGCCGGCGCGGGTGGTTTGATACTGGCCGTGCGCGTCGCTCCAACCGTATTGCGTCGCCGCCAGCTTGATGAAGCGATCGAGGTAGCCTTGGGCGAGCGACGCGCCCCCGACGCCGTGCTCCTTCAACACCAGCACGTTCACGCGCGACGGCGGCGGAGCCGCCAGCGCGGGCATCGCGAGCACCGATACGACGACGGCGGGCATCAGCACCGCCGCCACTCTCCGAACGATCGACGGGCTCATTCGGCGGTGGTCGCGGCTGGGCCAGCGGGACGGCGGCGACGACGCCGGCGCTTCTTGGCAGGTGCGGTGGCCGCAGGGGCACTGCCGTCTGCCGCAGAGACACTGCCGTCTGCGGAAGGGGCTGCGGGAGCGGGGCTGGCGGCGGTCGCGGTTGCCGGGGCGGCATCGGCGCTCCGGCTGCTGCGACCGTTATCGGACGAGCGGCGCGAGCGCCCACCACGTCGGCCGCGGCGATCGTCGTCGGTGTGGACCGGCCGCGGGACGTGCTCGTGCACGCCGTGGTCGAAATTCGGGAGGATCACGCGCGGTAACGTCGCGCCGATCGCCTTCTCGATTGACAGCAACTCGTCTTCCTCCTCGGGAGCGACGAAGGTCAGTACTTCCCCGACGGCACCCGCACGCGCGGTGCGGCCGCCACGGTGGATGTAGTCGTCGGGGGAAAACGGCACGTCGAAGTTGACGACGTGCGAAATGCCCTCGACGTCGATGCCGCGGGCCGCGACGTCGGTCGCGATCATCACCGGATACTCGCCGCGACGAAAGGCTTCGAGCGCCGCGATGCGATCCTCTTGGCGACGGTCGGAGTGGATGCTGGTGGCCGGTACGGCGCCACGCGTGACGGCGCGGGCCAGGCGGTCGGCATCGACCTTGCGCTTCACGAAGACCAAGACCGAGCGCCACTGCTGGCGCTGGATCAGCGTGGTCAGGAGCGCGGTCTTCCGGCCCTGGGCGACCGGATAGACGCTCTGCACGATGCCGCTCGCGGGACGCTGCGGGCCGCCGATCAGGATCGGCACCGGGTCGCGCATAATGTCGTTGGCGAGCTCGCGAATCTCCGGCGCCATCGTCGCCGAGAACATCAACGTCTGCCGCTCCGCCGGGAGTGCCCGCAGGATGCGACGGATGTCCGGCAGGAACCCCATGTCGAGCATGCGGTCGGCTTCGTCGAGCACGAGCACCTCGACGGCCTTCAAGTCGACGTAATCAAAGCGCATGTGGTCGAGGAGCCGACCCGGGGTCGCGACGACGATCTCGGCGCCTGCCCGGAGCGCCCGTTCCTGCGGCCGCATGTCGACGCCACCCACCACCGACACCGCCGTCAGGCCGACGTGGTAGCCGATCGCGAGCGCTTGCTCGTCGATCTGCATCGCGAGCTCACGGGTCGGTGACAGGATCAGAGCGCGGCAAATGTTGCGAGGCCCGGTGTTGAGCCGTTGCAAAATCGGCAGCAAAAACGCGGCTGTCTTGCCGGTTCCCGTCGACGCGCATCCGATCAGGTCGCGACCAGCGAGCGCTATGGGAATGGCCTCGGCCTGGATGGGCGTCGGCCGCGTGTACCCCATGTCGGCCACCGCTTCGGTGAGCGCCGGGATCAGAGAAAAATCATTGAAGGACGTCGTCATAGGACCCGACGGGGGGTTATCTGACGAAAGACGTTCCTGAGCAAACGGTCAGTCCGCGGGGTACTGTCTCAGTTCGATCCTCGCGGCAGCGGGCGATTGATTGGTGGCCGCCGGCGGGCGGGTCGGGGGTGGCTCCTACGGTCGCGCAGTCGCTGACACCCAGCGCGTACAACCTGCCGCTGCCACCATGGCCTGCGCACACGCGAGCTGCGGCTCCCCGGAGCACGCCCTGACCCACCCACCGGCGAGGCATCACAACGAGGACGAGCGGGCACTCAGACTCGCACTCGGGAACAAAGGCTCCATGAAAATTGAATGATGGTGCAGCC
>JBDSJB010000367.1:0-4603 GCA_039917665.1 Binatia bacterium
GAAAGCCCGCGCGTCCTCTGGATGCTTTGCGTCACGGAGCGCCGCGATCGGGTAGCGTGCGGTGACGTTCTGGGCGGCGGGCAGGCCGACGCCCTCGACCGTGGTGGCGGCGGCCCGGACGTCGGTCACGTAGGCGATCCCGGCGTCGGCCTCCCCGAGTGAAACCTTGGTGACGACGGCTTTGACGTCGAGCTCACGGCTCCCGGCCGGTGGCGTCACGCCCGCCTTCTTGAAGGCCTCGAGCGCATAGCGTCCCGCAGGTACCGTCTCGCCGCAAAGGACGACGATCAGCCCGGGTTTGGTGAGGTCCGCGAGCCCGGCGATGCCCTTCGGATTGCCCTTCCCGACGACGATCTGCAGGAGGTTTTGCGCGAAGATCCGTGGCGTACCGGCGACCAGGCCGGCGTCGACGAGCTTCTGCATGTTGGGCTCGTCGGCCGACGCGAAGACGTCGGCGGGCGCGCCCTCGCGGAGCTGCTGCACGAGTGTCGGCGACCCGGCGAAATTGAAGGCGACTTTGCTGCCGGGATGGCTCGCCTCGTAGGCGGCTCCGGCGGTCTTGAAGGCCGCCGTCAGCGACGCGGCCGCGAACACCGACACCGGGGTGGCAGCCGGGTCGGCAGCGTGCGCCGGCGCCGCCGCTGCGCCCGCGACGAAAAGGAGCGCGACGAGCGCGCCCCGGGAACGACGAAAGAAAGTGCTCACGTCAGAACTCCATCTGGATGCGGGTCAGGACCGCGTTGTTGGAATGCTTCGTGGGGTTCGGGCTGAAGCCGCTGCCGGCCTCATCGAACTGGCTATACACGTAGTTGAGCGAGAGCCGCATGATCTCGTTCGGATACCAGTTGAGGCCGGCGACGAAGGCGTCGTAGCGGTTCTCGACTTCGCTCGCGGTCGGGCCGTCGGCGCGGTGGTGCAGGCTGAACGCCTCGTAGCGGATCGCCGGCTCCCACGCGCCCCAACCGAGGCCGTCGGTCGCGCTCCACACCGGACGGAGCGGGCGCACGCGCGAGTTGAACGGCTTGCTCTCGCCGGTCACCAGCCACGTCAGGTTGATGTAGCCACCGTCGGTGTCGAGATCGGGGGCGTCGTTGCCGCCGGCGCCGATGCCGCGTCGTTCCTCGGAGGTATGAATGTATTCGCCGACGACACCGAACGGGCCGTCGAGCCACGCGAGGTGCGTGCCGGCGCGGAGCCGATACCCGCGGCGCGCGACCGATTGATAGAAATTGAAGAACGGATCGCTGGTGCCGGCGATGCTGTTCTTGACCGGGGTGCTCGTGCCGTCGCTGTTCCGGACGCTCTCCTTGCCTTGATAGCCGTACGTCACCGCGCCGCCGACGTTCAGGCCGCGCAGATGCTCGGGTCCGCCACTCCCGAACGGTGCCAAGACCAAGCGAGCGACGACGTCCTTGTCGCTGTCAGGATCGCTACGGTTCTGGCCCGAGCCGTTCATGCCGGCGATCTGGTACTGGACGACTTTCTCGAAGAGCGAGCCGTACGCCATGATCCCGATGTCACGCAGCGGATTGGACGCGCTGGTGACGACGCCCGCGCGCTCGACGAAGTCGATGTACTTCTTCGAGAGCAGGCCTTCGTAGCTGAACGGCACTTTGAACTGTCCGACCTGGAAGTTGAACGCGGGCGTCGGCGTGACGGCCAGAAACGCGTCGCGGAGGCCGTTGCTGCCGACGGCGAACTCGTTCTGCACGCGTAGCTTGAAGTATTTGTACATCGTGACGTCGAGCGTGAGACGGGCGCGGTCGACCGTCTGCGTGTTGTTCTGGGCGGTGCCCGGCTCGTAGAAGAGAAAGTTGCTCGCCACCCAGCCGCCGAGCTTGATGCCCCAGTTGCCGTCGGTGGTGCGGGCGTAGAAGCCGTCCTCGTAGCCGACCTGGCCCGCCGGCTTCGCGGCCGCGCCCGCGGCGGCAGTGCTTGCCGGTGCCGGTGCGGCCGCGACGGCGACCGGAGCGGCCGGCGGCAGCGTCCCGTTCAAGCGCGCGACCTCCGCATCGCTCAGCACGCCCTTGCCGCGCAGCATCTCGATCAGCTCCGAGCGTTGCTCCGGTTTCAGCTTCTTCGCGCCGCGAATCTTCTTCGCTTCGGGCGCGGCGATGACGCCTTTCCGTTGCAGCAGGTCGACCAAGTCGTCGTCGGCCATCGCCGGGACGCTGAGGGCGCAGACCAGGATGCTCGCGAGGAGAACCGTCAGCGGGGGGCGGATCATCAGTGCGCCTTTCGTTTCGGACCGGGCACTTCGATCACGACATTGGTGGCTTTGACCGCGGCGATCGCGCGCATGCCGGGGGCAAAGCCGAGCTCGTCGGCGGCTTCCCGGGTCATCAGGGAGACGATGCGGTGGGGGCCGGCATGGATCTCGACCTGGGCAGCGACCTTGTCCTTGATGACGCGGGTCACGAGGCCCGGGAAGCGATTGCGAGCGGATTGGGCGACGACGACGTCGGCCTCGGGGGATGCGAGGCTGGCGACGAGGAAACGGGCGAGCTCGGGCCCCTCGACGACGCGATGGCCGGCGGCCGTGCGCTTGGTGCGAAGCTTCCCGGCGTCGGCGAGACGCCGCACCGTGTCCGCGCTCGCGCCGAGCAGCGCCGCGACCTCACCCATTCGAAAGCTCGGGACGGCCATTGGCGGGCGTAGTCGCAGAAGCTCGAATCAAATGCAAATTATCTCGTATATGCGAGCTGTAAGCGGCGGTCAGCTGCATTCGACCGACCGCGCGCACGCGCGTAGATTCTCGGCGATGACGGCGAGCACTCCGGCGGGTCCGACGCAGCTGCACGGCTCCGAGCTGATCCGGATGCGGCTTGCCGAGTGGTACCTCGAGAACGGAAGCGAGCCACCCGCTGCGCTCGGCAAGGTGGCAGAGATCGCGTTCGAGCTCATGCGCCAGGGTCCCGTCAACGTCTGGCGCCACATCGGCGACGGCAGCCTGCGCCCGCGACTCGTCAGCCTGGGAAGCCGCGACCCGAATGAAGAGCGCGTCGCGACTTTTCGATCGAAGAAGCAGCGAGGAAAACGCTAGAGCGCCGGGGCGAGAGAATCCCCTCGTTCACTAAATCTCTATTTGCGCGCCGAGCTCGACGACTTCGTTGGCGGGAATCCCGAAGAACTCCGTCGGCGAGCGGGCGTTCCGTGCCAGGAACGCGAAGATCGCGCGTCGCCAGCGCGGCAGCTTCGAGCGGCCGGTCGCGACGAACGTCTCGCGGCCGAGAAAATAGCTGGTGCGTCCGCGGTAGGTCGCGAGGCCCTGGGTCGCCGCGCGCTTCATGACTTCGGGGACGTTCGGCGTCTCCATGAAGCCGTAGCGCGCGATCACCCGCCAGAATCCGGCGTGAAGTTGCGTGACGCGGACGCGCTGCTCGTTCGGCACGGTCGGCTCGTTCAGCGTCATGACCGTCAGCAGCACGACCTGCTCGTGCAGCACCTGGTTGTGCTTCAGCTGGTGGAGGAGGGCCATCGGCGTGCCGTCGGCGTCCTGGGTCATGAAGACGGCTGTGCCCTTTACGCGCGCCGGCGGTTGGAGCTTCAAGCTGGTGAAGAAGTCCTCGAAACGGATGCGGACGTTGGCGAGCTCGCGGGAGCGCCAGCGTGATCCCATGCGCCATGTGGTCATGATGCTGAAAACCGCGATCGCCACGACCATCGGGATCCAGCCCCCGTGGAACAGCTTGGCAATGTTGGCGCCGAAGAAGGCCAGGTCGACGGTCAGGAAGAGGCTGACCAAGCCGCCGGCGCGGAATCGGCTCCATCCCCAGTGATGGCGAGCGACGGCATAGAAGAGCAGCGACGTCACCGTGAACGTTCCCGTGACCGCGATGCCATACGCGGCGGCGAGATGGCTCGAGGTTTGTGCCACCAACACCAGCGCGATGCAGGCGATCATGAGGCTGCTGTTCACGACGGGGACGAAGATCTGCCCTTCAGCGGATGCGGACGTGTGGATGATCTGGACGCGCGGCAGGAAGCCGAGCTGCACGCCTTGCTGCGTGAGTGAGAAGGCGCCGGAGATCATCGCTTGCGAGGCGATCACCGTGGCGGCCGTGGCGAGGATGACCATCGGATACAGCAGCAGCTCGGGGACCAGCATGAAGAACGGCTTCGAGGTGACGAGCTTGCACATCTCGGCGGCCACGCCATCGGGCCCGTCGCAGCTGGAGAGCAGCAGCGCGCCTTGGCCGAGGTAGTTCAGGATCAACGCGGGAAAGACCACGCTGTACCAGGCGAGACGGATGGGGCGCGCGCCGAAATGTCCCATGTCGGCGTAGAGCGCCTCGCCGCCGGTGACGCACAAGACGACCGAGCCGAGCACGAGCGCGCCGTGAAAGCCGTGCTCGTGAAAGAAGATCCAGGCATGTCTCGGATCGAACGCCTGCAGCACGGCCGGTGCGCGCATGATCCACGGGACCCCAGCCGCGGCGATGCTGATGAACCACACCAAGGTCACGGGACCGAAGACCGCGCCCAGGCCGGCCGTTCCACGGCGTTGGACGAGAAAGAGGCCGGCCAGGATCATGATCGTGATCGGAACGACCCAGGGCGTGAGCCCGGGCGCCGCGAGCTCGAGACCTTCGACGGCGCTCAA
>JBDSJB010000368.1:0-2756 GCA_039917665.1 Binatia bacterium
CGGGTGTGGCGGCGCTCGTAGATCATGCCGACCAGGAGGAAGAGCGCGCCGGTCGAGAGGCCGTGATTGATCATCTGATAGATGGCGCCCTGCACGCCCGTGACGTTCACGGCGAAGAGGCCGAGCATGACGAACCCGAGGTGCGAGACCGAGGAGTACGCGACGAGCTTCTTGAGATCGGGCTGCACCATCGCGACCAGCGCGCCGTAGATGATGCCGACGACGGCGAGCCCGAGCATGAAGGGCGTCGCCGCAGCCATGGCGTTCGGGAAGAGCGGCATGGCGAAGCGGAGGAACCCGTAGGTGCCGAGCTTCAGCATCACGCCAGCCAGGATCACCGAGCCGCCGGTCGGTGCCTCGACGTGCGCGTCGGGCAACCAGGTGTGGAGCGGGAACATCGGCACCTTCACCGCGAACGCGAGCGCGAAGGCCGCGAAAAGCCAGCCCTGCTCGATCGGGCTCAGTGTCACGTCGTAGAGCAGACGGACGTCGAAGGTCGTGGCGCCGCCGTTCCGCACGTGGGCAGAGACCAAGTACAGGATCGCGAGCAGCATCAGGAGGCTCGCGGTGAGGGTGTAGAGCAGGAACTTGAGCGAGGCGTAGATCCGGCGCGGCCCGCCCCAGATGCCGATGATGAAATACATCGGCACCAGCATCAGCTCCCAGAAGACGTAGAAGAGGAAGAGATCGAGCGCGACGAACGCGCCGAGCATGCCCGTCTCGAGCATGAGCATGAAGAAGAAGTATTCCTTGACGCGCTTCTGCACGTCGCCGAACGAGAAGAGAATGACGACCGGCGTGAGAAACGTGGTGAGCAGCACGAGGAAGAGGCTGACGCCGTCGATGCCGATCACGTACTGGATGCCCCACTCGGGCACCCACGGATGCTGCTCGAGAAATTGAAACTCGGCGGTATCGGGACGGAAGCCGAGCCAGAGCGCGAGCGACAGAACAAACGTCAGCAGCGAGAAGACGAGCGCGGCGCGGCGGGCGCCATCGACTTGCTCGCGCGGCAGCAACAGCAGGAGAAACGCGCCAATCATCGGCGTCCAGACGATGAGGCTCAGCAGCACGTTGCCGGTGGGAACCTGCCCCATGCCGCTCATCGGATCACGTAGTACGCGAGGATCAGCACGACGCCCCCGAGGAAGGCCAGCGCGTAATGCTGGACGTTGCCGGTCTGGGCGCGCCGCCAGAGGGTACCGTTGGCGGCAACCGCACCCGCGAGACCGTTCACGAATCCGTCGATCAGCTGCACGTCGACGACCTTCCAGAGCATCGTCGAGAGCCGTACGTATGGCGTGACGATGATCGCGTCGTAGAGCTCGTCGACGCGGTACTTGTCGCGCAGCAGCTCGTAGATGCCGCGGAGGCGCCAGCTCAGGACCATCGGCAGGCCGGGGAGCCGGATGTAGAAAACGTACGCGAGCGTCGCGCCGGCGATGGCGAGGGTGGTCGCGATGGCCATCAACGCGCCTTCTCCGAGCAGGCCGGCGTGCTCAGCCGCGTGCGGATGACCCGTCACGGGGGCCAGGAACTCGCCGAGTTTGTTGCCCCAGAGCCAGTGCTCCGGCAGTCCGACCCAACCACCCACGATCGAGAGCACCGCGAGGATCACGAGCGGGATCGTCATGACGGCGGGGGACTCGTGCACGTGGTGCGCGACGTCGTGATCGGCACGGAGGTCGCCGAAGAACGTGAGGAAGAGGAGCCGGAACATGTAGAACGCGGTGAGCGTCGCGGTGATGGTTGCGATCAGCCAGAGCACCGTGTGGCCGCTCGACCAGGTGTGCCAGAGGATCTCGTCCTTGCTGAAGAAGCCGGCGAGCCCGGGCGCACCCGCGATCGCGAGCGTGCCGACGAGGAACGTCCAGAAAGTGACCGGCATCTTGGTCCGGAGGCCGCCCATCTTCTGGACGTCCTGCTCGCCGCTCATACCGTGGATCACGCTGCCGGCGCCGAGGAAGAGGAGCGCCTTGAAGAACGCGTGCGTCATCACGTGGAAGATGGCGGTCGCGAAGGCGCCGACGCCGAGCGCCAACACCATGAAGCCGAGCTGGCTCACCGTCGAGTAGGCGAGCACTTTCTTGATGTCGGTCTGGACGAGCGCGATGGTCGCCGCGAAGAGTGCCGTGAGCGCGCCGAGCGTCGCCACGACCTGTAGCGCGGTCGGGCTCATCTCGAACACGACGTGGAGCCGCGCGATCATGTAGATGCCGGCGGTCACCATCGTAGCGGCGTGGATCAGGGCCGAGACCGGCGTCGGACCGGCCATGGCGTCGGGAAGCCAAACGTAGAGCGGCAGCTGCGCCGACTTACCCACGGCGCCGACGAGCAGCAGCAAGGCGATGATGGTGGCCGTCGCGGGCGCGAGCGTGTGCGCGTGGGCTTCGACGTGCGCGAAGTCGAGGCTGAGCGCGCCGCCGGCTGCCGGGGCCAGGCTCCACGTCAATAAGAAAAGCCCGAGCACGAAGCCCATGTCGCCGACCCGATTTACGATGAAGGCCTTCTTGCCGGCGGCCGCGTTCTCGTCCTTCTCGTACCAGAAGCCGATCAAGAGATACGAGCAGAGCACGACGCCTTCCCATCCCACGAAGAGCACCAGCAAATTGTCCCCGAGCACGAGCAGCAGCATCGAGAACATGAAGAGGTTCAAGTAGGCGAAGAAGCGGGCGCAGTCGTGGTCGTGACCCATGTAGCCGACCGAGTAGACATGGATGAGGAACCCGACGCCCGTCACGATCAGCACCATGACG
>JBDSJB010000369.1:0-5248 GCA_039917665.1 Binatia bacterium
CACCTGGGTCCGATCATGCAACGCTTGCTGGCGCGGTGCCGCGATCGTCGGAGCGAGGACGCCACACGCGAGGTGCGGCAGCGACTCGCCTGCAAGCCCCTGGTTGGGCGGAGCGCCGCCATCGCTCGGATGCTCGAACAGCTGGCGTCCGTGGCGCCCCTCGACGTGACCGTGCTGCTGATGGGCGCGTCCGGTACGGGCAAGAGCCTGGCGGCGCGCGTCATTCACGACAACAGCCCGCGGCGGACCGCGCGCTTCGTCGAGGTCAATTGCGCCGCGCTGCCGGAGGCGCTCGTCGAGAGCGAGCTTTGGAGCGTTGCCCGGAGCGCATTCGACGGCCACGCGACGCATTGAGGGCAAGGTGACGGCCGCCGAGCACGGCACCCTGCAGCTCGACGACGTGACGGAGCTTCCCTTGGCGGCGCAGGCGAAGCTGCTGCAGCTGCTGCAGACGCGCACGTACTATCCGCTGGGCGCCGGGCGGCCGTCGCAGGCCGACGTTCGCGTGATCGCTGCCAGCAACGCCGATCTCGAGCGCGCGGTCGCGGAGCGGCGGTTCCGCGCTGACCTGTACTATCGGCTCCACGTCGTGCCGGTGCGGGTGCCGTCGCTGCACGAGCGGCGGGACGACGTCAGCGAGCTCGCGACGCGGTTTTGCGAGCGGGTCGTCGACCGCCACGGTCTCGGGATCATCGTCTTGTCGGCGCAGGCGCTGCGCGCGCTTCGCGCCATGGAGTGGGCGGGGAACGTGCGCCAGCTCGAGCATGCCGTCGAAGCCGCCGTCATCCGCGCCGCCGCGCAAGGGAACACGCAGGTCGAGGCGGCACACCTGAGCGCCATGCCCGAGGCCGCCCCCGCGGGCGCCACGGCCGCCGTCACGTTCCAAGAGGCGACCCGGCGCTTTCAAGCCGGCTTCGTGCAGAAGGTGCTCGACGACTGCGACTGGCACGTCTCGGATGCCGCGCGCCGCCTCGACGTCGCGCGCTCGCACCTCTACAACTTGATTCGCGCGTTCGGTCTCGCCCGCTCGCGGCCGTGAGCTACTGACGACGGGGTCGGCCGGTTGGCGCCGCCGCCTTCGGTCCGAGCGCCTTCGCCGCGGCCTTCACGACCTTGTGCACGGCCACGTCGAGGGCTTGGCCCATGGCCGCGGCCATGGTCGCGCCGTCGTTGTCGGCGATCGCGATCCGGGACGAGAAGGTTCGGTCGAAGCGCTTGTCCGTGCCTTCGCGTAGCGTCGCCGCGAGTGTGACGGCGGCCTCGTGCGTCGGTGTCAGAACCTCGTCGAACGCGAGAATCTCGACCTCGAGACGCGCGGCCGTGCCGTCGTCGGTGAGACGCAACGCGGGCTCGGTTTGCAGCGCGCTCGTCAGCGCGCGCTTGACGTAGCGGCTCGGGAGCTCGAACCACCGGCGTTGCTCGTAGAGTCCGTACTCCACCGACGACGCGCGCCAGACGATGCGCTCGCGGAGAAACGGCGCGCTGCGGACGCCGTGCAAGCGAATCGGTACACCGGTCGCCGACGGCGCCGTCTCTGCTTCGTCTTCGCCGGCTTCCGCCAGGATCGCGGAGGCGGGCCGATAGAAGCGCGGCGCCTCGGCAGTGCGGAAGAGGCAGCCCGCCACCATCAGGGACGCCAACGTCACGCCGATCGCGGATCCGCGTCTCATTTCTTCCCCTGCGGCACCGCTGCCGGAGGATCGGCGCGCGGTCCGCGTAAGAGCACGCTCGGGTCGCGCTCGAGCGAGTCGGCGACCGTCCGTACCGAGTCGAGCGTCTCGCGGAGCGCCGCCAAGCTCGCCTGCATGTCTTCCCGCAACTCTCCGAACCCGGTCGCCGCGGAGGAGACGTTGCCGGCCGCGGTGCGCACGGCGCTCGTCGTATCGGCGAGCTTCGCGTCGTCGACTTGAGCACCGAGGTGGATCGTCGTGGCGCGCAGTTGCACGAGCAATCGATCGAACGAGCCGTTCTCGCTGCCCAGGCCCGTGACGAACCGATCGACCGAGCCGAGCGCCGTGTTCATGGTGGCGAGCGTGTCGACGATGCGCGTCTCGAGCTCCGGGAGACGATTCAGGATGTCGGTGGCGGTGTCGCCGATGCTCTTCAACGTCGACGGCGCCGACGGGATGTAGTTCCACGGCGGGTCGAACGGCAGGTGCGGCTCGGGATAGCGCTGCGGATGGAAATAATCGGTTTGGAGAAATCGCACGCCGGTAATGCCGGCCGACA
Source organism: Binatia bacterium (assembly GCA_039917665.1). Taxonomy (GTDB): domain Bacteria; phylum Desulfobacterota; class Binatia; order UTPRO1; family UTPRO1; genus UTPRO1. Next base: position 2,230 of record JBDSJB010000369.1, read on the forward strand.
CGAGCTGCATGCGCAAAAGCGGGCTGATGAACTCCTCGCCTGGCCGGGGCGCGTGATCGCCGAGCCCGAGACGCGCCATCGCGTCGACGTAGATGTCGGAGGTGACCTGGACGTGACGATGGTCGGGCGCAATCGTGATGTCGCCGACGGTGCCGACCGTGACGCCGCGGAACTTCACCGGCGAGCCGACGTCGAGCCCCTGGACCGACTCGTCGAAGTAGCTGACGGCGGGGAAGGACGTGCGCTGAAAGCGCCGCGCTCCGAGCCAGAACAGTGCGCCCAGCATCACGAAGATGCTGACGAGCACGAAGAGGCCGAGCTTCCAGTGATTGGTCGCGGTGGTCGCCATCAGCTCGGTCGCGACTGCCGGTTGAAGAAGGCGCGCACCCGTGGATCGTCACTGGTGTCACGGAGCGTTGCGGGGTGGCCGCGCGCGATGATGCCGCGCGCGCCGCGGTCGAGCATGATGCACGCATCAGCGACCGTGAAGATGCTCTGCAACTCGTGCGTGACGATGACGGTCGTCATGCCGAGGCTGTGGTTCAGCGTCAAGAGCAATTGATCGAGCTCGACCGAGCTCACGGGATCGAGACCGGCCGATGGCTCGTCGAGGAACAGCAGCGGCGGGTCGAGGGCCAAGGCGCGGGCGATGCCGGCGCGTTTCTTCATGCCGCCCGAGAGCTCGGCCGGCATGTGGTGCTCGAAGCCTTCGAGACCGACCAGGCGGAGCTTGGCGCGGACGATCGTGTCGACGGCGTGCGCGTCGAGATCGGACCAGGTACGGAGCGGCAGCGCGACGTTCTGGTGCAAGGTCATCGACCCGAAGAGGGCGCCCGATTGGAAGAGTACGCCGTAGGTGGGAGGCCCGGTGTCCTGCACAGGCGGCGCGCCAGCCACCTGGATCGTGCCGCCCATGGGGTCTTCGAGGCCGATCAGGTGCCGCAACAAAGTCGATTTGCCGCAACCGCTGCCACCGAGGATCGCGAACACTTCGCCCGCGGCGATCGTAAAATCGAGGCGCTCGAGGACGACGAGCTCCCCGTACCCGATCGTGAGATTCTCGACCGCGATCATCGGGCGGACGACCGGCTGCTCAGTGGCCGAATGCATGGAAGATCACGGTGAAGATCGCGTCGAGCACGACGATCGCGAACAGGCTGGTCACGACTGCGGACGTGGTGGAGCGGCCGACGCCTTCCGCGCCGCCGCGCGTGGCGAGCCCGCGCTGACATGCCACCAGCGCGATCGCCAGACCGAACACCGCTGCCTTCAGGATGCCCGAGTACACGTCGAAGAGATCGAGCGCCTTCTCGCTCTCGGCGAGATACGCCTGGAAGGTCAGATCGAGGCTGAACATGGCGACCAGGAGGCCGCCGGCGATGCCGATCACGTCGGCGACGATCGTGAGCATCGGCGCGATCAGCGTCAGCGCGATCACGCGCGGGAACACCAAGTACTGATACGGATCGAGGCCGAGCGTGCGGAGCGCATCGATCTCCTCCGACACGCGCATCGTCCCGAGCTCTGCGGAAAACGCCGCGCCCGAGCGGCCGGCGATGATGATCGCCGTCATGAGCGGCGCGAGCTCGCGGGTGACGGAGAGCCCGACGAGATCGGCGACGAAGATGTTGGCGCCGAACTGCTTCAGCTGGATCGCCGCTTGAAACCCGGTGACGAGACCCACCAGGAAATTGATCATCAGCACGATCGGGATGCCGTCGGCGCCGGCGCGCTCCATCAATCGCGGCACGTCGGCCCAGTTCACGCGTCGCGGGGAACGCACGGCCTGCGCGGCGGCGACGACGGAGTCGCCGAAGAAGTCGAGCGCGTTGCTCTCGTTGACCAGCGTCAGCGTTTCGCGGCCGATTTGATCGAGGATGCCGATGCGGGCCGGCGGTGCTTGCAGGCTCGGCCGCTTCGGGTGGGCGCCGTAGAGCTCGATCATGCTCTGCACGCGGCCGGTGGCGCCGACGATGGCGGTCTCGCTCCCGGCCGAGGCGGCCTCGGCCCGGAGCTCGAGGAGGAGGGCGGTCGCCCCGCCGTCGAGCCCGTCGACGTCCGATACGTCGAGGTCGAGGTGCGGTGGCAGTGGCGCGAGCATGCCGCGAACCTCGTCCCAGGCGGCGAAGCACTCGCGAAAGCGGAGCGCGCCCGCGAAGCGCAGGGCCGCACGGTCGCTCGCGAGATCGATCCGGTCGACATGAAAGCCGGGAGTGTCGGCGTCGGACACGCGGATCGAGACTACGGTGGCGGTGGCGCAGCCGTCAACGCGCGATCGGACGGACGCCCACCGGCGACGATGGAGAGTCCCGGCACGCGCGCGAGCCCGGCGATCAGCACCCAGGTGAGAGTGACACAGAGCGCCCACGATGCGATCAGGGTGACGACCCACGCTGGGGAGCCGAAGTCCGCGCTCGCCGGCCGGCCGAGCAGGCGCTGGACCACCACCTCGAGGACGAGCACGTGTGCGAGGTACACGCCGTACGACCGCCGGCCGAGATCGCGCAGGGCGTTCATGCCGCGGACGTTCGCGAGCAGGCCCACGAGGAGCGTCGCGAGTACAATCCCTGCGATCGCATATGCGAGCACGGGTAGCTGAAAGATGACTACGGCAAGCGGGAAGCTGCCCGGGTCGGGCGTGGGCGGGAGCAGCGCCATGACCCACCGAACCATTACAACGGCCGTGATCGTCACCAGCCCGATGCTGGCCCCGAGCAGGAGTTGGCGCGGACGAACGGCGTTCACGCGGGCGAGCCACGGTGCCGCGACGAGACCGACGGTCGCGTATCCGAGCCAGAAGAGCGGCGCGGTGGCGCTGCTCGCTGGCAGGCCCCTCCACGTGGCGACGCTCACCGCGAGCCCGGCCGCGGCGATCGCGCCTGCCGCGCGCGGATCGCGACGGGCGCCGACCGCGAGCCGCGAGAAGAGCGGCCAGAGCAGGTAGTACGTGACGATCAACGGCACGAAGTAGAGGTGATACGCCGCCGAGCCGCGCAGCAGGTGGCTCGTCAGCCGACCG
>JBDSJB010000370.1:0-14261 GCA_039917665.1 Binatia bacterium
GGCGACCGACATGATCGGGCTCTTGCCGCTGCTCTGGGCGACCGGAACCGGTGCCGACGTCACGCGTCGTCTGGTCGCGCCGCTGATCGGCGGCATCACCGTGAGCTTCGCGATGGAGCTGCTCGTCTACCCGGTGGTGTTCTTCGTCGCGAAGCGTTGGCAGCTGCGCCGCGAGTGGGCTGCGTAGTGATTGACGCTGCAGCCGGGTGAGGTGCCGTCGCTTTGGTCCCCACCCGGCTCCCCACGCAGCGTTCCGCGAGGAGGCTCCCCCCCACGGGAATTACCCCGCGGATTCACTACACCGTTACAGTTGCAGCCCAAATCGAAGGAGTGATTGACGAACCCGTCGAGAAGCAGTGCGCTCGGAATCGGTTTTGAGCTCGTCGGCCACGTTTCGGTAGAAAGCAAACGCGATGCCATGCGTCATTGCGGACAAAGTCCCGCCAGTAGTGGCTTTGGCGTTCTGACGAACGCCGTTGGCTGCCCAGCGATGGGGCACTGGCGAGCAAACCGGCAGCGCTCCGCGTCATGATCACGTTCCGGTCGGCCGCAGCATGCCTTGCACGCCTTCGAGCGCGAGCAACGTGCGCTTTGCTTTCGCGCCGCCGACGTAGCCACCGAGCCCGCCGCCGCCCGCTACGATCCGATGACACGGAATGATGATCGGGATCGGGTTGTGGCCGAGCGCCTGACCGACCGCGCGGCCCGCGCCCGGTCGGCCGATGCGGCGTGCGAGCTCACCGTACGAGACGACGCGTCCCGCCGGAACGCGCCGTGCCGCCGCCAGCACGCGGCGTTGGAACGGCGATACGCCCGCGAGATCGACGGGGAGCGTCAGGCGTCGGCGTCGGCCACCGAAGTACTCGCCGAGCTCGCGCTTCACTTTGCCGAGGCGGGCATCGGCTCGCACTACCCGCACCCGATGCCGGCGCGCGAGCGTCGCGCCGAACGTGCTGGCGGAGCCCCCAAAGGAAATTCCGACGACGCCCTTCGGGCCGATGGCGGCGAGCACGCGCCCGACGGGCGTCGTCAGCGCGCCGACGTAGACGATGGGCTCATCGTTCTCCGCGGGGCGGGTCGTCTGGCGGCGGGTGGTCGGCGCGCGTTTCGTGACGGCGCCCCAGGCATCGAGCCCGGCCAGCGCGCGGCGATGGCTGGCGAGACTCTTTTGCCCTGCGGCGGTCGCGAGCCAGGCGCGTGTTGCCGCCGAGGGCGCCGCGTCGCCAAGTAGATGTGCGATCAGCTCTCGTTCTCGTGAGGGCATCGTCACGCCTCCAATCGTTCCTTCAATTTGCGAATGGCTTGATAGACGTTGGCGCGGGCCGCGGTCACGCTGCAGCCGAGCGTGGCGCCGATCTCGTCGTACGCGAGGCCGTGAAAGCGGCGGGCGACGAGCGCGGCGCGTTGCTTCGGGGGCAGGTCGGCGACCGCCCGCGCGACGGCGCGAAGGGTCGCGGCGCTCTCGAGTCCGCCCGCGCGACCGGGCAGCGTGTCGAGCTCGACCTCCACCGTGGCGCGCGCGCGGCGCTGGCGGTGGCGGAGCGCCGTCAGTGCCCGGTTGGTCGCGATGCGGTAGAGCCACGCCCGCGCGTTGGCGTCGGGGGGCAAGCGCCCGTAGGCCCGGTGGGCCCGCAGCCACGTGTCCTGTCCAACGTCCTCGGCGTCGCTCTCGTTGCCCATGAGCCGGCGCAGGTAGGCCCCGATCTCGGGCCGATGGCGGCGCAGGAGCTGTTCGAACGACGTCACGGCCATGGTGCTGGTCACGGCCCTATAACCCTCGCCACGGGCGGGCGTGAAATCCGCAGGAGCTGGGTGAACCTTCCGACGGGGATCTGCGTATCACCGAGGTAGGAGGGTTCATGCATGGAAGGAACGCGCCGCTGCCCCTATTGTGACGAGGAGATTCGCGCCGAGGCGGTCCGCTGTCGGCATTGTCGGAGCCGGCTCGCCGCGCTCGATCCTGCCTCGTGGTATCGCGACCGCCCGGAACGCCGGGTGGCGGGTGTCGCCACCGCGGTCGCCCAGGCATTGGCGGTGCCCGTCGCCGCGGCGCGCTTCGGCTTCATCGTGCTCGCGGCTTTTCATCTCTTCGGGCTCGTCGCGTACCTGGCGCTCTGGCTGATCGTGCCGTTTCGGCCCGGTGACGAGCCGCCCTTCGCGCGCGGCATGCAGCTCGCGCGGCGGCTCGCGGACGAGATCCGGGACGCTTTCATGTCGCGCCGCAGTCGGCCGCGTCCGAACGGCGGGGATGACGACGTTCCCGCAACCGGCGTCCCGTGCTAAGCGTCCGCTCGGACGCCGATGGCGAGCGACGAGGAGCTCATCGCGGCGGTGGCCGCCGGCGAGGACGAGGCGCTCGCGGTGCTGTACGGGCGCTGGGAACGTCCGCTGCATGCCTTCCTCACGCGCTATACCGGAGGCCGTGACGTCGATGATCTCGTGCAGGAAACGTGGCTCCGTATCGTCCGCGCCGCTGGTCGATTCGATCCGGCGCGGCGATTCTCGACCTGGCTCTTCCAGATCGCGCTCAATCTCGCGCGCGACTGGCGGCGCCGGCCGCCCGCGGAGCCCGTCGATCCCGAGGACACGCACATCATGGCGGCTCCCGACGCGAGCGGGCGCGTCGACGCTGGCATCGATGCCGCCCGCCTCCTCGCCGCGCTCCCCGAAGCGCAGCGCGCGGTCGTCATCCTGCGCCACTTCCACGATCTCGGCGAGGACGACGTGGCCGCCATCCTCGACATCCCGCGAGGCACCGTGAAGAGCCGCCTCCATCACGCGATGGCGCGCCTGGTGACGCTCGCCACCGACGCCGCTCCGACGCGGAGGCGCGGTCTATGACATCCGGGACGCCCCCCGGGACGTCCGGCGCGCAGGCGCCGATGACGCCGGTTTGCGACGACGTCCGGACGCGCCGGCTGCTCGGGGATCCGGCGGTGGGTGACGACGCCCACGTCGCGACGTGCGGCGCGTGCGCCTCCGCGACGGCCGCCCTCGGCCACGTGCGGGCCGCCTTCGCCGCGGATCGACCGCCGGGACCGCCGCCCTCGCTCGCGCCGCGCGTGCTCGCCGCCGCGCGCCCGCTGCTGGCGGCGCGGCGGCGTCATGCGGCCCGGCGGGCGCTTGTGGCCGCGGTCGCGGTCGCGCTGCTGCCGCTGCCGCTGATCGTGTTCGTCGACGTCTGGGTGCTGCAGATGATCTACGGCGCGCTGACCCGGTTCTTCCCCGCGACGCTCAGCTTCTATCTGGTCGTGAACTACGCCGCCGTCCTGGCGCTCCTCGGCGCGCTCACTTATGGAGCGATCCCACTGCTCGCCGAGCGCCAGGCGCGCGGGCGTTACGAGGCCCTGCATGGATGATCTCGCCAACAAGCGCTGTCCCTATTGCGCGGAGACGATTCGCGCCGAAGCCCTCAAGTGTCGCTACTGCGGCAGCATCGTGAGCGGCCCGACCGCGCTCACGCGCGCGTGGTATCGCGTACCGGAGACGAAGATGATCGCCGGCGTGTGCGGCGGGCTCGCGGAGCAGTTCGGTGTCTCGGTGACGATCATCCGCTTGGCGTTCGTGCTCGGGGTGATCATCGGCTGGGGCATGGGGCTCGTCCTCTACCTGGCGCTCTGGGTGATCATGCCGACCCGCCCGACCGGTCCGATGCAAGTCGACGCGTCGTACCGTCGGGTCGACCGGGTCGACCGGGTCGATTGATGAGCTTCGGCGCCTGGTACGGCCGCGTCGTTTTTCCGCGTCTCATGGAGTGGGCGCTCAACTCGGACGTGTGTAGCGCCGAACGGCGCCGCGCGCTTGCCGGCGCCCGCGGTGAGGTCCTCGAGATCGGTTTCGGCACCGGGCTCAATCTCGCGCATTATCCATCGGGGCCGGCGGGGCCGGCCGGGCCAGCGGGCGTGACGGCGCTCACGATCATCGACTCGGCCGACCTCCTACCCGCGCGCGTCGCCGACCGCATCGCGGCGGCGCCCTTCCCCGTGACCCGCGCGCAGCTCGACGCCGAGCGCCTGCCGTTCGCGGACGCCACCTTCGATTCCGTCGTCAGCACGTGGACGCTCTGCAGCATTCCGGATCCGGTCGCAGCGCTGCGGGAGATCCGCCGTGTGCTCCGCCCGGACGGCGCGTTCCTGTTTCTCGAGCACGGCCTCAGCGATCGTCCCGAGGTGGCGCGCTGGCAGCACCGCTGGAACCCGATTCAGCGCTGGGTCGCGTGCGGCTGCAACGTCAACCGCCCGATCGATCGGATGATCGCCGACGGCGGCCTGGTCGTCCGCGACCTGACCCGCTTCGTGCTGCCCGGCGAGATCAGTATGATGGCGGAGATGTATCGGGGGACCGCGGCGCGGCCGTAGCCGGGCGTGCGCGCGCCCGGATGCACTCCGGCCGCGGGCGATCGGAGGAGGCGCGCAGCGCGCGCGTCGCACCAAGCCGGAAAGGAATAGCCCGCTAGAGCTTCTGGCCGAAGCGGTTGCGGCTGGCGACCTCTTCGACCGGCACGCGCTTCACCGGTCCGAACTTCGCGTTCGGCCAGCCGATCGGGATGAGCGCCATCGTCTCCGCGTTGTCCGGGAGGCCGAGCAGCTTCGCGATCGGCTCCTCGTACATCAGGTGCAGCGTCGTGAGGCACGCGGCGAGCCCGACCCCGCGACACGCGAGCAAGAGATTCTGCACGGCCGGGTAGATCGACGAGTAGAGCGACTTCCGCGCCATGTCCTGCATGGCGCCGTCGCCCGCGATCCGTCCCTGCTCGAACCTGAGACACGGGATGATCAGCACCGGCGCTTCGTGCAGGTGCTCCGAGAGGTACACCGCGGACTTCACGACGCGGGCCTGCGTCTCCTCGGTGACGCCGGAACGCGGCGGCACGTGCGCCATCATGCTCGCGTACACGTCGAAGGACTGCTTGTAGTACCCCTGGATCGTCTTCTTGATCTCCGGGTCGGTGACGACCACGAAGTGCCACGACTGTCGATTCGAGCCGCTCGGCGCCTGGATCGCGGCGTCGAGCACCTTGCGGATGACGTCGTCGGGCACCGGCTCGTCCTTGAAGTACCGAAGCGCGCGGCACTGATACATCGTCTCGAAGAGTCCGGGCTCCGACATGGCTTGCCTCCGTCAGCGGTTGATGAAGTGCAGCACAGACCAGGTGAGCGCCGCGATGAACGCCGAGCACGGGATCGTCAGGATCCATGCCCAGAGGATGCGGCCGGCGACGCCCCAGCGGATTGCCGAGAGCTTGGTGACGGCGCCGACGCCGATGATGGCGCCGGTGATCGTGTGCGTCGTCGAGACCGGAATCCCGAGCGCGGTCGCGCCGAAGAGCGTGATGGCGCCGCCCGTCTCCGCGCAAAACCCGCCGACGGGCTTCAGCTTGGTGATCTTGAGGCCCATGGTGCGGACGATGCGCCAGCCGCCCGACAACGTCCCGAGCGCCATGGCGGCGTGACAGGCCAGCACCACCCAGAGGGGAACGTAGAATTCCTTCCCCAGATGTCCGGTCGCGAACAGCAGGACGGTGATGATGCCCATCGTCTTCTGCGCGTCGTTCCCGCCGTGCCCGAGGCTGTAGAGGGCGGCCGACAAGAGCTGGCCGCGCCGAAACCAATTGTCGACCCTGGCGGGAGTCGAGCGGCGGAAAATCCAGAACACCGCCGTCATCATGAGAAAGGCCAGCAGGAGGCCGAGGAACGGCGAGAGCACGATCGACACGGTGACTTTCATGAGCCCCGCCGTGTCGAGCGAGATCGCGCCCGCCTTGGCGACGGCGGCACCCGCGAGACCGCCGATCAACGCATGCGAGGAGCTCGACGGGATGCCGTAGAACCAGGTGATCAAATCCCAGGCGATCGCTCCCGTCAGCGCCGCGAAGACGACGGGCGGATCGACGACGGCCGGGTCGATGATGCCCCTGCCGATCGTGGTCGCCACGTGCAGGCCGAAGAACAGGAAGGCGATGAAGTTGAAGAACGCCGCCCACATGACGGCGTAGCGCGGCGAGAGCACCCGCGTGGAGACGACGGTCGCGATCGAGTTCGCGGCGTCGTGGAAGCCGTTCACGAAATCGAACGCCAGTGCCACCAGAATGATGGCGCCGACGATCAGGGTGTCAGGCATGTTCGAGGACGACGCCCTCGATGATGTTGGCGACGTCTTCGCAGCGATCGGTGGCGCTCTCGAGCGCTTCGTAGACTTCCTTCCACTTCATCACGAGGAGTGGATCGGTCGCCTCACGGAAGAGCTTCGCCACGGCGTTGCGGAGGATCTCGTCGCCCTCGTTCTCGAGGCGGTTCACCTCGATGCAGGCGTCGAGAATGATTTGCGTCTTTTTGAGGTCGCGGAGGCCGCCGACTGCGATCGCCACGGTCTCGGTGGCGCGGACCAGCACGTCGGCGAGATCGCGAACCTCGGTGGTCATCTCGTGCAGATCGTAGAGCGCGATCCGCTCGGAGGCCGACTCGACGTAGTCCATGACGTCGTCCATGCGCGTGATCAGCCGGTGGATGTCGTCTCGGTCGATCGGGGTGATGAACGTCGTATGGAGCCGCTCGACGCAGGTATGGGTGATGACGTCGGTTTCGTGCTCGATTTCCTTGATACGGGCCGCCAATGCCTTGATGTTCTGGCCACCCGAGACGAGCTTGACGAACTGCTTGGCGCCGTCGACCGTCAACGCGGCATGGCGCTCGAACAGTGAGAAAAAGTCTTCCTCACGCGGAAGAAACCGTCGCAGCATCGCGCGCGGCTTGTAGCGGTCGATAGGAGCGAACGCAAGTCCGTTTGGGCGCGGACGGGACTGGTCACGGCCCGTGTCGGAATGGCTCGGGACGGCCCCGCGGATGCCGATAGCGCCTTGCGTGAGTCAAACGGATGTTTTAATCGGGCGTTCATGGCTGCGATGCCCGCTCGCGCGACTTCCGCCCGTCTGCTGGACGCTGCCGTCGAGCTCTTTGCGACGCGCGGTTTCCACGGCACGTCGATCCGCGACATCGCCGAGCGCGCGGGCGCGAACGTCGCCGCCGGCCACTACCACTACGGATCGAAGGACGGCCTCTACCTGGAGGTCCTGCGGGCGCAGTTCGCGTACGTGCGCGACGAGCTCGAGCGGCGCGGCGTCACGCGGTCCGCCCCGGCGCTCCGGCGCACCCCGCGGCGCGAGGTGATTGCCCTGCTCGAGGCCCGCATCACGACCATGCTCGAGATGCTGCTCGGCCCGCCGCCGGGACCGCACGGCGCGCTGATGCTGCGCGAGATGTGCGACCCGACCGACGCCACGCCCATCATCGTGGCCGAGTTCATCGGGCCGCAGACGCAGGAGATGGAGCAGCTGGTCGCGCGCCTCATGCCGAAGGTCGGTCGGGAGGTCGTGACCCAGATCGTCTACAGCATCATCGGCCAGATCCTGTTCTATCGCTTCACCATGCCGATGAATCTCTTGCTTCGTCGGCAGACGAAATATCCTCGGGGCTTCGCGCGGACGACGGCGCGCCACATCGCGCGCTTCTCGCTGCACGCGATCGACGGCATCGCCGCCGAGCATCGGAGCCGCTCCCGTGCGCGCTGATCGCCGTCGTCGTGGGGTGATCGCGGTCGCGACCTGTGCCCTGGCGTGGGTCGCCGGCTGCGGTCCCGTCGCGATGTTGACGCGTCCGGAGGGGAACGGCGGTTGGAGCGCCGCACGGCGAACGCACGAGCTCGAACAGCGCGCGGCGGCGGCGGCGGTGGATCTGCAGGCCACACCGACGCCCGCCGCCGACCATCCGCTCACGCTCGGCGAGGCGCTCGCGCGCGTGGCGAGCGGCAACATCCGGCTCGCGGAAGCCCGCCAACAGCTCGCGATCGCCCGGGCGCGCGTGGCCGAGGCCCGAGGACGCCTCTTCCCGGGAACGACGGCGAGCGGCCGCTACGCGTTCGCGACCGATCCGCAGCGCATCGTGCTTCAACTCCCGGAAGAGCTCGTGATGGGCCGAACGCAACCCGGCTTCATCATCCGCGATCAAAACCTCGGCACGCTGAACGCCACCATGACGCTGCCGCTCGACATCACCGGTGAGATCCGCTGGGCCCTCGCGGCAGCGCAGGCCGGGTATCGCGGCGAGGCGGCCCGCGTGTGGGCGGCGACCCTGGAGCAGGAGGTCCTCGTGATCGGCGCGTATTACACGCTGCTCGAGGCCCAGAAGCTCCGCGCGGTCACGACCCAGACGATGGCGCTCCAGCGCGAGCTGCTCGGCCACGCGAGCGAGCGTTTCGACAGCGGACGCCTCACCAAGAACGAGCTGCTCGTCGTCCAGGTCGGCCTGCAGGATGCCGAGCAGGAGCTCCGTCGCCGCGATCTCGCGATCGACCAGGCGCGCTGGGCTCTGAACGAGGCGCTCGGTCTGCCCATCGACGCGCCGACCGCAATCGCCGACGTTCCCGAGCGGCCGAAGCTTCCGCTCGTGACCGATGCGCTGCGCACCGCGTACGCCGAGAACCCAGTGCTGCTGGCGTTGGTCGAGGAGCAGCAGCGGCTCGAAGCGAGCGCCACGTCGCTCTCGCGCAGCCGGCTGCCGCGCTTCGCCGGCGGCGGCGCGATCGACCACTCCACGACCGACGTGTCGGAGCCGAACACGCTCGGCACCGGCTTCGTCGGATTCGAGTGGCGGATCGACACCGACACGCGGATCGCGGCGAACCTGGCGGAGGCCCGCGCCGGTATCGAGCAGAACCGGCTCCGGGTGCAACGCGAGCTGCGTGAGCTCGAGCACGCCGTCCGCACGACGTACGGCGCCGCGGCCGAGCGCCTTTCCGCGCTGACCAGCGCGGAGGCCGCCGTCGGCCAGGCAGAAGAGAACCTGCGCATTCGGCGCCAGCAGTTCGACGTCGGCCGCGCCCAGAGCGACGACGTGCTCGATGCCGAGCGCTTGCTCGCCTACCAACGCGCGACGCTGGCCACGGCGCGCTATCAGGCACAGACCCGGCGCGCGGAGCTGCAAGCACTCATGGGGCAACCGGTCACCGACCTGGTGGCCGAGGGGAGATGAAGCCGTGAACGGACGTCGTGTTCTGATACCGCTCGTCATCGTCGCCGCCCTTGCGGTGGGCGCTGGCTTGTTGTGGCGCCACCGCGGGGGTCCCGTGCACTACACGGGGTTCGTCGAGGGCGAGGAGCGCATTCTCCGGAGCGAGGTCACGGGGCGGGTGATCGAAGTCACGTTCGGCGAAGGCGACGCGGTGCCGGCGAACGCCGTCGTGGCGCGGCTCGCCGACGACGACATCAAGAGTCGGCTCGCCGCCAAGCGGCAACAGATCGCCGTGCAGGACGCCGACGTCCGCCGCCAGGAGGAGCAGATCCGCCTGGTCGAGTCGACGTGGAAGACGCAGCTCGACGCGCAACGAGCCGAGCTGCGGCAGACCCAGGCCGGGGCGGTGCTCGCGGCGCAAACGTTGGAGCGCGAGCGCGCGCTCGTGAAGACCGGAGCCAGCACCGCGCAGCTGCTCGACGAAGCGCGCGCGAGCCATGACCAAGCCAAGAGCATGACCGACCGGGCGCGCGACATGGTCGCGCACCAGGCGGCCGAGGAAGGTCAAATCACGGTGGCGCGTCATCAGCTCGACGTGCTGCGCGCGCAACGCGAGCTGACCGGCGCCGAGCTGGCGGAGATCGAGGTGCTGGCCGCGAAGTACACGATCCACGCGCCCGCCGTCGCGACGACGGTGCAGACCAAGTTCATCTGGCCGGGGGAGCTCGCCCAACCGGGGAGCGCCGTGCTCGCCGTGCTCGATCCGGCGGACAAGTACGTGCAGGTCTACGTCCCCGTCGCCGACCTCGCTTCGTTGCACGTCGGCGACGCGGTCGAGATCGAGCTCGACAGCCAGCCCGGCCATCGCGTGCCCGGCGAGGTCAGTTTCTTGGCCGATCAAGCCACCTTCACTCCCGAGAAGATCGAGAGCCGGAGCGATCGCATGGGCCAGGTGTATCGGGCCAAGGTGAAGATCCTGGCGGAGGTGGAGCACTTCCAACCGGGAACGGAAGGCAACGTCTACGTCGTCGGCGGCCGCCGTGAGCCAGAGGGTGGCGGAACCAAGGTGGGATCGCGCGAATGACCGCGGCCGCGGGCGAGATCGCGATCCGCCTGCGCGGGCTCATGAAGCGGTTCGAGAAGCGCCGCGCCCTCGCCGGGATCGACGTGGTGCTCGACGGACCGCAGATCGTCGGCATCATCGGGCCCGACGGCGCCGGCAAGACCACCCTGCTGCGCGCGATGGTCGGCCTGCTCGACGTCGAGGCGACCTCCGCGACCGTGCTCGGTTACGATCTGATGGCGCCGGATCTGCGCGACATGAAAGCGCGCGTGGGGTACGTGCCGCAGGCGTTCAGCCTGCACCGTGACCTGTCGATCACCGAGAATCTCCGGTTCACCGCGCGCTTGCATCGCATGCCCGAAGCCGAGCGCGTGCGGCGCGCGACCCCGCTGCTCGAGCAAGTCGGGCTCGCGGCGTTCGGGGATCGCGCGGCCGGGGCCTTGTCGGGCGGCATGAAGCAGAAGCTCGCGATCGTGAACGCGCTGCTGCCCGAGCCCGATCTGCTCGTGCTCGACGAGCCGACGGCGGGCGTCGACATCGTCGCGCGCGGCGACATCTGGGCGATCCTCGACGGCCGCCGGCGCGACACGCTGATCGTCGTCAGCACGAGCTACCTCGACGAGATGACGATGTGCGATCGGCTCGTCTACCTCGACGAGGGCCGCGTGATCGCCACCGGAACGCCGGACGAGCTCCGCGCCAGCGTCGGCGTCGAGCTCTACCGCGCGTGGGGGGACGATCCCTTCGCGATCGCGCGGGCCGCCCGCGATCTCCCGTGGGTCGCCGAAACCAACGCGAGCGGCGACTTCGCACGCGTCGAGGTGCCGACGATCAGCACCCCGGGTACGCGTGAGGTGCGTCAACGGCTCGCGCATCTTCCCGGCGTGCACTTCGCGGAGCAGGTGCCGGTCGACATGGAGGCGACGCTGCTGGCGCTCGCCCGCGGCACGAGCGCGCCATGACCGGCGGCGGCCCCATCATCCGTGCGTCCGGCCTGACGAAGCAATTCGGCGATTTCACCGCCGTCGACCATCTCGATTTCCAGGTCGCGCCGGGCTCGATCTTCGCGTTCCTCGGCGCCAATGGCTCGGGGAAGAGCACGACCATTCGGATGCTGATCGGGCTGCTGACGCCGACCGACGGCGCGATCGAGGTCGACGGCATCGACGTCATCCGCACGCCGCGCCGGGTGCGCGACCACATCGGCTACATGGGGCAGAAGGTCAGCCTCTACCAAGGCCTGTCGCTGCGCGAGAACCTCGAGTTCTACGCCGGGCTCTACGGCCTCGCCGGTGCCGATCTCGAGCGGCGCTGGGGCGAGCTCTGCGAGCGCTTCGATCTCCGCGCCGTCGAGAACGAGAAAGCGAGCGACTTGCCCGCCGGCGTCCGGCAGCGCGCCGGGCTCGCGCTCAGCACCCTGCACCGCCCGCGCGTGCTCTTCCTCGACGAGCCGACCGCCGGCGTCGATCTCCACAATCGCCTGCTCTTCTGGAACCGCATCCGCGAGGAGGCCGCCTCGGGCGTCACCGTCTTCGTCACCACGCACTTCCTGGAAGAGGTCGAGTATTGCGATTGGGCCTGCTTCATCGACGCCGGGCGCCTGATCGCGAACGCGCACCCCGAGGAGATTCGGCGCCGTTTCTCCGACGGCTATCGCGTGACGCTGACACTGCCGCCGGCGGTGCGTTCCGCGGCGGCGGCCGAGCTCGAGGCAGCTGGCGCGGTGATCTCGACCGAGTCGGAGCGGCTCATCGCACGCGCACCGGCGCTTGCGCCCGGGCTCTTGCGAACGTTGCAACGAATCTCGGACGCGCACCGCGATGCCACGGTCACGATCGAGCGGCCCGAGATGACCGAGGTGTTTCGTCGCCTCATGGTGGCGGGTCAGGGGCGGGACGGCGAGGCACCCGAGCGCCCGGCACGGGTACCGGAACCGCAACCAGCGGCCGTGGCCGTCGAAGCGACGCCGCGCGATCGGCTCGCCGAGAGGTCGAACGCGTTCCGCGCCCGCGCCCGGCGCCTGCGCGCGCTCCTGCAACGCGAGACGCGCGCGACGCTCCGCGACCCCTTCACAGTCACGATCCTGATCACCGTGCCGCTCGCGGCGCTGCTCGCGTTCGGGCTCACGCTGTCGACCGAGGTCAAGCACCTCCGGCTCGGCCTCCACGACGCGAGCGACACCACCGCGAGCCGCCGGCTCACGGCCGAGCTCTCCGCCAATGGCACCTTCGACATCCGGCGCTACGGCACCCGCGACGCGATCGAGCGCGCGCTCGTGTCGGGCGACGTCAGTATCGCGGTCATCGTGCCGCCCGACTTCGATCGCCGCTTCGCCGCGCGCGCGCCCGGAACACCGGCGCCGCAGCTGCAGGTGCTCTACGACGGCGGCGAGACCGTGGTCGCCGGCAATGCCGAGGGCTTCTTCCAAGGACTCGTCATGGCGACCGGGCTCGCGCTCGCGAACCCCGACGGCATGACGACTGCCGGCCGTGCCCCGCCCACCGGCGGCGTGACGACCGTCACCCGCGCCCTCTTCAATCCCACCCTCGACGGCACGCCGTTCATGGTCGCTGGAACGTACGGCTTCGTGCTGACGTTCCTCACGACGCTCATCACGGCGGTGTCGGTGGTGAACGAGCGCCTCGGCGGCACGTTCGAGCAGTTGCAGGTGACCCCGGCCACGTCGGCCGAGATCGTGCTCGGCAAGATCCTGCCGCTCGGCGCCGTCTTCACCGGCGACGTGATCTTGATGATGCTGATGGGCGGGCTGCTGCTCGGCGTCTGGCCGGTCGGAAATCCCGTGTTCTTCCTCGTGGCGACCGCCTGTTACGTGATGGTGTCGCTCTCGACCGGAGTCATCATGTCCGCCACCTCGGCGACGGCCGCCGAGGCGGTGCAGAAGACCGTGCTCTTCAGCATCCCGCTCATCTATCTCGGCGGTTTCATCTTCCCGATCAGCAACATGCCGACGGTCTTTCAATGGATCTCGTCGGCGCTGCCGGCGACGCACTACATCGCCGTCGCCCGCGCCATCTATCTGCGCGGCGCGGGCCCGCTCCAGCTGCTGCCCGAGCTCGCGCTGCTGGCGGTCTTCGGTGTGGTCCTGATGCGGATCGCGTTTCGCGCGGTCGAGGCGCGCGCATGAAAGAGCGCGGTCAGCGCAGCCTGTGGTCGGACACGCTCGCCGTCGCCTACAAGGAAACGATGGTGCTGCGGCACGACAAGCCGCTGATGGCGACGCTCTTCATTCAGCCGATCTCGTTTCTCATCATCCTTGGCATGGCCGTCTCGTTCACGCCCCGGAACATTCCGTGGGCGGTGCTCGACCGCAGCCAGACGGCAGTGTCCCGGCGGTTGACCAGCGAGATCGAGTCGAGCGGCTACTTCCTCCCGGTGCAGCGCATCGACAGCTACGAGCAAGGCAGCGAGCTGTTGCAGAAGGGCCGGGCCATCGCCGTCGTCGTCATCGACCGGGACTTCGCCCGGGACGTCGAACGCGGCAGACCGACGGTCCAGGTGCTGCTCGACGGGGCCGATCCGTTGCAGTCAGCCCGCATCGGCGGCGCGATCACGCGCATCGCGGCCGCGTACGATAGCGCCGACGTCGCGACCCGGACGCGGCCGGACGAGCAGCTCGCACGCGCGGGGCCGATCGATGTGCGGCAGCGCTTCTGGTTCAACCCGACGCTGAACGACAGCGAGTTCTTCCTCTCCGCCCTCGCGGCCATGCTGCTCACGAATCTCTGCTTCGGAGCGACGGGGCTGGCGCTCGTCGGCGAGCGCGAGAACGGCACCTACGAACAGATGCTGGCGTTGCCCACGAGCGCCGTCGCGATCGTCCTCGGAAAGCTGCTGCCGTACGTCGGCCTCTGCTACATGCAGGTCTTCGTCGCGTTGATTCCGGCCGGTGTCTTCCTCGGCTACTGGCCGGCGGGCAGCTGGCTGACGCTGATGATCGTCACCCTGCCCTTCGTGCTGGCCTCGCTCGGGATCGGCACGTTCGTGTCGTCGCTCGCGACGACGTCGGCACAGGCCGTGTTCCTCTCCGTGTTCTTCATCCTGCCGTCGTTCGTGCTTTCGGGGGTCATGACCCCATATCAATTGATGCCCGACGGCGTGCGACAGATCGGTGGGCTACTGCCGCTCCGCTGGTATCAAATCGCGAGCCGCCGCATCATCGAGCGCGGTGCGGG
>JBDSJB010000371.1:0-6121 GCA_039917665.1 Binatia bacterium
ACGCGCGGCCGGACGCGTGCACCGCGCTCCGCTTCATGGACCCCGACACGCGCGACACGCTGCAGGCGTTCAAGACGCCGTCGCTGCGCAACGTCGCGGTCCGCGCGCCGTACATGAACGCCGGGCAGCTCGCGACGCTCGGCGAGGTGCTGCGGTTCTATCGGGACAAATCCCACGGCATCAAAGAGCTCGCACACGACGATCTTCGTGACGGCGATCTCGCCGACCTCGAAGCGTTCCTCGGGACGCTGACGGCGCCCGTCGCGGCGCTCGCCGCCGACCAGTAGCGACGACCCGCGTCGATACGGAGCAGCGTCAGTTTTCTAGCGCTCGAACGGCAGGTTTCCGGTACTGGAGATGCGCAGGCCCCACCGGATCTCCCGTCTTTCGACGGCGCAGCCGGGGGGCGATCAGGCATGAGGCTTGCTGTTGCCTTTCCCGATGCGTCTGCGATTCGCTCGTCCAGCCTGGATCCTCGCGATGACGTGCGTGATGGTGAGCACGTTGCCGTGTCCGGTGCGGGCGGCCGACGAGCCCGCCCAACGCGAGCTCCTGTTGTTCGAGGAGCAGGACGTCAGCGCGGCCATGAAACATCCGCAGCGCCAGCGCGAAGCCCCGTCGTCGGTGACCGTCGTCACGAGCGAGGAAATTCGCCGGCTCGGCTATCGCACGCTCGCCGAAGCGTTGCGCGGGGTGCGCGGCTTCTACGTCACCGGCGACCGCAACTACGACTACCTCGGTGTGCGCGGCTTCTCGCGGCCGGGCGATTACAACGACCGCATTCTGCTGCTCGTCGACGGCCACACCTACAATGACGACATCTATCAAACGGCGCCGATCGGAAACGACTTCGGCATCGATCTCGAGGCGGTCGAGCGCATCGAGGTCATCCGCGGTCCCGGGTCGGCGCTCTACGGCGGTAACGCGGTCTTCGCCGTCATCAACGTCGTCACGTTCGACGGGGCCACCAAGCCCGGTGTGCACGCGCGGCTCGAGACCGGCAGCTTCTGGCGCAAGCGCGCGCAGCTGAGCGTCGGGCACGTGACCGAGTACGGCCTCTCGGTGTTCGCGAGCGGCTCCGTGCTCGATCTCGACGGCCAGAACGAGCTCTACTATCCGGAGTTCAACGATCCCAGCACCAACGACGGTGTCGCCGAAGAGGCCGACGGCGAGCGCGCGCTCAACTTCTTCTTGAAGGCGCGCTGGGGCGACTTCACGCTCGAAGGCGGCGTCAACCAGCGCGACAAGCACATCCCGACCGGATCGTTCGGCACCACGTTCGACGACAACGGCACCCAGACGACGGACGGGAAGCGCTTCGCCGATCTCTCGTATGCGCACTCGGTGACGCCGACGCTGCATCTGTCGGCGCGCGCGTACTACGACGGCTACAACTACCACGGGACCTACATCTACGCCGGCGACGATGGCAGCCGGATCAAGAACGAGGACCGCGCCTGGAGCAATTGGTTCGGCAGCGAGATGCGGGCGCGTTGGGAGGCGTGGGACGAGCGCAACACGCTCACCGTCGGCGCCGAGTACAACTACCATCCGGGCGCGCATCAGGAGAATTTCGACCTCCCTGGGCATGCGACCTATCTCGACGACCGCCGCGAGTTCGGCTCGTGGGGAATTTTCGCACAAGACGAGCTCAAGGTGACGCCGTACCTGACGCTCGTCGCGGGGCTGCGCTTCGACCGCTACTACGACCGCGATCAGCAGGTCACGCCGCGCGCCGCCGTCATCTGGACGGTGCTGGAGGGCACCACGGTGAAGATGCTCTACGGCCAAGCCTTCCGGCCGCCGAACCTCTATGAGCAGTACTACGCGTATCCGGGTTCGGGCATCGCCACCGTGGCGAACCCTCACATCGATTCGGAGCGCATCACCACCTACGAGGGCGTGCTCGAGCAGCGCCTCCCACGCGGCGCCCAGGCCACGTTCGCGCTCTACCACTACGACATGCACGACTTGATCGAGGCCGCGCCCGTCATGGGCGTCGACGGTGAGCCGACGTCGCAGTTCGAGAACGGCGACACGGTGCGGGCGCACGGCGGCGAGCTCGAGCTGCGCGTGCCGCTGCCGCGCGGCATCGCGCTCAAGACGAGCTATTGCCTGCAGCGCGCCGAGACCCGAACCGGCCGTCTGAGCAATTCGCCCCAGCACCTCGGCAACCTGACGTTGCTCTTCCCCATCGGGTGGGGGCTCGAAGGCGGCGCCGAGTTGGTCGTCGTCGGGCCGCGCGATACCCGCGACGGTCGTCGGCTCGAGACGGCACGCATCGTGAACCTCAACCTCGAATACACGTCGCCGGTGCCGGGTCTCGGCGGCTCGCTCGGCCTCTACAACATTCTCGATCACACGTACCCCGATCCCGCGGGCGGCGAGCACGTGATGGATCGCATTCCGCAGAACGGCTTCACGTTCCGCACCCAGTTGCACTATGCGTTCTGAACGCCGACGAGCCTGGGGCATCACCTCCGGCGTGCTCGCCGCCCTGCTTTTCTGCGTGGTCGGGGTCGCGTCGGCGGCGACCGATCGCGCGACCGTCGCCATCGTGAAGAGCAGCACGCTGCCGCCATTCGAGCTCGCGACGGAAGCGCTGACCGCGTCGCTCCGACAGGTCACGCCGCAACCCGAGGTACTGACCTTCGACCTGGACGGTGACGCGGCCAAGGCCGCCGCCGTTCTCGAGACCGTGTACGCCGCGGCGCCGCGCGTGATCGTCACGATCGGCTCGCTCGCCACCTCCGTCACGCTCGCGGACGGATCGCCGATTCCGGTCGTGTTCTCGATGGTCCTCTACCCGAAGGCGAGCGGATTTCAGAGCTCGTCGCAACGCAGCGTGACCGGTGTCTCGCTCGATCTGCCGCTCGAATCGCAATTCGCATCGCTGCACCGGTTGCTGCCGGCGGCGACGAAGGTGGGCGTGCTCTTTCATCCCGGCGAGACCGGCGCGATCGCGGCCGCCGCCGCGAGCGCCGCGACCAAGAGCGGGCTCACGCTCGTGACCCGGGAGGTCGCCGAGGCGGGGGAGGCCGTCACCGCGCTGAACGGCCTGATGGAGGAGGTCGACGTCGTCTGGGCGATCGCCGACGGCCACGTCTTCACGCCGCAGACCACCCCCGCGCTCATTCTGGCTACGCTCCGCCGCCGCGTGCCTCTCATCGGGCTCTCGACCGCCCATGTCCGGAGCGGTGCTCTCGCCGCCCTCTATTGCGACTATCGCGACGTCGGCGCACAGACGGGTGAGGTGGTGCAGCGCGTCCTCCGTGGCGATCGGGTGGACGCAATCCCGGTGGAATCGCCACGGCGATCCGATCTCGCCGTGAATCAGCGCACCGCCGAGCTTCTCGGCCTCACCATCCCGACTGCCGTGGCGCGCGAGGCGGCGCTGACTCTCCCATGACCGCGCCATGACTCCGCTCGGTCGCGCCTGGCGGCGCTGCTTCGCACGCATGAGCTTCGCGACCCGTGTGGCCTGCGCCACGTCGCTTCTCATCGTCGCCACCTGCGTCGCTCAGAGCGCGATGTTGGTGCACCGCGACCTCGAGCAAGTCGGCCGCTTTCTCGCCGCCCAGGGTCGCACGCTCAGCGAGACGCTCGCGCGCGACGCCGAGCTCGCGATCATGAGTCGCGATCGCACCGGGTTGCAGGATCTCGTGCGGCAGCTGCTGAATCGTGTCGACGTCGTCTATTGCCGGATCCTCGACGAGCAAGGGCAGCCGCTCGTCGAGGGCGGGCGCGTCCCTGCGACACCGCCCGCCGTCTCGGACGAGAGCCGCGAGCCGATTCCGATCGACGGCCTCTGGGAGCTCCAGGCCGCCGTCCGCATGCTCGACACGCGACCGCAGCGCGAGGAGATTCAGCTGTTCGACGGCGATGCCGCGCCGAGCGGCGTCGAGCCGCGCGGCCAGCGCATCGGTACGGTGGCGATCGGTATGTCGCTCGAGCCGCTCCGGGAGCTGCGCCGCCAGACCTTCGTCGCCGCGACGCTGCTCACGGGGTTGGTGACCGTGATCGCCATCGCGCTCGCCGTCGTGACCGCGCGGGCCGTCACCCGGCCGTTGCAGGTGTTGGCCTCCGCCGCCGACGACCTCGCGTCGGGCAACATGGCCGTGCGGGTCCCCACCTTCACGCAGGACGAGATCGGGGCCGTCGCCCTCTCGTTCAACGCGATGGCGGACAGCCTGGCGCGCGGCCGCGCGACGCTCGAAGCCTACAACCATTCGCTCGAAGAGAAAGTGACGGCGCGCACGCAACACCTCGAAGCCTTGAACCGGCGGCTCGAGGAGGCGAGTCGGCTCAAGTCCGAGTTTCTCGCGACCGTGTCGCACGAGCTCCGCACGCCGCTCAACGTCATTCTCGGCTATCTCGAGATGCTGGCCGACGGGGCGAGCGGGCCGCTCACCGCGTCCCAGCGGGAAATGCTGGACGCGATCGCGCGCTATTCCAAGCTCCAACTCGGGCTCATTACCAACGTGCTCGATTTCTCCCGTCTCAGCTCCGGGCGAATTTCCTTCCACGTCGAGCGCTTCGCGCTCGGATCGCTGCTCGAGGAGATTCGCGTGCTCGCCGGCTCGCGGCTGCGCGCGGGCGTCGCGCTCACGGTCGACGCCGCGCCGAATCTGCCGGAGCTCGAGACGGATCGCGTGAAGCTGCAGGAGATCGTGCGCAATCTGGTCGACAACGCCGTGAAGTTTACGGAACAGGGCGCGGTCGCCGTCACGGCGCGCTCCGAGTCGCACGGGCGGACGGTCGTGATCGAGGTGAACGATACCGGACGCGGCATCGCCGCGGATCAGCTCACGAGCATCTTCGAGCCGTTTCGCCAGGTCGGCGATCAGCACTTCCGTCACAGCACCGGCGTCGGGCTCGGACTCAGCATCGTGAAGCAGCTCGTCGAGGCGTTGGGCGGGACGGTGTCGGTCGTGAGCATCGTGGCGGCAGGCTCGCGCTTCCGCGTCGAGGTGCCGTGCGTGCTCGCCGCATCGCCGGCCGTCGTGGCGCAGGCGAGCTGACGGTCAGGTAGCCCAGCAGGAGGCGCGTCACCTGGGCGCTCGGTGACGGCCTCACAGGCATGCGGGCAGCTCGCGTCGCTCACCTCGATGCGTTCCCGGCACGCTGACCGCGCGTGTGACCGCCGCCGCCGACGCGAATAGCCGAAACGGCACGCGTTCGGGGCATGGTGTCAGGCGGCGATCGCCCGTATGCGTGTCCGTCGAAAAGGAGGACGCCATGATCGACGCCATCAGCGACCCACGCGTGAACACCACGCTCGACCGTCTGCACGAAGCCGCGAAAGGCGACCGCTGGGTCTTCCTGCGTGGCGTGCCCGCGGGTCTGTGGTCGATGCTCTGGGGCGGCACCATGATCGCGGGCGTGCTGCCGTACCTGAAGGACGCGTTCATCCCGATCTCGCCGGAGCAGGGCAAGTTTCTCTATTTGAGCGCGCGTCAGATCGACGCCAAGACGATCGTCGAGTTCGGCACCTCGTTCGGGATCTCGGCGCTCTATCTCGCGTCGGCGGCGCGGGCGAACGGCGGGCGGTTCATCGGCAGCGAGCGCGAGCCCAACAAGATCGCCGCGGCGCGTGCCCATCTCGCCGAGGCCGGTCTCGACGGCGTCGCGGAAGTCCGGGCGGGCGACGCGATGGAAACCTTCGCGGACATTGCGGCGCCGATCGACATGGTGCTGCTCGACGGCTGGAAGGATCTTTATCTGCCGATGCTGCGGCTGCTGCGGCCCAAGCTCCGCAAGGGTGCTGCGGTGTTCGCCGACAACATCTTCACGTTCCCGAAGGAGCTCGCGCCGTATGTCGCCTTCATGCGCGACCCCGCGAACGGTTTCGAGTCGACGACGCTCCCGCTCGGGGCCGGGCTCGAGTACTCGGTCGTCGTCTGATGAGCCGTGACGAGGAGAAGGCGCGGAAAGCCGCTGCCCATCCCGATCGACCCGGCGAGCAGTGCAAAGCGCCGGCCGGCGCGTGGCGGCCCGTGATCGACCACGCTCGCTGCGAAGCCAAGCGCGACTGCGTCGACGTCTGTCCCTACGATGTCTTCGAGGTCCGCCGCATCGACGACGCCGATTGGGACGCGCTCGGCCTCTTCGCGCGTCTGAA
>JBDSJB010000372.1:0-2820 GCA_039917665.1 Binatia bacterium
TAGAGCAGATCACCGACCTCGCGGCTCGTGTGGAACTTGAGCGAGAGCCGTTGCAGATGCTGATACAGGTCGAGGCGAAAGTCGTTCACCATCCCCTGCCCGATCGTGATGGTGGTCACGTTGTTCAAGGTGTTGAGCGCGGCGAGCACGACGTACAGCACGATCAGACCGAGGCACACGGCGAGCAGGAGCTCGTGCGGCGACCATGCAGCCGCCGGGGCCCAGTCGAACGGTTTCCCGCCGAGCACGTTGTCGACGACGATCTTCAACGGCCAGGGCTTCAGGAGCTCGCAGGCGCTGATCAACACGACCTGCAGCAAGGCGAAGGCGAAGCCGAGCCGGTGCGGACGAAGGTAGTGAGCGACCGTGCGGATCAGCGGGAAGCGGCGCGGTGCGCTCGGAGCCGTCGGCACGGCGGTGGTCAGAGCTTTCTCTCGACCGGATTGAGACCGATTTGTTGCGCCACGATCTCGAGCACCTGGTACATCGTCCGTCCGAGCCGAATGGCCTGATAGAAGATCGAGCCCGAGATCAGCGCCGCGAGAAGGATCGCGACCGTCAGGAGCTCGGTCACGAAGAGGTAGCCGCCGATCGCGACGAGTCCGCCCGAGAACCAGAGCGCGAGCTTGGCGGCACGCGACGTCTTGACGGCGCAGCGCACGTTGAAGAGACGCTTCTCGCCGCCATGGTTCTCGACCGCGATGCGGAGCTGCGACTTGGCGGCGATGCCCCGATGGATCTCGAGATCCCAATCGCTCCACCCGAGATCGTGGGCGATGAGATATTTCCGCGGGATCAGGAATCGCATCACGCCTTCGAGCAGCTCTTCCTTCTCCTGGCTGCTCTCACTCCAATAGCGCAGGAAGAACTCGCGCCGGAACCAGCGAATCTGCGGGAGCTGGCGCATTTCGGCGAAGCGGATGCGCTCGACCTCGGTGAGGCCTTTCACCCGCCAACGATAACGCTCGTAGCTGCGCAAGAGCGGGCCCAGATAGATGAGGACCGCGACGAGCAATCGGCCGCGCCAGTGGTCGTACCGCGGATCGATACGCGCATAGGTGGCGCTGACGCCCGACGACAGCAGCGTGATCCCGAGCGGGATGGCCGCCAGCATGAGGTACTTCCCGGCCACGATCGCGGCGATCAGCAGCACGGCCGCGACGATGTTCCACTCCAACGTGAATGGCAGGAAAGCGAAGAGCGACGACGGGGGCTCGTAGAGCGTCTGGAAGAGACCGCGCCCAAACGTCCCGGAGTAGATCACCGGCCGGCGCGAGAAGAGCGACGTGGTGAAGTCGCCGTAGATCCGTCCCAGCCAACGCGACTGTCCGAGCATGTTGAAGCGGTAGGGGTGCTTGAAATACAGCAGCGCCTCGGCCTTCCCGTAGCCACGCTGCTGATTGAAGTAGTCCTTCACCGTGTTGCGGCGGAAGTGCCACACCATCGCCGAGGGGCTGAAGCCGATGGCGTGCCCCTCGTTCTGCAGGCGCCAACAGAGGTCGACGTCGTCGCCGGCTGCCGTGAAGATCGGCTGGAACCCCCCGACCTCCTCGAGCGCCCGTTTGGTGAAAGCCATGTTGCAGCCCGGAATGTGCTCGGCGACCTCGTCGTTCAGCAGCACGTGCGTCGGGCCGCCGGGGGACGCCGCGACGTACGACGCGACCGCACTGTCTTCCGGCGGTGGAAAGTTCGGACCGCCGACGGCCACGAATCCCGCCTGAAATTTGTAGGCGAGATACGTCAGCCAATCGGGATCGACCACGCAGTCGGAGTCGGTATACGCGATGATCTCGCCGGTCGACGCCTCCATCCCGACGTTGCGAGCGACCGACAGGCCTTTGTTCACCTGATTGATCAGCGTGAACAACCGGGGGTTGGACGCCGCATAGCGCTCGGAGATCGCCTGCGTCCCGTCCTTCGACCCGTCGTTGACGATCACGACCTCGTAGTTGGGGTACCGCAGCTTCTCGAGCGAGGCGAGACACGCGTCCATGGTGCGGTCGGCATTGTAGGCGCAGATCACCACCGAGACTTTCGGCTGAACTGCCGAGGGCGGCGGGAGGGCAGCGGCATACTGCGCCTTGATCGCGTTGAACGACGGCTTGCGCTGACGATCACGCGTCACGAGCCCGAAGGACCAGTCTTCGATCTGGTGGCCGCCGGTGAACCAGTCGTCGGTCCACGAGAAGATGCACGTGCCCGCGAGGCCGGTTTCGAAGGCCGCACGCACCTGCCACGAGAGCGTCGCGGCTTGGACGTCCTCACCGAGACGCACGGAATCGATGCCGTGCTCGGTCAACACGAGCGGACGGTCGACGGCGATGTTCTGCAGCCGGCCGAGGTAACGGCGGAAGTCGTCCTCGTGATGGAGGTAGACGTTGAAACAGACGAAATCGAGGAACTCGAGGTCGAGATACTCCGTTGGCGGAAAGTTCGCGTAACTGACCAGCGCATGCGGCGCGAGCGCCTTGATGTCGTTCCGCAGCAACCGCAGGAACTCCTGCATGCGCTCCGGCCCGTACCAGCGGACGATGTCCGGCGGAATCTCGTTGCCGATCATGTAGGCAAAGACCGCGGCGTGGCCGAGCGAGTCGCGCACGGCACTGCGGATGGTCTCGCGAATGCCCTCGGTCACCGTAGGCTCGTCGAGGAAGCAAATGTGCTCTGCCCACGGAATGCCGATCATTACCCGAAGATCGTGGGCCTCGGCCCGGTCGAGCAACCAGCGCGGCGGCACCGTGAACGTGCGTACGACGTTGGCGCCGAGCTCGGTCATGAGCGCGAAGTCGCGCTCGACCATGTCACGCTCGGGGAATTGCG
>JBDSJB010000373.1:0-6549 GCA_039917665.1 Binatia bacterium
TGTAACTTCGGTGCTTCGACCGCGACGTGGCGCGAACGTCAGTGCCCGGGTTCGAGGACGACGACCGGAATGCGGCGCGTCGTCCTCTGCTCGTACTCCGCATAGCTCGGGGACGCGCGCACCAGCTCCGCCCACAACTGCTGGCGCTCGGCGCCGTCCGCTTCGCGAGCGCTCATCGGCGTCACATCCCGGCCGATCTGGACCTGCGCGTGCGGGTCGGCGACCAGATTCAGCCACCACGCGGGGTGCTTCGGCTCGCCGGCATTCGACGCGAAGACCACCGCCGCGCGACCCTTCGGTAAATATGTCAGCACACTCGTCCGGGGCTCGCCGCTCTTCCGCCCTTTGGTCGTGAGCATCAGCACCGGCAATCCGACGGCGCTGCCACCGATACGGCCGCCGCTCACGCGGTAAAGAAAACGGTGCACGCTCCAGATCACCTCGGTCAGCTTGTTGCGGCGGATCGCGCTGGCCACGGCCCTACTCCTTTGGCTCGTCCGCGCCGAACGTGCGCGTCGGGTATTGCGGAATGCCCTCTTCCCAAAGCGCGATGAACTCGTTGCTGGTCATCGGATCGATGCCGCGGATCGGAAGCTGGGCGCGGCGGATCGTCCAATCGGTGGGGGCGAGCTCACCGGCGCGCAGGAAATGCCGCTCGGCCGCCTCGCGCTTGCCGAGCCCGTGGAGGTGCCAGGCGAGGCGGAATTCGGCGCGAGCGAGCTGCTGGTCGGCGCTCGGTAAGAGCTGCTGCTCGCGGACGTCGTCGGGGGCGAGCGCGCCGCGACCCTCGTTGACCCAGGCGCGCAGTGCCGCCAGAAACGGGGCCGACGGCTTTCCGGTCATCTGCACGAACATGTCGGAGCCGAACTGCTGATCATTCGGCCGGACGATGCGGCCGTCCTCGTCGATCCAGACCATCGTCGGAACGTTGATCATGTTGAAGAGGTCGGCGACGCGGTGCTCGGGATCGATCAGGGCTGGGTGCGTCGGCGCGGCACGCTCGATGAACGGCCGGGCGGCGTCGACGCCGGTGTCGAGCGCGACGGTGATCGGCAGAAAACCCTTCGGGCCGAGCTCCTCGTGCAGCGCTTGCCAGACCGGCAGGTCCTCGCGACAGCCGCACCACGATCCCCATGTCACGAGCAGGCGCTTCTTGCCGTTCTGGTCGGAGAGACGATGCGTGCGCCCGTCGAGATCGGTCAGGGCGAAGTCGGGCGCTGCGAGCGACGCGAGCGAGCCGGCGCGGCGCTCGGCCGAGGTGCCGAGCACGGCGACGCGCTCGGCACCGTCGACCGCGAGCGGCCGGTCGAGCAGACGCGCGAGCTCGGCGAGATCCACGCCCTCGGGTCGGGCGAGGCGCGCGCGATCGCGGATCGGCACGCACACGTCGCCGCGGCAGAGGCCGACCGCTTCGAGCTTCCAGCCGAGATCGCCGGGGGCGATCGTAACGGCGTCGCCGTCGATCCACGCGGGGATCTCGCGTGTCTCCTCTCCATCGAGCAGCGTGATCGTCGTCGACATGCGGTGCTCCTCCAACGCACTGACTGACACGCAGCCGCAGAGCGGTGCAAGTGCATCCCCGCGCCGGCGTGTAACCCCTGCACGTGAGGAAGCAACTCTTACGTCGCGTGACGGTTTCGCCGCTGTCGAACCACGAGCCTACGTGGTGGCGCTCATCTTGCTCATGACGACCTCCAGCACCCAACGAGAAAAGGAGCCGAGACTATGAAACGCATATATTTCGCCGCTGGCCTGCTCGCCGCCATCGCTGTGACGAAGCCGTCGTTCGCGGCCGACGTGCACATTGGCGTCAACATCGTGCCGCCCGTGATCGCCTTCGACGCGCCGCCGCGTTTGGTGGTGGTGCCCGGCTTTCCGCGCGTGCACTACGCGCCCGACGTCTCGGTGAACTATTTCACGTACGACGACGCCTACTACACGTATGACAACGGCAACTGGTTCGTCGCACACGCGGACGGCGGCCCGTGGTCGTACGTCGAGCGCCGGTACGTACCGGGGCCGGTGCTACGCGTCCCGACTCGCTACTACCGCGTCGCGCCGCGCGTCGTCAGCAGCGGTCATTGGAAGGGTCACAGCCACCGCTCCTACAAGCACGAGAGCAGCTGGCACGGCGACAGCCGTGGACACGGGAAGAAGAACGGTCACGGCAAGGGCCACGGCAATGGCCATGGCAATGGGAAGGGCCACAAGCACCACTAGTGGCTTCGCGGCGAGGCGCACCCGTTCGGTCAGACGCCCAGCTCGTTTCAGAGCTGGGCGCGACAAAAAGCCGACTGGCCGGGCGCTTCGCTGACGCCGACCTCGATCTCCGTGAGGCCGCGCATCGCGTGCGTGCCGAGCCCCTCGCGGAGCCGCATCAACACGTAGCCCGCGAGCTCTTCGGCCGACGCATGCACGATTGGCAACAGCACGCAGTCGGTCGCCGGGAAGAGAAAGCGCGCGCCGTCCTCGTACTCGAGGATCACACTGGGCCCTTCGTGCGACACCGTGATGCAATCACTCCGCGCCGGCACGATCACGCGCTCGTCGAGCTCCTCGCACACGGCCTTCGTCGTTTTTTTCACGATGCCGAAGTCGAGCACGTAGCCGTCCGCGCCGACCGCACCCGCGATCGTCACGGACACTTGGTAGTTGTGTCCGTGCAGCGGCTCGCGAAAACCCTTGTAGGCGATGAAGTGTGCCGCCGAGAACTTGAGGTACTCCTTCTCGACGGTGACGCGGAAGGATGCCTCGCTCATGGGATCGCCTCGAGCGCGCGCCGAATCGCCGCGCCGTCGCTCCAGTCGGCGAACACCGCCGCGGGTCGGAGTGCCGCGAGCTCGTCGTAGGGAATACGGCCGGTCGCGATCAGCACCGCCGGCATGTCGTTGGCGACGGCCGCCGCGTGATCGAGCGGCGTATCGCCGATGATGACGCAATCCTGGCGGGTCACGTCGTGCCCAGTCGCGGCGCGGAAGCGGGTGCGCGCAACGTCGGGCAGAGCGGCGCGGAGCACGTGATCGCTCCCAAACGCACCGCACGCGAAGAAATCGGCGAGGCCCGCGGCCTCGAGTTTCAAGGCCGCCGCTCCCGCGAGATTCCCGGTCAGGACCGCGCTGCCGAAGCGCGGGTCGCCGGCGAGTGCTTGCAGCACGGCGCGCGCACCCGGGGTCGGCTCGACACGCGTGGAGCCGGCCGCGATCGCGTCCCCGAGGTGCGACGTCAGCGCGGCTTCCAACCGGGCGAGCGTCGCGACGTCGACGCTCGCGTCGGCGCCGGCGAGTGCCAGCAGCTCCGCGGCGATCGCGGGATCGGTCTTGCCGTCGGGCCGCATGCGGGCAAGCTCGACGCTGACGTCGAACGTGTCACGCATCGCGAGATCGAAGGGTACGCGTCCGGGCGCGTGTCGCGCGTGGAGAATCGTCCCGTCGAGATCGAACAGAAGGAGCTTCACGAGCGCGCCTTGCGGACTTGCACCGCGAAAGGCTAGCAGAGGCACACGGCGACACCAACGCCGAAGGAGAATGCGCGCGTGGAGCTAGTCCATACCGTGTACGAACCGGCCGGTGCCGGTCCCCATCCGACGATCATCGCTTTGCACGGTTGGGGCGCGAGCGCCTTCGACCTGATGGGCCTCGCCCCCTATCTGAGCGGCGGCCAATTCCAGGTCATCTGCCCGCAGGGGCCGCTCGAGGTGCCGCTCGGCGCCGACGGCGCCGTCGGGTACGGCTGGTTCCCGCTGAGCGCCGTGCAGCCCGCGACCGAGGGCCCGATCGAGGAAGCCGCCACGATGGTCGAACGCTTTCTCGATGCCGCGCTCGCGCGCTACGCCGTGAATCCCCGGAAGCTCCTCATCATGGGTTTCAGCCAAGGCGGGGTGCTCGCGTATCGCGTCGCGCTCGCCGCGCCCCGTCGCTTCGCCGGTCTCGCGGCGCTGAGCTCGTGGTTGCCGCCGCAGCTGCTGACGACGCTGCCGCAGGTCGAAGGACGCGACGAGCTGTCGACCCTCGTGCAGCACGGCACCGCCGACGAGATCATTGCGGTCGCCCGCGCGCAGCAGTCGGCCGACGCGCTCCGCACGCTCCGCGTGCCGGTGCTCTACCGCGAGTACGAGATGGGGCACGAGATGAATGCGGACAGCCTGCTCGATCTCGCACGCTGGTTGGACGACAAGGTGCGGTCGCCGATTATTTTGGCGTGACGGCTCGCCCGGGGCGACCGGGCTGCCTGCACCGTCGAGTCCGCTCTCCTAACGACTAACGACTGGCGAGCGCGAAGATCGGGTACGGGTCGGTGCTGCGCACCGTCACCGGCCGACCGGGGTGACGCAGGATGACGCCGGCCTCTGCGACGGTGATCGGGCGACCGAACAGGCAATGGCGCTCCCGCCCCTTGCCCTGATTGTTCGCCCACTCGACGAGCTCGGCCGGAGACGGACGGTGCCCGAGTGCCACCGCGCACTGGCGGACGACGAATCCGAGCATGATCTTCGGCGCCGCTTCTTTGGCCGCCATCGCGACGCCTATCTATCGTCCCCGCGTTCGAGAGCAAGAGGGCACGTTTCAGCCGTGTCCTCCGCCAGCGCGACGGGCACACCCCGCCGTTCGGAGACGAGCAGCGGCGCGACGATCGGGGCCCCGGGCCGCGGCGTCGCCAGGTGGAATGTTCCGGGCGTGCACGGGGCACCCGGCACCGCGCGCGGGATCGCGCGTCCGAGGCGGTACGACAGCACCAGGTAGTCGCTCTCGTCGAGCGACAGATCGGCGACGAGCGGCGCCTTCGGCGGCACCCGCTCGGCCACCGTCGCGGCGAACGGCACGAGCGACGCCCGCCGCGCGCGCCGCACCCGCACGCTCTGCCCGACGAGCACCACGACGAGATCCATGATCACGACCGCGCCGATCAGCGCGCGCCACGGCCGTCCCGGTGCGAGGCGTTGCAGGAAACGCATCGGTGCGGACCGGGCGCCGTCGGGGTCGGCGCGCAGGCGACTGACCAGATCACCGAGCGCTCGTCCCGCGAGGACGGCGATCGCCGGATAGAGCGGCAGCAGGTACACGCCGCGTTTGCCGTAGGCCACCGTGAAGAACGCGAGAATCACGATCCACCAGGTGTGCAGCAAACGTCCGAGCGTGTCCGTGCGGACACCACGCCACCAGGCGAAGGCCGCGGCCGGCAGCACCAGGTTCCACGGCAGCAGATCGGTCGCGAGATTCTCGAGCATCGCGAGCCGTGAGCGGCCGCCGTGCATGCCGAAGACACCGCGCCCGACGAAGCGATCGAGGTTCTCCTTCAAGATCTGCCGGTGGACGAAATCGGCGCCGCCCGCCCATGCCGCGAGCACGTACCAGCCGCCGACCACTACGACCGCCGCGAGCGCGAGCCGCAGCGAGCACAAGGCCGCCGCACGATCCCACCGCCGCTCGCAGGCGAGAAAGCCGACGATCACGAGCAGCGGCAGCACCGCGCCGGCCGGCCCCTTGGTGAGAACGGCTGCCGCGATCGCCGCGTAGCAGATGGCGCGGGCCGAGGCGCCGTCCCGCTCGTACCACCGCCAGAACGCCGCGAGCGCGAGCGTGATCCATGCGGTGAAGAGCATGTCGACGCGCGCCTCGCTCGCCGACTCGAAGAACGTATGCATGCCCGCGAGGGCGCCGACAGCGAGCCAGCCGCTCGTCCGCCCGCCGGCCGCGACCCCGAGCGCGTACACGAGCACCAGCACGAGCCACGCCGCGAGCGCCGACGGGATGCGCACCACCGCGTCGGAGCTCCCGACGCACGCGCCGATGCCGGCGGCGATCCAGTGATAGAGCGGCGGCTTCGACGGCACCTCGCCGTTCCGCAGCGGCAGGACCCAGCGTCCGTCCCGCCCGACGTCCTGCACGACGAGACCTTCGCGGGCTTCGCCGTGCGTTCCGATCGGCGGCGCCGTCAGCGGCCACGCGAGCATGACGGCGACGAGCAGCGTCAGGACGAGAAGATCGCCGACGATGCCGCGCGCATCACTCCTGCCTTCGGCGCCGATCGCCACAGGCGGCGCTCATAGCCTGCCACTCCGCGCCCGCAAAGCCCGTCGCCGCACTCGACGCCCGAGAATCGTTCGGGCATAGTCCAACGCTCGATGACGCGCAGGCGGAGAGGACGCCGTCCCGGAGATCCGCCCGCGGGAAACGACGAGAGTCAGCCGCGCGTCGGGCCTGATGGACGCCCCGATGATCGTGGCACCGGCTACACGCCGCCACCGTCGCCGCTGACCCGCTGGCAGAATCACGCGACCGGGCAACGTCGCAACATGGCCGCGAGCACCGGCCGGACGCGTTGGTCCGTCGAGCAATTCGGCGTGCCACGCCAGGACGCCGGGCGTCGAAATACGCCGCCGCAAACCGCTCGACCCCGCGACACCCGCCCTGCCCCGCGGC
The DNA here is from genome assembly GCA_039917665.1 of Binatia bacterium. Taxonomy (GTDB): domain Bacteria; phylum Desulfobacterota; class Binatia; order UTPRO1; family UTPRO1; genus UTPRO1. Next base: position 6,420 of record JBDSJB010000373.1, read on the forward strand.
CGTACCCGCAGCGCGGCGCTCCCAACCGACCGCCCGCGCGCCCGACGCCGGCGCCGCCCCCGCCGCGGAGCGTCGGCGCCACGATCGACGCGTTCGATCTCTTCTGCGCCTACCACCTCGCCATCACGCC
>JBDSJB010000374.1:0-9115 GCA_039917665.1 Binatia bacterium
GCCTGGCTGCTGTCGGGGTTCTACGTTCTGCCGACCTCGGGAGGATTCGAGATCAGCGCCGGCCGTCATATGGGCATCGACCTCGGCGGGCTCTCGCTGATGAAGAAGGACAGCCCGAGCTTTCTCCCAGGTCTCGAGTCGAGGCTCTTCTATCTCCACTATCGCGATCATCGACCGGACGATGGCGACGTGGTCGCGGTCGACAACCGACCGCTCACCGCTCGCCAGGCCGACCAGCGCGGTATCGAGGTCGACACGATCGGCGGCGAGATCGTTTACAACCGCGCGCTCGGCCCGGGCTCGGTCGATGCGCTCGCGTGGTCGGCCGGGCAATTCGGCGAGTGGCAATCACTCGATCAGCAGAGCTGGGCCTACGCGGTCGAGGCCGGGTATCGCTTCACGAGCGCGCCGTGGACGCCCTGGATCCGCACCGGCATCTTCCGGAGCTCCGGCGACGACGACGCGAGTGACGGTGACCACGGCACGTTCTTCCAGCTGCTGCCGACGTCGCGCATCTACGCCTTCACACCCTTCTATAATCTCATGAACAACCAGGACGTGATGGTGCAGCTGATCGCAAAGCCGCTCGCGCAGCTCACGAGCCGACTCGACTTCCACTACCTGCGCGTCACCGAAGGCCGCGACCTCCTCTACTTCGGCGGCGGCGCTACCAAGCGCGACTTCTTCGGCTACGGCGGCTCGCCCGCCGGCGGTGCCCACGACACGGCGTACGTCGTCGAGCTCACGCTGACCTACGCGCTATCGCGCAACGTCGAGCTGCAGACGTACTGCGGTCACGCGTTCGGGGAGAGCGTGGTGCGGAACGGCTTCCCGCGCGATCAGCATCTCACGTACGGCTTCGTCGAGGGGACGCTGACGTTCTAGTCCACCGGCTGTAGCGAGGAGATGGCTCCGGGGTCGTTCGCTCCCCCCGGCTGGGCCACGAGCGCGACGGGCGTGTGGCTCGGGGTCGCCGCGGCCCACCCCAGCGTCAACCACGACCTGCTGGCGCCCCCGATGCTCGTCGACGTGCCGTCGGGCAAGGCCGTCCGGAACGGCATCCCGGTGACGATCGCGCCCGCGTGATTCCACGGCCGATCCGCCCCTAGTGCCGGGTGATCGCTAGTCCGCAGCCGGCTTGGTAAGGTGCGCGGCCCTCAATGGTCGAGCTGGTCGCGATCCTCATTCTCATCGTGCTGAACGGCGTCTTCGCGGGCGCCGAGATCGCGATCCTCACCATCCGTGACACCCGGCTGCAGCAGCTCGTCGACAGTGGCTCGCGCCGCGCCCGCACGGTCTTCACCCTCCGCAATCAGCCCGAGCGCTTCCTCGCCACGGTGCAGATCGGCATCACGGTCGTCGGCGCCGCGGCGGCCGCCCTCGGCGGCGCGACGACGGCGGAAACCCTGAGCGCTGCGCTGACCCCCTTCGGCATGTCCGAGGGGACAGCGCACGTCGTGGCGCTCGTCTTCGTCGTCGCGACGATCTCCTATCTCTCGATCGTCCTCGGCGAGCTGGTGCCGAAGTCACTGGCTCTCCGCCACGCCGAACGCTACGCGCTCTTCATCGGCCCGCTGGTCTGGACGGTCTCGTGGCTGGTCGGACCGGCGGTCCGCATGCTCACGGCGAGCTCCAACGTGGTGCTGCGACCCTTCGGCGACAGCACGAATTTCAGCGAGTCGCGCCTCTCCCCCGAGGAGCTGCAAGAGCTGGTCGAGCAGGCAGGCAAGACCGGCGCCCTCGACGAAGAGACCAGCGAGATCGCCTCCCGTGCGCTCGACTTCGGATTGCTCACCGCGGGCGAGGTCATGTTGCCGCGGAATCGCATCGACGCCTTACCGCGCCACGCTTCGTTCGAGGACGTGAAGAAGATCCTACTCGAAGAAGGCCACGCGCGCATGCCGGTCTACGACGGCTCGCTCGACAACATCGTCGGCTACGTCAGCACCAAGGACGTCCTGGCGCTGGCCTGGGAGGGCAAGCTGGTCGTGCTCGAAGACCTCATCCGTCCGCCGCTCTTCGTTCCCGAGAGCACGCGCGCCACGCAGGTCCTCGAAGAGATGCGAAAGCGTCGCACCGCGATCGCGTTCGTCGTCGACGAGCACGGCGGCTTGTCCGGCCTGCTGACGCTCCGCGATCTGATCGAGGAGGTGTTGGGCGCCCTCTCGACCGACGAGGACCAGGTCGCCGAGGAGTTCGTGCGCATGGAGGGTGAGGGCCGCGCCGTCGTTCGGGGCTACGCGCCGATCCGCGAGCTCAACCGCGCGCTCGGCACCGATCTCCCCGAGGACGAGGATTACTCGACCGTCGCGGGCTACTGCCTCGAGCTCGCCGGCGGTATTCCGCAGCGCGGCACCAAGCTCGTCGCGCCCGACGGGACGAAGTTCGAGATCCTCGACGCCTCGCCGCACCTCGTGCGCCAGGTCCGAGTCACGCGGACGAACCAGGAATGAGCGCCTTCCGCCGCAGCGACGGCTACCTGCTGACCGTGCTCACCATCACGAGCGCCATGAACTGGGCGGATCGGCAAGTCGTGCCGATCCTGTTCCCCGGCATCCGCGCCGAGCTCGGCCTCACGGACACCGAGCTCGGCATCATCGGCGGGCTGGCGTTCTCCTTGATCTACGCGATCACCGGATTCGTCTTCGGGGTCGCCGCCGACCGCCACATGCGGGTCTACGTAATCGCCTTCGGGCTCACGGTCTGGAGCCTCGCGACCGCCGCCGGCGCCTTCGTCACCGGCTTCCAGTCGCTCTTCTGGGCTCGCTTCTTCACCGGCATCGGGGAGGCGAGCCTTTTTCCGTGCGCCATTTCGCTGATCGGCGAGCGCTTTTCCGCCGAGTCGCGCGGCCGCGCGCTGGGGATCTATGGCGCCTCCGCGGCGGTCGGCGCCGGGCTCGGCATCGGCCTCGGCGGCCGGATCGCCGAGACGCTCGGCTGGCGCCAGGTCTTTCTGCTCTACGGCGGGGTCGGGCTGTTGTTGCTGCCGCTGGTGCTGAGTCTTCCGGAAGAGCGGCGTATGCGAACGGCCGAGCAGCACGAGCCTCCGCTCCGGGTTCTCGGCGAGCTGCTCGCCGATCCACGCCTGCTGCTGGTGTGGCTCGGCGGCCTGTTGGCGATCGGCTCGGGCCTCGGCTTCGCCGCCTGGACCCCCTCGTACTTCGTCCGTGACCGCGGTCTCGGCGTCACGGAAACCGGCGCGATCTTCGGCGCCGGCGCGCTCATCGGCGGGATCGGCGGCAGCGTGCTTGGCGGCATGCTGGCGGATCGCCGGCGCGTCGTCCACGTCGCCGGCGCTCTTGATGTCGCCTGGATAAGCGCCCTCATCGCTGCCCCGCTCCTAATTCTCACCATCAATGCGGTTTCGCCCGCGGCGATCGCGGTGCTGGGGCTCGCCGGCCTGGTCGCCGTGTATGCGATCTTCCCCGCCCTCCAGACCTTCATGGTGAGCCTGGTCCCGAAGGAGCGCCACGGCCTCGCCTCGGCGCTGAACGTCTTCTTCCTCGGCGGGATCGGCAGCGCGATCGGCCCCTTCGTGGTGGGGCTCGTCTCGGATCGGACCGGGAGCCTGCACACGGCCATCAGCGTTCCGGCGATCGGACTGGTGCTGGCGACGGGCCTGATCGTCGCGGCCGCACGGCTGGCGCGCCGGCCCCGATTGTGAGACACCCTCCCCTCCGCGCAACCCGCGCCGAAGAGGGGTCCAGGACCATGGGACGAGTCACCGGAGACAAGAGCCAATTCAACAAGCAGCGCCGGCAGAAGATCGCCAAGCGCGTAGAGATGCGCGCGCTCCGCAAGTCGTGGGGCACCGCGGCCGCCGCCGCACCGGCCAAGCCCGCCGCCGCCGCGAGCTGAACCTCCCGGTAGCCGCCAGGACCGCGACGTGACGGACGGTAGCCGGCGCGCCATCGTCGCGGCGTTCCTCGCGAACCTCGGCATCGCGATCGCAAAGCTGGTCGCCTTTTTCTTCACCGGCGCCGCTTCGATGCTCGCCGAGAGCGTTCACTCGCTCGCGGACACCGGCAATCAGGCCCTGCTGCTCCTCGGCTCGCGCCGGGCCGCTCATGCCGCCACGGCCGAGCACCCATTCGGGTTTGGACGCGAACGGTACTTCTGGGCGTTCGTCGTGGCGCTCGTGCTCTTCTCGCTCGGCTCGCTGTTCGCGATCGTCGAGGGGATCGAGAAGCTCCTCGACCCGCACGAGCTGTCGTCGACCGAGTGGGCGCTCGCCGTGCTGGTCCTCGCGATCGGCCTCGAGGCGTTCTCGCTCCGCACCGCCCTCCACGAGGCCAGCCACGTCCGCGGCGACGAGAGCTGGTGGAGCTTCATCCGCCACACGAAGATGCCGGAGTTGCCGGTCGTGCTGCTGGAGGACGTCGGCGCGCTGCTGGGCCTCCTCTTCGCGGCGGTCGGCATCGGGCTCGCGCTCGTGACCGGTAACCCGCGTTGGGACGCGCTCGGCAGCGTCGCGATCGGGCTTCTCCTCGGCGTGATCGCGATCATCCTCGCCGTCGAGATGAAGAGCCTGCTGATCGGCGAGGCCGCGGCGCCCGCGACGGTGGAGAAGATTCGCGCGACGCTCGCCGCCGGCCCGGGCGTGACGCACGTCATTCACCTCAGGACGCTGCACCTCGGTCCGGAAGATCTGCTGATCGCGGCGAAGCTCGCCTTCGCGCCCGACATGCCGCTCCGAGCGGTCGCCGACGCGACGAACACCGTCGAAGCGACGCTCCGCGCGCGGGTTCCGACCGCGCGACTCGTGTTCATCGAGCCCGACGTCTATCGGGCGTAGCGCCTTCGTGCGACCACGGCTGCGTCAGATCTCGTTTTGCAGCACCTGATCGAACGTCTGTCGGCGCCGCAGCAACCGCAGAGTCCCATCGGACTCGAGCATCACCTCCGGCGCCTGCGGATAGCTGTTGTAGTTGATCGTCGACATCGCGGCGCAGTACGCCCCCGCGCCGCCGACGACGACGAGATCTCCGATGGACGGCTGCGGCACGTGGCGCGGCGCGAGTCCCTCGGGATCGCCGGGCGCCGGCGTCAGCACGTCGCCCGACTCGCAGCAGGGTCCGCAGAACACCACGTCCGCGGGCGGCGCCTCGGCGAGCACGTCGATCGGGTGCTGCGCACCGTACAGTGAGGGACGCGTGATCTCCGTCATGCCGGTATCGAGCTTCGCGAAGCGGTATCCGCCCGCGCCGGTGTCGACGACGTCGACGCAGGTCGCGACGATCGCCCCCGCATTGGCGACGAGATACGTGCCGGGCTCGATCTCGAGGTGGAGCGCCCGCCCGTGCTGCTCGCGGAAGCGGCGCAGCTCGTCGACGATCGGCGCGCCACACTGCGTGAGATCGGTCGACTGCTCGCCGGCGACGCGCGCCACCTTGAACCCGCCGCCCAGGTTCACGGTTTCGACCTCCGGCAATGCGGCGGCGATCGCGAGGGTCATGCTGGCGACGCGCTGCCAGACGCTCGGATCGGAGCCCGACCCGATGTGCGAGTGCAGCCGGCGGATGCGGAGGCCGTGGCGTGACGCGATCGCCTGCACCTCGCCGAAATGCTCGTGCCAGATCCCGAAGCTCGATCCAGGTCCGCCCGTGTTGGTGCGATTCGTCGAGCCGCTGCCGAGTCCCGGATTCATCCGCACGCAGACCGTGCCGCCCGGAAACGCCTGGCCGAACGCGTCGAGCTGGTGCAGCGAGCAGGCGGTGTAGCGCACGCCCCGCTCGGCGATCGACCGCAGATTGCGCGACGGCATCTGCGACGTCAGCTGGATGCGCTCCGGCGGCACACCGCAGCGAATCGCGCGCTCGACCTCGAAGTCGCTCGACGCGTCGATGTCGAGGCCGAGACCCGTGAACAACTTCACGATGGCGGCGTTCGGATTGGCCTTCATCGCATAGCGGACGGTCAGCCCGAACGCGTTCGGGAACGCCAGCGCCTGCCGTGCCGCGGCTTCGAGCGTTGCGTGATCGTAGACGTAACACGGGGTCCCGAAGCGCTCGCGCACCTCACCGGCCTGCAGCGGAGTCAGGAACATGGCGTCAGGCGGGCACGATCGTCGCCATCATCTGGTCGAACTCCCAGTGGGCGCGGAGCGAGACCAGCTTGCCGTCGTCGTTCACCCGATACACGAAGACGCCGTCGCAGCGCGCCTTCATGCCGTTCGGCATCCCGATCGAGATCGTGCCGACGTTGGCGCACTCGGAGCCCGCGGCGTACGACTCGCGCACTTCGAAGTGGATGGTGTTGGGCGCGATCTGGTTGTCCCAGAACTTGCCGATCGCGGCCGTGCCCTTGTGGCCTTCACCGGAGGGATCGATCGGCGACTTGCCGACCGGGTCTTGGATCACGGCGTCGGGCGCGAAGAGCGCGAGCCAGTCTTCCTTGCGCTTGGCCTTCACGGCGGCGATCGACTTTTTGGATACGGTGCGGGCGGGATGCTCGTCGGACATGAACGTGACTCTCCTTATTTGCTGGCGGCGAAGCCGTTCTTCGTAATGACCAGGCTCGGCGTTTCGGTGCGCGACTGCATCTCCTCGAAAATCCGCCGATAGCCGGTCTTCGCGATCTTCCACGCGCCGCCGATCTTCACGTACTCGTCGTGGTAAAAGGCGGCGCCGCGAATCGTGATCTTGGCCTCGGTGTCGATGACGATGTCGTCGAGCGCCCAGACGCCGGTGGCCGTCGTCGCACTCGTCAGCTCGATCTCGGGTTGATGGACCTGGTGGCGGGTGATGCGCGTGTGGGGACCCAGCGCGTCTTTCAGGAACGTCATGATGGCGGGCCGGTCGTCGAAGCTGAACTGACCGTCACCGTACGCGGAATGACAATTCTCGGTGAGACATTGCTCGAGCTCGTCCCAGAGCTTCAGGTCGAGCGACCGCACGTAGCGGTACTTGAGCCGCTTGATTGCCTCGAGCTCGTTCAGGTCTGCTGCCATGCGCGCTCCTCCGGACACTTGCTGCTTGCTGCGGTGATCTACGATTCTCTCCGGTTCTTGCGCAAGCTGCGGGGACATATGCGCGTTCTCCGACTGGTCGGTTGTTCCATGGGGGTGTGGGTTACTTTTCCGTTCGTGGGTCTCGGGTGCCCAGCGCCTACTACCCGCCGCGTCGTATCCGGATTGCGCTCACGCGAGCTGCTACTCGCTCCAAAGCAACCCACACCCCCACGGCCGCAACACTCAGAGCCTTAAAACTTCTTCTATCCTCCACCCGCGACGACCAAGTGCGTCCTTGCTCCCGAACTGCCGGTGCGGGGTCGTGCGCGAAGCACTGTCCCTGAAATGTGGTGGTGAGCGGGGTGCGTGAGGGGTTCCCGGGCCCTCAGACGAGCGCGCTGACGACGCATGAAGTCTGCGCATTCTGTCGCGAGTCTGGCGGACCGGGAACCCCTCACGCACCCTGCTCACCACCCACCTTCCAGGGGCGGTAAACCAATTGCACGAGCCTGCACTTGGTTGTGCGAGGGGGCGAGTGACGCTACTGTCGCGCGCCATGAGCGAATCCACGCAACGTTTCGTAGGCCGCACCGCCATCGTCACTGGTGCCGGCTCGGGTCTCGGACGCGCCGTTGCGGCGCGCATTGCCAGCGAAGGCGGCGCGGTCGCCTGCCTCGACCTGATCGGCGACGCCGCGACGGAGACGGCGCGCGACATCGGCGGGGGCTCGCGCGGCTATCAGGTCGACGTCAGTGATCCGACGTCCGTGAAAGCCGCCGTAACGGCTGCCGCCAAGGATCTGGGCCGGCCCTCGGTCGTCGTGACCTGCGCCGGGATCGGCAAGTTCGCGCATGCGAGCGACATGCCGTTCGAGGACTGGTCGCGCATCATCGCGGTCAACCTGACCGGCACGTTCCTGGTCGTGCAGGCCGCGCTGCCCTTCCTGCTCGACGGCGGCGGCTCGATCACGACCATCGCGTCGAACGCAGGCTTGCAGGGTGTACCCTACGGCGCCGCGTATTGCGCATCGAAGGGCGGCGTCGTGCAGCTCACGCGCTCCCTCGCTGCCGAGTTTCTCGCGCGCGGCGTTCGCGCGAACTGCGTCGCACCGGGCGGCATCAAGACGCCTCTGCAGCGCTCCTTCGAGCTGCCGCTCGGCGGCGACCCCGAGCATCTCCGGAACCTCATGACGCCACTCGGCCGTAGCAAGCCCGAGGAGGTGGCGTCGCTCGTGGCATTCATCGCGTCGGACGAGGGTCGTTACATGTCAGGTGCGATCGTCCCGTTCGACGGCGGTCTCACGATCTGATGCGCTTCTCGTACGCCGAAGCGATGTGCGAGCCGTCGCACTATCTCCCGCTCGCCCGAGCCGCCGAAGAGGCGGGCTACACCTCGATGACGATTCCGGACAGCATCTGCTACCCGCAGGAATCCGACAGCCGCTATCCCTACACGGCCGACGGCGAGCGCACGTTCATCGAGGACAAACCGTTCATCGAGCCGTTCGTGCTGATGGGCGCCCTCAGCGCCGTCACTACGCGGCTCCGCTTCACGACCTTCGTGGTGAAGCTGCCGATCCGGCAGCCGGTGCTCATGGCAAAGCAGGCCGCGAGCCTCGCCGTCCTGAGCGCGAACCGCTTCGCGTTCGGCGTCGGCACGAGCCCTTGGCCGGAAGACTTCGTCGTGACCGGCACGGAATGGAAGACGCGCGGAGCGCGGCTCGACGAGATGATCGCGATCATCCGCGGTCTCACTGCAGGCGGCTACTTCCATTTCCACGGTAAGCATTACGACATCCCGAGCATCAAGATCTGTCCCACCCCAACCGCGCCCATCCCGATCCTGATCGGCGGTCATTCCGAGGCAGCGCTCAAACGCGCCGCCCGCCACGACGGCTGGATGCACGCCGGCGGCGATCAGAGCAAGCTCGAAGGCTTTCTCACGCGCGTCGAGGAGCTCCGCCGCGAGTACGGTCGTGAGCACCTGCCCTTCGAGAACCACGTGATCTCGTTCGACGGTTTCACGGTCGACGGCGTGAAGAAGCTCGCCGACCTCGGCGTCACCGACGTCATCGTCGGCTTCCGGAACATGTACGACACGGACACGACGCCGCTGCAGAAAAAGATCGACGCGCTCCAGATGTTCACCGAGCACGTCATCAGCAAA
>JBDSJB010000375.1:0-53936 GCA_039917665.1 Binatia bacterium
GGCTCGGCCTTCTACTCGCCGGCGTCGGCCGCGATCCAGATGGCGGAGGCGTACCTCAAGGATCGGAAGCGCATCCTCCCGTGCGCCGCGCTGCTCGAAGGCGAGTACGGCGTGAAGGGCTTCTACGTCGGGGTGCCCGTGTTGATCGGTGCCGGAGGGGTCGAGCGCGTCATCGAGCTCGAGCTGACTGATGCCGAGAAGAAAGAGTTTGCCGTTTCGGTGAGCCACGTCGAAGAGCTCGTTTCGGCGATGGACAAGATCCTCCAGGGCTGATCGGAAAACCCCATCGTGAACATCCACGAGTTTCAAGCGAAAGAGATCCTCCGGAAGTACGGCGTGCCGCTGCTGCAAGGCAGCGTCGCGCGCTCGCCGGACGAGGTTGCCGAGGTCGCCAAGAAGCTCGGCGGCACGGTCGTCGTCAAAGCGCAGATCCACGCCGGTGGTCGCGGCAAAGCCGGCGGGGTGAAGGTGGTATCGTCACCCGAGAAGGCGGCGGAGTTCGCCAAGGGCTTGCTCGGGAAGACGCTCGTCACGCACCAGACCGGTCCCGACGGCCGGGTGGTCCGGCAGGTGTTGGTCGAGAGTGGCTGCGACATCGCGCGCGAGCTCTACTTCGGCGTCGTCGTTGATCGCGCCACCGGCAAGGCATCGGTGATCGCGTCGCCCGAGGGCGGCGTCGAGATCGAGGAAGTCGCCGCCAAGAGCCCCGACAAGATCTTCCACGAGACGATCGACCCGTCGGTCGGCTTCGCCCCCTATCAAGGCCGGCGGCTCGCGTTCCGCCTGGGCCTCCCCAAGGAGCTCGTGAACAAGGCCGTGAGCTTCTTCACCGCCGTGACGCGCGCGTTCCACGAGTGCGACGCGTCGATGGTCGAGATCAATCCGCTCGTCGTGACCAAGGGCGGCGATCTGATCGCGCTCGACGCCAAGGTGAGCCTCGACGACAACGCGCTCTTCCGCCACGCCGACCTCCGCGAGTACCGCGACGTCAACGAGGAAGACCCGCGCGAAACCGAGGCCGCCAAGTACGACCTCAGCTACATCGCGCTCTCCGGTAACATCGGCTGCATGGTGAACGGCGCGGGACTCGCGATGGCGACGATGGACATCGTGAAGTACGCGGGCGGCGAGCCGGCCAACTTTCTCGACGTCGGCGGCGGTGCCGACCAGAAGAAAGTGAGCCAAGCGTTCCGCCTCCTCCTCTCCGACGCCAGCGTGAAGGCGATCTTCATCAACGTCTTCGGCGGCATTCTCCGTTGCGACGTCTTTGCGGAGGGCGTCGTCGCCGCGGCCCGCGAGGTCGGGCTGTCGGTGCCACTCGTGGTGCGCATGGAAGGCACCAACGTCGAGCGTGGCAAACAAATCCTGAAAGAGTCGGGTCTCGCGATCGAAGCGGCCGCCGACATGGCCGAAGGCGCGAAGCTCGCAGTCGCGGCCGCCAAGCGAGGTGGCAAGTGAGTATCCTCGTCGACCGCAACACGCGCGTCATCGTCCAGGGCATCACCGGTGCCACGGGCCAGTTCCATGCGAAAACCTGCCGCGAGTACGGCACGCAGGTCGTCGGTGGGGTGACGCCAGGGAAGGGCGGCACCGACTTCGAAGGCTTCCCGGTCTTCGACACCGTCGAGCAGGCCGTCAAGGAGACGGGCGCCGACTGCACACTCATCTTCGTGCCGCCGCCGTTCGCGGCCGATGCGATCATGGAAGCGGCCGACGCCGGCATGCCGCTCGCGATCTGCATCACGGAGGGCGTTCCCACGCTCGACATGGTGCGTGTCATGGAGTTCCTGCGCGGCCGGAAGACCCGCCTCATCGGTCCGAACTGTCCGGGGCTCATCACCCCCGGTCAGGCCAAGATCGGCATCATGCCCGGCTACATTCACAAGCCCGGCACCGTCGGCGTCATGTCACGGAGCGGAACGCTCACGTACGAGGCCGTCCACCAGCTGACCCAGCTCGGTATCGGCCAATCGACCTGCGTCGGCATCGGCGGCGATCCCATCATCGGCACCGGGTTCATCGACGTCCTCAAGCTCTACCAGGACGATCCCGGGACCGAGGGCATCATCTTGATCGGCGAGATCGGCGGCAGCGCCGAAGAAGAGGCCGCCACGTTCATCAAGCAGCACGTGACCAAGCCGGTGACCGTCTTCATTGCCGGCCAGACGGCGCCCAAGGGCAAGCGCATGGGTCACGCCGGTGCGATCATCGCCGGCAGTGCCGGCACGGCCGCCGACAAGATGAAGGCCTTCGAGGCCGCCGGGGCGCGCGTCGTGAAGAGCGCCGCCGAGCTCGGCCAGTCCATGGCTGCGGCCCTCGGCCGCTGAACCCCATCATCCAACAGCACCTCCGGAGGAAGACGTAATGGCAAGAGAGATGACGTTCGCGATCGTGAAGCCCGATGCCGTCAAGCGGAACCTGATCGGTGAGGTGATCCGTCGGATCGAGCAGAGCGGTCTGCAGGTGGCGGCAGCGCGGTTCCTCCAGCTCAGCACCAGCGAGGCGGAGGGTTTCTACGCCGTCCACCGCGAGCGCCCTTTTTTCGGCAGCCTTGTGAAGTCCATGTGCTCGGGCCCCGTCATGGTGCTCGCGCTCGAAGGCGACAACGCGATCAAGCGCTGGCGCGATCTGATGGGCGCGACGGATCCGGCGAAGGCCGATGCCGGAACGATCCGGAAAGATCTCGGCCAGAGCGTCGAGGCCAACGCGACGCACGGGTCCGATGCTCCGGAGACGGCGCGCGACGAGATCGCGTACTTCTTTCGCGGCCTCGAAGTGATGCGGCGCGACTAGCACCCCTCGCGTGATCGCGCGCCTAGCGCGGTCGCTCTCGCACCCGTGTCTTGCGGAGAGGGGCACACCCGTGCTCCTCTCCCGTCGTGCCGCCCCGCCAGCGTTACCCCGCGCTCCTCGTCTATCTCCTCGGCGGTGTTCTCGGTTCGAGCATCAACCTCGTCGTCACGTACGCGCTCTATCTGGTGCTCGGACGCCCGCTGTTGGCGTTCTTCTGCGGCACCCTCGCCAACCAGCTCTTCCATCACGTCTTCTACAGCGTCGTGTACGAGAACGACGAGATCCAGATGCGCACCATCCTGCCGGTGCAGTTTCTGCTCTACGTCGTGGTCGCCGCGGCAGCCACGCTGCCGCTCCATGTCCTGCACGTGACGCTCGCCTGGCCGTTCTTTCCGGCACTGCTGGCGTGCATGCTGCTCCTCGCGCTCGTGAGCACGCTCGTCATTCGCGCGTCGACGTTCGGATCGGCGACGCTCGCAGAAGTCGAGTACCGCGACATGAACGAGAGCTTCTACGACGATCAGACCGATGCGACGAAGGTGAGCCGGTTTCGCGCCTGGTACCACACGTCGCGCTACCAGCGTCTCACTGAGCTCATCGCGTCGCACTACCGCCGCGGGATGGCGATCGCCGATCTCGGCTGCGGCAACTGCTGGTGGAACGTCAACGGCCTTCCGGTCACGGGGCTCGACATCAACGAAAAGATGCTCGCGTGGGCGAAGCGGAATGGCCGCCTCGCCGACTATCGCGTCTGCCCGGATCTGTCGGAGCCTGGGCTTCCCGCCGGGACCTTCGACATCATCGTCATGTCGGAGGTGCTGGAGCACCTCTTGAACGGCCCCGAGGTGCTCGCCGCCATCAAGCGGCTCCTGAAGGAGGATGGCACGTTTCTCATGACCGTGCCGTACGACATCTTCCTCGGGCCGTTCTTCGTGACGTTCAACTTGAACTGCCTGTATCAGGGCTACGTCAAAGGCAGCGACTACCATCGCCACCGCTGCGGCCACGTGAACCACTTCACGAAGACCAGGCTCCGCCGCACGCTCGGAGCCGCGGGGTTCACGATCGACCAGCTGTTCGTCGTGAACGGCCTGTTGCTCTACGCCGTCGTCCGCAAGTCGCGCTGAGCGGCGTCAGGCCCGGACGGCTTCGATCTCGATGCGGGCGTTCATCTTGAGCGCCGCTCCAACCGCGAGAATCGCTTTCAGCGGGAGCTTCATCAGCAGGGACATCTCGTAGCGCCCGAGGTAGACGGGCGCGTGCTCGAGATGGACCACGCGGAAGCCCGCGTCGGTGACGAGCCGGGTGAGGGTGCGCGGGGTGAAGTAGTGCAGGTGGATCGGCACGTACAGCCGCGGCAGGAGCTTCTGGGCGCTCGGTCCACCGAGCCGCGCGTAGAGATTCACCAAGACCGTCAGCAGGCAGTTCTGGTTGGGCACCGCCACGAACACCGCGCCGCCAGGCCGTAGCACGGCGTGGGCGCTCTCCAGCATCGCGAGCGGATCGGTCGTGTGCTCGACGACGTCGAGCATGGTCGCGGCATCGAAGCGCCGGCCGTCGAGCGAATCGGCCGTGAACATGCCGGTGTGGATCGAGAGATCGAACTCCTTCGCCGCCGCCGCCGCCCGTTCTTCACACAGCTCGATGCCCAGCGGTGTCCAGCCGCGCTCGCGCGCCAGGTGCATGAAGATGCCGGTCGCCGCCCCGATGTCGAGCAGCGACCCGGGACCGCCGAGCGTCTTCTCCAGGTCCCCGAGGTGCTGCTGCATTCGCAGGATGATCGGGTCCACCACGTAGTCGCGGTGGTAGTTGTTGAAGAGGTCCTGGACCTCCGGACACGCCGCATCGACTTCGTAGTCGTTGGTCTCGGAGGCGAGCTTCTCGTCGAACGTCGGCAGCGGGTCGGCACGCACGAGGCCGCAGTCGGAGCAGCGCAGGATGCGGCGCCATCCCATGTCGACCACGAGGCGATAGGTCCCGTTGCCGCAGATGGCACAAGGTACGGACGTCATCGCCGAAGCTTGTGACATGCGGCGCGTAGGTGCGGCAAGCGAGCACGGCTTCGACGTTCGCGCGTTGACGCGCGGCGCCGCGCATGGCACGAAGTCCCGACCGTGCCCACGCGGGATGCCATCGGCCGTCGCGACGCTTGGTGGCTATTTTTTGGGGCCCTCGTGGTCTACGCGGCGACTTCGCCGGGCGCGACGGCCTACGATCAGTACGCGCTCTTTGCGAAGGTGCTCCTCGAGGGCGGCCTGTCGCTACCCGAACGCCCGCCGCACCTCGAGATGGCCGAGTACCTCGGCCGGGCGTACTTCACCAATCCCCCGACCCCGGCGCTGCTCATGCTGCCGGTCGTGTGGATCGCCCAGTTCGAGCCGCTGCACGCCTGGCTGGTGAAGCTGCAGGGCGGCTGGGGGCTGCCCCTCGGCTTGATGCAGACCGGCGTCTCCGTGCTCATCGGCGCCATCGACGTGGGGCTGGCGCGCGTCGCGCTCGGCCGCCTGCCGATCACGCGCGCGGCCGCGAATTGGGGCGCGTTGCTCTTCGGCTTCGGGACCATCCACTGGTACCACGCGACCATCGGGTCGGTCTGGTACTTCGCGCACGCGACCCACGCCCTCGGGATGTGGCTCTGCCTCATCGAGTGGTTCGGCAAGGCGCGACCGCTCCTGATGGGGTTCTTCCTCGCCATCGCGTTCTGGTCGCGCATGGAGACGATCCTGGCGGTGCCGTTCGTGCTGATCGCCCGTCCGGAGCTCTGGACGCTGCCGCGCGCCGACGAAGTCATCCCACGGCTGCGGTGGCGGTGGTTGTTCACGCTCGCAGCGCCGCTGGTCGCGGTGCTCGCGCTCAACTGCCTCTACAACTTCGTCCGGTTCGGCACGATCGAGAACTGGGGCTATCGGATGCTGATCGAGAAGCCCGAGGTCGCGCCGATGTACCCGTACGGTCTTCTCAGCTGGCGCTACTGGCCGGGGCACGTGCACGTCTTCTTCAACGCGTGGCCGATCGTGCAACCGACCTTTCCGTGGATCCTCCCGTCGGTCGGCGGCACCGCCATCTGGATCACGACGCCGGCATTCCTCTACGCGTTCCGCGCGCCGCTCGATCGCCTGACGGCGGCATGCTGGGTCGGCATCCTGCTGTTCCTGTCGCTCCTGTTCCAGCATTGCGGCACGGGCATGACCCAGCTCGGCTACCGGTTCGCGCTCGATTTCTATCCGCTCCTCATCGTGCTCGTGATGCGAGGGATGGACTCGCGCGAAAAGCCGATCCGCTGGTGGCACATCGGGATCATCCTCGTCAGCATCTTCATCAATGCGTGGTCCGTCTGGGTGCTGAACATCCTGCGCATCGAGAAACTCTGGTGATCGACCAGCGCGCACCCCTCGGGTCGCGCACGGGCGAGCCGTCTCGCGCTCACCGCCTGGGTCTACGGGCGTGGCTGGTCGTTGCGACCGCGACCTTCGGCATCGCCGCGCTCGCCTGTCATCGCCTCCGCGACTATCCGTACCCGCTCGACGTGCGAGCGGCCTTCAAGGGTCTCGCGACCGTCGTCGACGTCACCGGCATGACGGCGCTCCTCGTCTGGTCGGTGATCGCCGTCCATACGTTCGCGGTCGGCCGCTGGCTGCGTCGCCGGGCGGATCTGTCGGTGGCGGAAGCGGCTGCCGCAGCGGTGGTGCTGCTCTGGATCGGCGGCTACCTCGCGTTGCTGCTGCTCGGCCCGACCGGCCTGTACCGGCCGGCCGTTCTGAGGACACTTCTGCTGCTCGTGGTCGCCGGAGCGCTCGCGACGACGCGGGGACGCGAGCCGCGACGCCGCTCGGTCGGCGGCGACGCGGGGGCGTGGGTCGCGGCCGCAGCATTCGCGCTCGCGGCCGGGCCGCTGTTGTTGATGCAGCTCGGCTCGCCGGTTTCGCCGTTCATGGACGTGCTGCCGTACGTCGCGGCGACGGAGAAGATCGTCACGTTCCAGTACTACGAGCCCCTTCAGAACGACGCGGCGGGCATCTGGCCGCCGTCGCGGCAGGTACCGGGTTGCGACGGCGTCCTGTCGCTGCTGGCGCTGATCACGGGACGGCAGGGGAGCGTCACCATCACCTCATTGATCGTGCCGCTGGCGGCCTTCAACGTGCTCGCGATCTATCTCCTCGGCCGCCACCTCTCGTCCGGGCTCGCCGGCGGGATGGCGTGTCTCTTCTTGCTCCAGACGTTCTTCTGGCGCCGCAGTGCCGACGTGCGGAGCACCGCGCTCGCCTTTCCGTTGATCGCGCTCGGCCTCGTCTTCCTGCTCGGCCGGCGGCGGGGCGGCTTCCGCGCCGCGCTCGGTGGAGGCGCTCTCGGCCTCGCGGTCGCCGTGAACCCGCTGATCGGGGCATTCGGCATGCAGGTCGCGTCGCTCGGGACGATCGTCGAATGGCTCGACTTCCGACGCGGCTTCGTCGTCCGCGTGCTTGCGCTCGCCGCCGGCTGCCTGGTCGCGTTTCCCACGGTCCTGATCGGTCTCGGGGTCCGCACGCCGCTCTGGAGCCTCGCGCTCCCGGCCGTCGCCGGTGCGATCGTGCTCGCGCTGCTCGCGCGCGCGGACGGCCGCGTCCTACGGCGCGCGCGCGGGACGCCGACGGCGTGGGCGCGCGTCGGCGTCATCCTCGGCACGGCGGCCTTCGCGCTCTACCTCCACGCCTCCCGCACCTCCGAGCTCCTCACCAACGACTGGTTCGGGTATCCGGTGCTGGCGCTCTTGACCGCCTTCGGTTTCCTCGTGCTCGCGACGGCCGTGTGGCAGCGGCCAGCCCGCGCTGCCGGCGCCGCGCTCCCGGCGCTCGCGCTGCTCATCGGCATGATCGACTTCGGCGTCGTCGGTCCGTACCGCTTTCAGGGCACGCTCGAGACTCGGGCGCTCGCCTCCGAGGTGACGCCGAAGATCACGATCTACTGGTCACCGTATTGGATGGCGCTCCTCGCGGGAGCCGCGTTCGGCATGCTCGCGCGGCGCTGGGCGCTCGTTCCGACGCTGGTCCTGGCCATGTTGCTCGTCGTGTACCCCGTCCGCTTCGTCAACGAGCCGCTCGACTTCGACGGGGCCGAGCTCTCGCTGGCAGGGACGTGGGGCTTCCACCTCACAAACGCCGCACGCGGCTACTGGGCAGGGCGGGGGGATCGGCGCTGGGTGTTGGACGGCAACTGGCGCGCCGTCACCGATCGCCTGATGGCCGAGGTCAAGGCGGGCC
Organism: Binatia bacterium; assembly: GCA_039917665.1. Classification (GTDB taxonomy): domain Bacteria; phylum Desulfobacterota; class Binatia; order UTPRO1; family UTPRO1; genus UTPRO1. The sequence goes on from JBDSJB010000375.1 coordinate 8,031, forward strand.
GGATCGACTACCACACGCACGTGCTCGTCCTCTCGGCCGGGCTCGAGGCGGTGGAGCTACCGCTGGCGACGGGCATCTCGGTGGACATCGTGTCGCCGCAGTTTCACGCGGACAGTCCTTGGAATCTCGGCAGCCGAGCGCGCGCGCTCGACGCAGTCCCCGCGGCATTCGGGGCGGAGCCGGAGTACGTCATCGTCAACCAGCTGCCGCCCGCATCGTTTCCCCAGCTCTCCGCCTACGATGAGCTCGCCGTCCACGACTACGTCCGTCTCTATCGTCGGAAGTCGGCCGCTTCTGTCGCGGCCTCCTGAGATGGCTCGGTCGTGGCTTCCCGCATGACGAGCGACGCGACCGCGCCCGCAAACCGGCCGGCGCTGCGCTGGCTCGACGCGCTCGTCGTGGCGCTGATCGCCGGCGTGTCGCTCGCGGCACTCGAGGCGGAACAGGTGAGTTACATCACCTCGACGTGGTCCAACATGCTGCCGATCCTGCCGACGACGGCATGGGCCGCGTGCAAGGTGTGGCTCTTCTGGGGCGTGACGGCATGGCTGGCGACGGCCGCCGTTCGGATCATCGATCCGACGCTCGACCGCACCGACACGCTCCTCGCCGGCCTCATCCTGCCGTGGATCGTCGCCTGGATCACCGCCAACATCCTCGGTCCGCTCGGGCTCTTCCGCGTATGGGTGATCTGGCCCTTGCTCGGATTGCTCGCCTTCTGGATTCGCCGCACGCGCACACCACCGGTGACGATCGAGCGCGCGCCGTGGCCTCCCGGCGCGAAGCTCGCGTTCGCCGCGTTCCTGCTGCAAGCACCAGCCGCGCTCGTGTTGCAGCTCGGATCACCGGTGCCGCCGTTCATGGACATCTTCGCGACCCCGGCGGCGGCGCAACGGATCGTGACGTTCGGGCGCTATCTGCCGTTCAACAACGATCCCTATGGCTACTGGGACGCAGCGTCGCAGCTTCCGGGACTCGAGACGTTCTACGCCTTTCTCGCGATCGGCAGCGGCACGTCGCTCGCGGTGCTCGCCGAGACCGCGTTCATCGTGCCGACGACGGCCTTGCTCTTCTTCGGCACGTATCGTCTCGGCCGAGCCGTGGCGGGGGATCTCGCCGGCGGGTACGCGGCGCTGACCCTGTTCGCGACCATGCTGTTGCACGTGCTGCCGTACATGCACGGCCGCTCCAGCGCGTTCGTGCCCGCGGCCATCGGCATGGCGTTCTGCCTCGATCGCGACCGCAACGCGACGCGGCTCGTGGTCGGCGCGCTCGCGCTCGCAACCTCGGTCGCGTCACACGCGATCATCGGGATGTTCGCCATGGTCACCGTCGCAGGTGAGGTGCTCTGCTGGCTCCTCGGCGGCGGATTCGCCCTCGGGTTCAGCGGGGTCGCGCTTCTCGCCGGGACGACGCTCGCGAGCTTTCCGACGATCGCCGTCGGCCTCCGGCTGGCGATGCCTTATCCCGTCCTCCCCGTGGTCCAGCTGCTCGGGGTGCTGATCATCGTGTTGAGCGCCCGGCGCATGGCTCATGTGCCCGCCCGTGAGCACGGGCGGATTCTCGGGTGGCTCGTCGCGGGATGGGTGGCGTGGGTGCTGCTGACGCACCCGCCGGACTGGATGACGAACAACCATCACCAGCGCTTCCCACTCCTGGTCTACGGTGGTGGCCTCGGCCTTCTGCTCGCGCTCGGGCGCGAAATCGCATTACTCATCCGTCGCCGCCTCGACGAGCCGGGACGACTGTCGGTCGCCCTTCGCCCGGTCGCCATCGCGATCTTCCTCGGATTGGCCATCGAGTACTTCGACTTGAAGAGCGGCTGGAAAACCTACGTCACCGATCCGGCAGCCCAGGTCGCGGTCGCCGATCTCGTCTGGAAGGTCGACTACTGGTACCCGTGGGTGCTCGGCTTCGCGGCGGCGCTCGCGACGGCGCTGCTCGCCCGCGTGGTGCCCACGCGCCTCGTCACGTACGTCGCGTTGGCCTTGTTGTTCTTTCCCTGGCGCGAGCGGTGGGTGACTCCGAGCGACCCGGGCTACGCCGATCCGAACTACCATCAGCACGCCATCGTCGAGAGCTGGGCGTATCAACTCGAAGCCGGGAAACAGGGTTACTGGGGCAATACCCCGGACCGCCGCTGGTCGCAGAGCCCCGCCGAGTTCCACCTCTTCGACGTCCTCCGCGCCGAGATCGCGGCCGGCCGCATCACGACCGACACGCACATCGTCCAGCTCGGACCCTACACCTATCTGTACAAGGACAACTTGCTGTTCTCGGTGTTCACCGGCATCAACAGCGACCCGTACATCACCAACTACAAGTTCGATTGGAGCATCGCGGGCGGCAGGATCCGATCGATCGACGAGGCCCCGGCCCGGATCGCCGAGCATCCTCCCTACGTCGCCGTGCACCAGCGCGCCGACCCTGACCCCAGCAACGTCGACCCCACGCCATGGGCCGTCGGTCTCGAGGAGTACGTGGAGATCTTCAACCAAGACGGTGTGCGTCTGCTGCGCTACGATCCGCCCGGAGCTCGCGGATGAAACTCACCACCCAACGCTGGATCGACCGCTACGTCGGCATTCCCGCCTGTTTTGCGCTGACGGCGATCGTGAAGCTGCTCGAGGTCTGCGGCCTGCGGCGCCGCGAGGCACGGCCGGAGCGCGTCCTCTTCATCGAGCTCTCCGAAATGGGAAGTACGATTCTCGCCTCGGCGGCGATCCAACGGTTGCAAGACCGTTACGGCGACCACGAGCACTGCTTCGTGATCTTCAAGCGCAACGCCGCGAGCCTGCGCCTGCTCGGCCTCTTCAAGCCCGACCAGATCTTCACCATCCGCGACGACTCCGTCTGGTCGCTGATCGTCGACGTGTTCCACTTCGTCACGTTCTGTCGCGAGCGCCGGGTGGATACCGTCATCGATCTCGAGCTCTTCTCGCGCGTGTCGTCGCTCTTGGCGCTGCTCAGCGGCGCCACCAACCGCGTCGGCTTTCACAACTACCGCGGTGAGGGCCTCTATCGCGGCGAGCACCTGACGCACCGGGTGCACTACAACCCGTACTCGCACATGGCGCAGAACTTCATGGCGCTCGTCGAATCGCTGGAGAGCGACCCGACCGAGATTCCCCAGCCGAAGCGGGTCGTGGTGAAAGAGCCGCCGCCGGTCCGGATCGGTACCGATCCCGAGGCGTGGCGCTACGTGCGCGGAGAGCTCGAGCATTGTTACCCCGGCCTGTCGCCGGAGCATCGCGTCGTCATCGTGAACGCGCACGCGGGGAATCTGCTGCCGCTCCGCATGTGGCCGGTCGAGCGCTTCGCGGAGCTGGTGCAGCGGCTCCTGGCCGCCGATCCCCGGACGGTCGTCGTCCTGATGGGCATCGCGGAGGGTGCCAACGCTGCTCGCCTCATCACCACGGCCGCCGGCGACCCGCGCTGCATCGACTTCGTCGGCCGCACCCGGACGCTGACGGACGTGATCGAGCTGTTCCACCAGAGTCATCTCCTGATCACGAACGACAGCGGACCGGCCCACTTCGCGACCCTCACCGCCATCAAGAGCGTCACGCTCTTCGGGCCCGAGACCCCCGTCCTGTACGGCACGCTCGGCGAGCACGCGGTCGATCTCTACGCCAACCTGGCCTGCAGCCCGTGCCTGAGCGCCCTCAATCACCGCAACAGCCCGTGCACCGACAATCAGTGCCTGAAAGCGATCTCCGTCGACCTCGTCTTCGCCGAGGCGCGGCGGTTGCTCGCCGATCCCGACGACGAGGCCCGCCCCGCATCCTGAGTGGACGCGACTGGCCCTCACCGATAGATTCCACCGATGTCGCTCCCGGACATTCTCGATCTGTCACGGCCGGACCTCGAGGCGTGGTGTAGCGCGTCGGGAGCGCCCAGCTACCGCGCGGCCCAGATCGCGACGTGGCTCTATCGCCACGGCGTCCGTGATTTCGCGGCCATGAAGAACCTCCCGGCCGAGCTCCGCGACGCGCTCGCCGGCGCCTTCCGGATCGGCTGGCCGGACGTGGCGCACGTGTCGCGCTCGACCGACGGCACGCGGAAGATGCTGCTCCGCCTCGACGACGGCGCGACGATCGAGAGCGTGCTCATTCCCGACGTCGAACGCCTGACGCTCTGCGTGTCCACCCAGGTGGGCTGCGCGATGGGCTGCGGCTTCTGCGCGACGGCGACGCTCGGGCTCGGCCGCCATCTCCGGCGCGGCGAGATCGTCGCCCAGCTCCTGACCGCGCGCGCGCTGGTGACCGCCGAGGCCGAGACCCACGACGGTCCGGAGCGCATCACCAACATGGTGTTCATGGGCATGGGCGAGCCGCTGCACAACTACACCGGCACCGTCGGCGCGATCGACACGCTGACGTCGTCGTGGGGGGTCGAATTCTCGCACCGCCGTATCACCGTCTCGACGGTCGGCTTACTGCCGGAGATGCAACGGCTCCTCACCGACACGCAGGTGAATCTCGCCGTCTCGCTGACGGCGGCGGATCAGGACGTGCGCCGCAGGCTGATGCCGATCTCGAAGAAGTACCCCGTCGCGCAGCTCCTCGCGACGTGCCGGGAGCTGCCGCTCCCGCGTCGGAAGCGCATCACGTTCGAGTACGTCATGCTAGCCGGCGTGAACGACGCCCCGGCGCAGGCCCGCACGCTCGCGCAATCGCTCGTCGGCATTCGCTGCAAGGTGAATCTCATCCCGTTCAACCCGTTCCCGGGGGCGACCTACGGACGAAGCGACGACGTCGCCGTCGCGCGCTTTCAGTCCGTGCTCCGAAGCGCGGGCGTCCACGCGACCGTCCGTGAGAGCCGGGGCCCCGACATCGCCGCCGCGTGCGGGCAGTTGGTCGCCGAGGACGCGCAGGCCGCGGAGTCATTGCGCTGAGCGGCATCGGCGTCGTCATCAACCCCCACGCCGGGAGCAATCGCCGGCGACCGAATCGCGCGCGTCGCTTCGAAGAGATCGTGGGCGACGTCGGCATCGTCCGCGTAACGCCTGATCTGCCGGCGATGGAGGCGGTCGCGGCCGAGTTCGCCGAGCGCCGAGTCGACATCGTCGCCGTCTGCGGCGGCGACGGCAGCCAGTTCCGGGCACTGAGCGCGCTGCGCCGCGCGTGGCCCGACGACGCACTGCCGCTCTACCTGCCGCTTCGTGCCGGCACGATGAACTACATCGCGCGCTCGATCGGCTGCATGCGCGGCGGCCCCGAGCACGTCCTCACGCACGTCGTCCGCGACTATCGCCACGGCCGGACGCACGACATCGTGACCCGTCATCTGCTGCTGCTGAACGACGAGCACGCCGGGTTCGTCATGGGCTGCGGCGTCGTCGTGAACTACCTCCGGCTCTACTACAGCGAGCCGCGCCCGGGACCGGTGACGGCGACCCGCTTGCTCGTCCGCCTCGTCGCATCCGCCATCGCCGGCACGTCATTGGTGCGTGGGGTGTTCCGACGGGTCGAAGCCGACATCGATTGCGACGACGAGCGCGTGCCGTTTCGGACCTTCACCGTGATCCTCGGTGGGACGATCACCCACGTTGCGCTGGGCTTCAAGCCGATGTATCTGGCGGCCCGCAAACGCCGCCATTTTCACCTTCTGGCGGGCCCGATCGGACCACTACGCTTGGCTCGCAAGATCGTTCGTTTTCACCGCGGCTTTCCTTTGGAAGAGGCCGATTTCTACGACAACTTGGCCCGCGTCGTGACCATCCGGTTCGCGACGCCGACGGGCTTCATGGTCGACGGCGACGTGCTCGATCCCGTCGACACGTTGACCATCACGACCGGACCCCTCATTTCCATGATCCGCGGATGAGGGCAGGGAGGACACCGTGGGCTCCAGCTTGAAGATCGGCATCATCGGCGGCAGCGGCCTGTATGCGATGGAAGGCCTCGCCAACGTCCGTGAGGTCACGGTCGAGACCCCGTTCGGACCGCCCTCGGAGGCGATCGTCCATGGGCACCTCGGCGAGCACGAGCTGTTCTTCTTGCCGCGCCACGGCCGTGGCCATCGGCTGCTGCCATCGGAGCTGCCGTTTCGCGCCAACATCTGGGCGTTGAAGCACCTCGGGGTCGAACGCGTGATTGCGGTCGGCGCCGTCGGCAGCCTGCGCGAGGAGATCGCACCCGGCCACCTCGTCGTACCCGACCAATTCATCGACCGCACCTTCAACCGCGTCGGCACCTTCTTCGGCAACGGCATCGTCGCGCACGTCGGCTTCGGCGATCCGGTCTGCCCGGTGCTCTCGCGGAGCCTGATCGCGAGCGCCAAGCGCCTGAACGCGACGGTGCACGAGGGCGGGACCTACGTCTGCATGGAAGGGCCGCAGTTCTCGACGCGCGCGGAGTCGGAGCTCTATCGCAGCTGGGGCGCGTCCATCATCGGTATGACGAATCTGCAGGAGGCGAAGCTCGCGCGCGAAGCCGAGCTCTGTTTCGCCACGCTCGCCCTCTCCACTGACTACGACTGCTGGAAGCAGGACGAGCACGAGGTGAAGATCGAGGATGTCCTGGCCGTCATCGGCGCGAACGTCGCGCTCGCCAAGCAAGTCATCCACGATGTCGTGCCGACCATGGCGGCCTCGCCGGGGTGCGGTTGCGGACGAGCGCTCGAGCACGCCATCATCACCGACCGCGCCGCGATTCCGGCGCGCGTGAAGCGCGACCTCGCGCCTATCATTGGGCGCTACGTTTCGCCCGAGGAGAACTGACGTGACCGATTCGAACAAGGGCGGAGCACTGGTGGTGGTCGGGTCGGTCGCGATCGACACGATCGAGACCCAGGGCGGGAAAGCCACCGAGGTCCTCGGTGGTGCCGCGACGTACTTCGCGGTCGCCGCAAGCTTCTTCACGCCGGTGCAGCTCGTCGGCGTCGTCGGCGACGACTTCCCGAAGCAGGAGCTCGCGTGGTTTCGCGAGCGCGGCATCGACTTGAGCGGCCTCGAGATCCGCCCGGGTCGCAGCATGCGATGGACGGGTCGCTACCACGAGGACATGAACGTCCGCGACACGCTGAGCTTCGAGGCGAACGTCTTCGACGGCTATCTGCCGACGTTGCCGCCGGCGTACGCCGACGCACCGTTCGTGTTCCTCGCCAACATCGCACCGGCACTGCAAGCGCGCGTGCTTGATCAGATGCATGCTCCCCGACTGGTCGGGGCCGACACGATGAATCTCTGGATCGACACGACACGCGCCGAGCTCGAGGCGCTGCTGAAGCGCGTCCCGCTCCTCATCATCAACGACGAGGAAGCCCGGCTCCTCTCCGGCGAGCGCAACATGATCCGCGCGGCACGGAAGATCCTGGCACTCGGACCGACCAGCCTGATGATCAAGCGCGGCGAGTACGGCGTCCTGTTCTTCTCCGGCGACACCGTTTTCTCCGCACCGGCGTATCCGCTGGAGGAGGTCTTCGATCCAACGGGTGCCGGTGACACGTTCGCGGGTGGCGTCATGGGCTACCTCGCCGCCTCGGGTGACGTTTCGCCGGCCGGCATCCGAAAGGCGATCGTGTACGGGAGCGTGGTCGCGTCGTTCACGGTCGAGGCGTTCAGCCTCGAGCGCCTGCGAACTCTCACACGCGAGGACATCGAGCGGCGCTACCGCCAATTCGTCACCCTGACGAGCTTCGACGTCGCCTGATTCGCCGCCCATGCCGCAAATCTCCATCGTCGTTCCCGTCTACAACGAGGCCCCCAACGCCGACGCGTTGGTCGAGGAGCTCCGCGCGACCGCCAATCGCCTGACGGTTACCAGCGAGATCGTGCTCGTCGACGACGGGAGCCAGGACGACACGTTCGCGCGTCTCACGGCGGCGGCAGGCGACGATCCCCGCTTCCTGCTCCTGCGCCTCATGCGCAACTTCGGTCAGACCGCGGCATTGGCCGCCGGGATCGACCATGCGACGGGCGCCGTCATCGTGACGATGGATGGGGATCTGCAGAACGATCCCGCCGACATCCCGCGCCTGCTCGACACTCTCGATGCCGGCTACGACGTCGTGACCGGCTGGCGTCGCGACCGCAAGGATCCCTTCCTCTCGCGGAAGCTGCCGTCGATGATCGCGAATACCATCATCGGCGCCACGACCAACGTCTCGATTCACGACCACGGCTGCGGTCTCAAGGCGTTTCGCTCCGACATCGCCAAGTCGCTGAAGCTCTATGGCGAGATGCACCGCTTCATCACGGCGATCGCGGGCGATCTCGGCGCCGCCGTCACGGAGATCCCGGTGAACCACCGGCCGCGGCTCCGTGGGCAGTCGAAATACGGCATATCACGCACGGTGCGGGTCGTTCTGGACCTGCTCACGATCAAGTTTCTCTCGGGCTTCGCCACTCGTCCAATTCACGTCTTCGGGACCTTCGGTCTCGTGACGATGATGACCGGCCTCATGATCACCGGCATCCTCGGTCTGCAGAAGATCTTTTTCGGGGTGGAGTTGGCGGGCCGCCCACTCTTGCTGCTGGGCGTCCTCCTGGTGCTCGGCGGGGTACAGCTCGTGACCCTCGGCCTGCTCGGCGAGATGCTGGCGCGCACGTACCACGAGTCGCAAGGCAAGACGATCTATAGGTTGCGCGAGGTTCGCACGGCGTCCGCCGGGGTGCCGGCCGTGATCCTCGATACGAAGAATGCTATTTGACGGGGTAGGGGTCGGCCGGTACCTTCGGTGGATTCCAGCGGCCGGGCTGCACGCCGGCGCCGCACGGTCTTAACGGAGGCAATGTGAAGGTCTGTGTCATTGGAACGGGCTACGTCGGCCTGGTGGCGGGTACGTGTTTCGCGGAAGGCGGCAACGACGTCACCTGCGTCGACATCGACGAGCGGAAAATCGAAGCGCTGAAGCAGGGCTCGGTCCCCATCTACGAGCCCGGCCTCGAGGAATTGATCCGCCGTAACCTGACGGAACGACGGTTGTGGTTCACCGACGACCTCGTGGCGGCAGTGCGCGCGTCCGAGATCTGCTTCATCGCAGTCGGGACGCCCGAGGCCGCCGACGGATCCGCGGATCTCCGCGCCGTGCTCGCGGTCGCCGGGGCCATCGGCGAGGCCATGAACGGTTACCGCGTCATCGTCTGCAAGAGCACCGTGCCGGTCGGCACCGCCGACAAGGTGCGGGCAGCCGTGAAGGCCAAGACGACGCACGAGTTCGACGTCATCTCGAACCCCGAGTTCCTGAAGGAAGGCGCGGCCGTCGAGGACTTCATGAAGCCTGACCGCGTCGTCATCGGCGGCTCCGACATCCGCGCCATCGAGATCATGAAGACGCTCTACGGCCCGTTCGTCCGTACCGAAAACCCGATCCTCGTGATGGACAATCGTAGCGCGGAGATGACGAAGTACGCCGCGAACGCATTCCTCGCGACCAAGATCTCGTTCGTGAACGAGATCGCCAACCTCTGCGAGCGTGTCGGCGCCGACGTCAACGACGTCCGGCGCGGCATGGGCTCCGATAGCCGCATCGGGCATCAGTTCCTCTTCCCCGGCACTGGCTACGGCGGCTCGTGCTTCCCGAAGGACGTGCAAGCGATCATTCGCACCGCGAAGGACGCTGGCATGGAGTTCCCGCTGCTGAACGCGGTCGAGCTCGTGAACGAGCGCCAGAAGCATCTGCTCGTCGACAAAGTGTTGAAGAAGTACGGCGAGAAGCTCAAGGGCCGTTGCTTCGGCGTCTGGGGGCTCGCGTTCAAGCCGCGCACCGACGACATGCGTGAGGCGCCGTCGATCGTCATCATCGAAGAGCTCCTGAAGCGCGGCGCTCGCATCGAGGCGCACGATCCCGAAGCGCTCGGCGAGGCCCGCAAGGTCTTCGGCGAACGCATCAACTACCACCGCGTGAATTACGACGCGCTCCAGGATGCCGACGCGCTCTTGATCGTCACCGATTGGAGCGAGTTCCGCCGGCCGGACTTCGACCGCATGAAAGGCCTCATGAAGAGCCCGACGATCTTCGACGGTCGCAACCTCTACGATCACGACGTGATGCGAGCACAGGGCTTCACCTACTATCCCATCGGACGCGCGGCCGTTGAGGCCTCTGCGGAGGTCAAATAATGGCGCGAATACTGGTCACCGGCGGCGCGGGCTTCATCGGGTCGCATCTCTGCGAGCGGCTGCTCGGCGAAGGCAACGACGTCATCTGCATCGACAACTTTCTGACCGGCTCGCCGGACAACATCGCGCCGTTCCTCGGGAACCAGCGCTTCCAGTTCATTCAGCAGGACGTCACCAACTTCATCTACGTCCCCGGCAAGCTCGACGCGATTCTGCACTTCGCGTCGCCCGCGAGCCCGATCGACTATCTCGAGAAGCCGATTCAGACGCTGAAGGTCGGCTCGCTCGGCACCCACAAGGTGCTTGGCCTCGCGAAGGAAAAGAAGGCGCGCATCCTGCTCGCGTCGACCTCCGAGGTGTACGGCGACCCGCTCGTCCATCCCCAGAAAGAGGACTACTGGGGCAACGTCAATCCAATCGGCCCGCGCGGCGTGTACGACGAAGCGAAGCGCTTCGCCGAGGCCATCACGATGGCCTACCAGCGCTACCACGGGGTCGAGACGCGCATCGTCCGCATCTTCAACACGTACGGCCCGCGCATGCGCAAGAAGGACGGCCGCGTCGTCCCGAACTTCATCGCCCAGGCGCTGCGCGATGAGGACGTCACGGTCTACGGTGACGGCGGCCAGACGCGCAGCTTCTGCTACGCAACGGATCTCGTCGAGGGCATCCTGCGCCTTCTCTGGAGCGACTTCCCGACGCCCGTCAACATCGGGAACCCGCGCGAAATGACGGTGCTCCAGTTCGCGAAGCTCATCATCGAGCTCACGGGCTCGAAGAGCAAAATCGTCTACAAAGAGCTGCCGGTCGACGACCCGAAGGTGCGCCAGCCCGACATCACGCTCGCCCGCCGCGTCTTGAACGATTGGCAGCCGACGGTGCCGGTCGAGGAAGGCCTGCAGCGCACGATCGCGTACTTCCAGAAAAAGATGGCGGAGGAAGCGTGAAGATCCTCGTCACGGGAGGCGCGGGCTTCATTGCCTCGCACATCTCCGACGCGTACATCGCCGCCGGCCACGAGGTCGTGATCGTCGACGACCTCTCGTCGGGCAAGCGCGCCAACCTACCGGCTGCCGCGAAGTTCTACCACGCCGACATCCGTACCCCCGAGGCGCGCGAGATCATCCGCAACGAGCGGCCGCAGGTGCTCTCGCACCACGCCGCGCAGATGGACGTCCGGCGCTCAGTCGCCGATCCCGCCTTCGACGCCACCGTGAACGTGCTCGGCATGATCAACATGCTCGAAGGCGCGCGCGAGGTCGGCGTCGAGAAGGTGCTGTTCGCCTCGTCGGGCGGCGCCACCTACGGCGAACAGTCCGAATTTCCCGCTCCCGAAACTCACGTGCACGAGCCGCTCTCGCCCTACGGCATCACCAAGGCGACCGGTGAGCACTACCTGTTTTTCTACCACGCGGTGTACGGCATGCCGTACGTAGCGCTGCGCTACGCCAACGTCTACGGACCGCGGCAGGATCCGCACGGCGAAGCCGGCGTCGTGGCGATCTTCACCGAGCGCCTGCTCGCCAACCAAGCGCCGACCATCAACGGCGACGGCAAGCAGAGCCGCGACTACGTGTTCGTCGGCGACGTCGTGCGCGCCAATCTGGCCGCGCTCGAGAAACCGTTCGTGGGCTCCATCAACATCGGCACCGGCGTCGAGACCGACGTGACCATGCTCTACGCCCACCTCCGGGTGCTCACGGGCAGCCCGCATCCGGCGCAGCACGGACCGGCCAAGGCCGGGGAGCAGCGCCGCAGCGTGATCGCCATCACGCGTGCGGCCGAGGTGCTCGGATGGAAGCCCGAGATCTCGCTCGAAGAAGGCCTGCGCCGCACGGTCGAGTTCTTCCGCGCCCGCCTGGCGGCCTCGTAACGCCGCGGCGCGGTTCGGAAGCTAGGCGACCGACCGGCGCGAGCCGACCGATTCGGACGCCGGCCACGTCGCCACGAACGTGGACCCGGCGCCGAGCGTGCTCTCCACCGACACCTGGCCGCCCAGCAGCGTCACGAGCCGTTGCACGATGTGCAGGCCGAGGCCGACGCCGCCGAACGTCCGGGTCGACGACCCGTCGGCCTGACGGAACATCTCGAAGATCACCGGCAAGCTGTCGGGCGGAATGCCGATGCCGGTGTCGCGCACCTCGAAGACGACCGCGTCGCCTTCCCAATGCGCGACGACGTCGACGCTGCCGCGCGTCGTGAATTTGAGCGCGTTGCCGGTCAGGTTCTTGAGCACGGTCTTGAGCTTGCCCTTGTCGGTCACGAGCGGCGACGCGCCGAGCAAGTTCTGCCAACGCAGCGTCACCTCGGGCGACACCAACGGCCCGAGCTCGATCTCGAGCTGACGGAACACACCGTCGAGGTCGACCTCGCTCCGCACGACCGGATCGCGGCCGGCTTCGAGGCGCCCGGCATCGAGCGTGGCGTTCACGAGATCGAGCAACTCGATGCCGGCGCGCTGGACCCGTCCGACCGTGTCTTGTTGCTCCTTGGTGAGCGCGCCGACGACGCCCTCGGCCAGCATGTCGCTGTAACCGACGATGATGTTGAGCGGCGTCCGCAGCTCGTGCGACATCGTCGCCACGAACTCGGACTTGAGCCGGCTCGACGCCTGCAGATCGTCGATCAAGCGCGCGTTGGCGATCGCGATGGCGGTCGCGTCGGCGACGCCGCTCGCAAGCCGGCGCTGCTTGGAGGCAAAGGGGCCGGTCTTCGTGCGGTAGCCATGAACCTGTACGCCCATCAGGGCACCGGCGAGACAGATAGGAGCGTGGAGCGCCGACGCTGCTTCGATCTGCCGCAAGAGCGGGGGAGCGTCGCTCGCACGTCGCACGTCGGGAATCTCCGCGACCCGACCGGAATGGACGGGACCCGTGAGCGCGAAGCCGTCGCCCGAAATCGGACGCGCGGCGAGTGCCGCACGCATGGCGTCCTGGATCCCGCTGCTCGCCACCAACCGCAGGGTGCCAACCGCGTCGTCCCAGAGGAACGTCGCGCTCCAGTCGCAGCCGAGGGCGGCCACCGCGAGCCCGGTCACGCGCTCCAGCATGTCGGGTTGGCCGAGGTGCGTGCTGAGAGCCTGGCCGACCTCGACCAGCGCGGCCGAGGTCTGGGCCTCTTCCTCGGCCAGGCGTTCGGCGCGCTTCCGCTGGATGACGGCCCCGAGCTGCATGGCGGCGCCGGCGAACAGATCCATCAACCGATCGTCCTCGGCGTGACGTTCCCGCACGAAGAACTCGAGGACCGCGATCACGTCCCCATCGGCCAGGACCGGCAGCGCCATGGCCCCGCTGAGCGCCGCCCGCTGGGCGAGGGCGGCGCGAGGAAAGTTCGGCTCGTGCTGCACGTCCTCGATCCAGGCTGGCTGTCCGGTCGCCCACACCCGACCCGGCAAGCCGACACCCCGCGCAAAGGTGAAGACCCTGTTCTCGGCATGGAACGCGGCGAGCGTGGCGTCGCCCGACCACCACGCAGCGCAGGCGAGGATCTCGCCGTTCGGGGCCGGCGTCCACGCCTGGCCAACGAGCCACCCGGACGCCTCGCAGATGCGGCGGAGGACGATGGTGAGCGCCGATTCCGGATCGGCCGCGGCCCCCACCTCGAGGCTCACGCTCTGCAGCACGCGCAACTCGGCCTCGACGCGCGCGCGCTCGCGGCGCGCCCGTTCGAACGCGTGGGCGACGCTGATCGACGCCAACAGCACGATCGAGCCCGGCCCGACGGCGTACCCGAGGCTCGCGAGTGATCCCGTACAGAGCCAGACGGAGAGCGCGCCCGGAATCGCCGTCGCGACGACCATGGCCGTCTGGAACCACACGCCCCAGGGCATCAAGGTCGCCGAGATCATGCAGGTGACGAGCGCCGACAGGCCGGTCCCCTGGGGATTGTCGGACACGACGTCCGACCAGACTCCCGCCGCGAAGATGCCCGTCAGCACGAGGATCGGAACGGCCGCGGCCGCCCGGCGGGTGCGGACGAGCGGGAGCGCAGCGAACCCGGCAGCGACACAAACGGCCTGGAAGAGGGTGATCAGGGTGAGCGCGGTGACGATCTCAGGGTCGAGGGAGACGTCGGTCGCCCACAGCACCATCAACGCCCCGAGCGTGATCCCGAGACCGACGCGGCTCCGCTCGATCAGCAAGCGGGTCGTGGCCGCATCGAGCGCGCCATCCTGCACGGAGGGCAGGGCACTCGGCCCCGACTGCACAGCGCTATTTTGATGACGCTCCGGCACGGGTTTGGCCACGATCGGCCCCGGGTCCCCCCGTCTGATCATGCGGCGCCTCGGAAATCGTTTCGGACCACCTAGCGAAGCAACCCGCATGCCGCTCGCGCAGCGGCCCGATCCGTGCGAAATTCGCCCCGGTGCAAGATCCCCGTCTGATCAGAAACTTCTCCATCATCGCCCACATCGACCACGGCAAGTCGACGTTGGCGGACCGGCTGCTCGAGTACACCAACACGGTCTCGAAGCGTGAGATGGAAGCCCAGCTCCTCGACGACATGGATCTCGAGCGCGAGCGCGGCATCACCATCAAGGCGCGCGCGGTGCGTCTCATGTACCCGGCGCGCGACGGCAAGACGTATCAGCTGAACCTCATCGACACGCCCGGCCACGTCGACTTCTCCTACGAAGTCTCGCGCAGCCTCGCGGCCTGCGAAGGCGCCATCCTCGTGGTCGATGCGGCGCAAGGCGTCGAGGCGCAGACCGTCGCCAACGTCTATCTCGCGCTCGACAATGACCTCGCCATCGTGCCGGTGCTGAACAAGATCGACCTCCCAGCCGCCGAGCCCGATCGGGTGCGCCAGGAAATCGAGGACGTCATCGGGCTCGACGCGTCGGAAGCCGTCCTCGCAAGCGCCAAGTCGGGGCTCGGCACGGAGGACGTGCTCGAAGCCGTGATCCGCACGATCCCGCCGCCGGCCGGCAACGCGACCGCCCCGCTCGAAGCGCTCCTCTTCGACAGCTGGTTCGACCCGTATCACGGCGCCATGATGCTGGTCCGCGTGTTCGTCGGCGTCGTGCGTCCGGGGACGCGCATTCGCTTGATGGCAACGGGCAAGGAGGCCGAGGTCAACCGCCTCGCGATCCTGAAGCCCCTCTTGACGGAGGTCGACGCGCTCGGTCCGGGCGAGGTCGGTGTCGTCATGGCCGGCCTGAAAGAGGTCGCCGACACGCAGGTCGGCGACACGATGACCGAGGCGGATCGGCCGGCCGCGACGCCGCTCCCCGGGTTCAAAGCAGTGCAGCCGATGGTCTTCGCCGGCCTCTATCCGTCCGAGTCGCACCAGTACGGCGCGATGCGCGACGCGATCGAGAAGCTCAAGCTCAACGACTCGTCGCTGACGTACGAGGCCGAGAGCTCGATCGCGCTCGGCTTCGGGTTTCGCTGTGGCTTCCTCGGGTTGCTGCACATGGAGATCGTGCAGGAGCGGCTCGAGCGCGAGTTCGGCCTCACCCTCATCACGACCGCACCGACGGTGGCCTACCACGTCCACACGACCGACAATCGAACACTCGTCGTCGACAGCCCCGCCAAGCTTCCGCCGGAAGGCGAGATCGCGAGCATGGACGAGCCGTTCATTCTCGCGAGCATCCATCTGCCGACCGAGCACCTCGGCAACGTCATCGCGCTCTGCGAGGAGAAGCGCGGCAAGCAGGTCGAGCTGCGCTACGCCGGCGAGAAGCGCGCGCTGCTGCTCTACGAGCTCCCGCTCAACGAGATCGTCCTCGACTTCTACGATCGCTTGAAATCGGCGAGCCGCGGGTATGCCTCGCTCGACTACGAACCCCTCGACTTCCGCCCCTCGACGCTCGTGAAGCTCGACGTTCGCATCAACGGCGAGCTCGTCGACGCGCTTTCGGTGATCCTGCACAGCGAGCGAGCCTACTTTCGCGGGCGTGAGCTGACGTCCAAGATGCGCGAGCTCGTCCCGCGTCAGATGTTCGAGGTCGTGATCCAGGCCGCGATCGGCGCCAAGATCATCGCGCGCGAAACCGTGAAGGCCCTTCGCAAGAACGTCACCGCGAAATGCTACGGCGGCGACATCTCCCGAAAGCGGAAGCTGCTGGAGCGTCAAAAAGAAGGCAAGCGGCGGATGAAACAAGTCGGCCGGGTCGAGATTCCGCAGGAAGCATTCCTCGCCGTCCTCAAGGTCGGCGATTGACGACCCTGGCTGGCAGCGCGCGACCGGTTCCCCTATCATGCCGCGCGTGACGAAGGGCCGTGGTGGCGTCGCCGGCGAGGCGGAGGACGAAACAACGGGGCCGGTGAGCCGCTCGACGGTCAAGGCGAAGTCGACTGTCCGGGAGTACGCCGAGGCCCTCGCCGTCGCGTTCATCCTGGCCCTCTTCATCCGCACCTTCCTGGTGCAGGCTTTCAAGATCCCGTCGGGCTCGATGCTCGAGACGCTCCAGATCGGCGATCACATCCTGGTGAACAAGCTACGCTACGGCATCCGCATTCCGGTCGTCGGGAAGCGCATTCTCAAATTCCAAGATCCCCGCCGCGGCGACGTCATCGTGTTCGTCTATCCCGTCGATCCGAGCAAGGACTTCATCAAGCGCGTCGTCGGCGAGCCCGGCGACACCGTCGAGGTGAAGCACAAGCACGTCATGATCAACGGGCAGCCGATCGAAGACCCGCACGGGCAGTTCGTCGAAGGGCCGGGAGAGAACAGCCGCCTCACGCCGCGTGACAACTACGGACCGGTCACGGTCCCGGCCGATCACGTCTTCGTGATGGGCGACAACCGCGACCGCAGCTACGACAGCCGCTTCTGGGGCTTCGTGCCGCTCGACGACGTCCGCGGCAAGGCCTTCGTCATCTACTGGTCGTGGGACGGCGAGGACCGCTGGGTTCGGTGGGAGCGGATCGGCGACGTGATCCACTGACGGAGCGACGCGGTCGCCCCGATGAGCTCGGAACCCGCGCGTAGTCCGATCCCGAGCGGCCCGACCACCCCGTGGCCGTGGGCCGCGTTGGCAGGCGCGCTGCTCGTGTTGGTCGGGTTGCAGCTCGCGACCCCGAATCTGGTCGGGAACGACTCGTACTTCCACATCAAGTACGCCGAGGTGATGCGGCAGGCCGGCGTACGCGGGTTTCCACCGGCGTTTCCGTGGCTGCCGCTCACGATCCTCGCGCCCGACCGCTACGCGGATCACCATCTGCTATACCACGTGCTGCTGACGCCCTTCACGCTCGGCGACCTCCGCATCGGCGGCAAGATCGCGGCGGTGGCGGGAGCCTTCGCGATGGTCCTGGCGTTCGTGTGGGTCCTGCGACGGGAAGGGGTCGTGCCGCTCGGGTTTGCCGTCCTCGCGCTCGGGGCCTCGTCCGCCGATCTGTTGTTCCGCTTGAGCATGACGCGCGTGCAGGCGTTCTCACTCGTCTGCTTGCTCGTCGGCTTCCATCTCGCGCTCGCCCACCGCCACGTCGCGCTCGCCGTGCTCGCCTGCGTCTATGCCTGGCTCTACGACGGGTTTCCGCTGCTGTTCGTGCCGATCGGGGCGGTGATCGCCGCGGAGATCGTGACCGAGCGGCGCCTCCGACCCGGCATCGTCGTCGCAGCGGCCGTCGGCATGGCCGTCGGCCTCGTCGTGAATCCCTATTTTCCGGACTACCTGACGTTCATGTGGCAGCACATGGGCGACAAGCTCGTGGAACGCGAGCCGCTGCGGGTCGGCAAAGAGTGGGCGCCGTACGACCCGCTCGGCCTCCTCGCGAATGCCGCGGCCTCGATGGCATTCATGGCGTACGGCGTCGCGGTGCTGGGTGAGGGGCGCTGGAAGAAGGAGCGTGCCGCGCTCGCCGCCCTCGGGGTCGCCGTCGTGTTCTTTGCGTTGTTGCTTCGGTCGCAGCGCTTCGTCGAGTATTTCGCCCCGCTCGCGACGTTCTTCGTCGCGCTCGCCGGTGGCGGCACGATCGCCGCGCTCGACCGCACCCGCCAGCGCGTGCTTGCGCTCCTCCTGACGGCGGTGCTCGTCGCGAACGTCGTCGGCATCGGCTCGATGCTGGCGCGGCGGGGCAGCAAGACGCCCTACGATCGCTACGCCGCGGCCGCGGAGCTCGTCGCGCGCGAAGCACCGCCGGGGGCGATGCTCTGCACGACCGACTGGGACGATTTTCCGTGGCTCTATTTCTACAACGTCGAAAGCACGTACTTGATCGGCCTCGACCCGACGTACCTCCGCAATCGCTTTCGCGAGGCCTACTGGGCATGGGTCGATGCCTCACTCGGCAAGATGCCGCGACCGTCCGACGTGTTCGCGCGCCGGCTGCCGTGCGCGTACGTGATGAGCGATCGCGATCACGGCGGTTTTCTCGACCTCGCCGCAACCGATCCATTGCTCGAACAGATTCTGACGAACGACCAGCTGGTGCTTTTTCGCGTCAAGCGCGACGGCCCGCCGCCGCTGCATCCCACCAGCCCCGAGTAGCAGCGGTTACGACAAGCTGCGTCACACGCGCGGAATAGTCTTCACCGTCCCGTCGATTGCGTCCAACGACGTGCTGGGCTATCGACGAACGTCAACGTTCCGATGGCGATCGTACGTCGATGCGCGTCGGTGAGATGAAGCTGCGGGGGTCGATCTACCGAGGCGTCGCACGCGTAACTCGAACGACGACCACCCGAACCACCAAGGAGGATGTCCATGCAACGACAGACGACGCGCATCGTCGGAGCCGCGCTCGGCGCCGTGCTCATGTTGAGCGGTCTCGCCACCGCTGACGTGCAAGTCGGGGACAAGATCACCCCGGCCAACGCCGACAAGGTCAAAGATCTCGTTTCGCCCGCGATGTACTGGCTGGTCCAAAAGGGCTGGCCGATGACCATCGCCGACACCCAGAAGATTCAGCTTCGCAAGGCCTTCGTGGAAGCGACTGAGAAATACTCGTCGCAGGTGAAGATGAGCCCCGATGGTCTCAAGCTCGAAGGCTACGTGGCCGGCCGACCGTTCCCGCGCATCGACACCAAGGATCCATTGGTCGCGATGAAGATCATGCAAAACTATCGGTTCGCGATCGCCTTCGACGACCTCGACCTCCGGAACTTCGATGCCGATACGGGTCCGATCTCGACCGAACGACCGCTCCAAGTCGAGCGGCACTTCCTGGTCGACCATTTCCGGCGGCTCTTCTACGTCGCCCGCCTCTACGTCGACCCCAAACCCGAGATCCCGAACAAGGAAGGCTACGAGTACAAAGAGACCTTGCACCCTCTCATCGAACCGTTCGATCTGAAGGGCGTCGGCTTCACCTATTACCGTTATCTCGATCCCGGCAAGCAGGATGACAGCTGGCTTTACTTGCCCTCGCTCCGCCGCGTTCGCCGCTTGTCCACCGCGCAACGCTCCGATGCGCTCTTCGGTCAGGACACCGATCAGGACAGCTACGGCGGTTACGCCGGCGCGCTCGCATGGATGGACTGGAAGTTTCTGGGCGAGAAGCCAGTCTTGGGCGCATTCCACAGCGACCACTTCCCGGTGAAATGGGCGGATGGTGCCGCCGACTTCGCGTTCGACGACAAGTGGGAGAAGCGCGACGTCTACATCGTCGAAGGCGTCTCGAAGCTTCCCCAATACGCGTTCTCGAAGCGCGTGCTGTACATTGACAAGGACGTCTACGCGATCGCCTACGCCGACATGTACGATCGCTCGGGTGAGCTCTGGAAGATCTGGGTCAACAACTTCTCGTGGCGGAAAGAGGCTTTCCCTGGGTCTCCGGTGAAGTACGAAGAGGACACCCCGTTCCCCTCGGCCGCCGTGATGGTCGACATCCAGCTCGAGCACGCTACCAAGGCCGCGCTCCCGAGCGCGCGCTTCCCTGGTGAGCCCGGCTGGTATTGGTCGATGGGTGATAAAGAGGGGACCTCCGAGGACATGTTCACGATCGCCGAGCTCATCGGCTCTGGCCACTGATTCGATCCAACCTCAGCTGAATTGCGCCGGCCCCGAGCTCGACTCGGGGCCGGCGTTTTCGTTTCTGGTGGTCGAGCGTTCAGGTCGCCCAGAGCTTCTCGAGCGCTGCCGCCACCTTCTCGGGCTGGGCCACGGGCCACCAATGGCCGCCGTCGACCTCCAGAAGGTCGCCGTGGATGCGCGCGGCGAGCCGCGCACCGAACCGGCGATCGACGAACGGATCGTCGACCGGCCACACGACGAGCGCCGGACAGCGGACGGCATCGAGATCGGGTGCCCAGCGCTGGTTCACATTGACGGCGCTACGGTAGAGCTTCAGGATCGTGCTGCGCATGCGATCGTCGATGCGCGCCACCGTCTCTGTCGCGGACGCTCGCGAAACACCACCGGCGATCAGAGCCTCGATCGCCGGCTCGCCACCGAAGATCGTCATCAGCTGCTCGCCGATCTCCGGCGTCTGCCAGAGCACCGCCGTCTCGTGCCACTGATATTCGAGGTCGAGCGGACCGCTACCGGCCGCGAGCGTCCGCACGAGATCGGGCCGCACCGAGGCGATGCGGAGCACCAGGATCGACCCCCAATCGTGACCGACCAGGTCGACCGGCGCTCCCAGCTTGGCGATGTCGGCGACCAACCAGTCGACGTACTCGTCGCACGTCGCACCGAACCCAGCGGGCAGCGGGGTGCCGAACCCTGGCAGCGTTGGCGTCACGATGTCGGTGCGTCGGAGCTGGCGCCGAATCGGCTCCCAGATCGAGGGCGAGTCCGGAACTCCGTGTACGAGGTAAGCGGGCATGTGCCGCCTATAGCAATCGAGGTCGGTCAGCGCACGGCGGGTCGGCCGAGCGTCCCGCCGAGCGCGATCCGGCGCGCGCCACCGGCGCCGCTGCTACCGGGCAGCATGTTGACGACCATCTTCAGCCCGTCGGTGGCCCCGGCGTCCGGCGTGATGGTGAGGTCGAGGCTGAGCACGCTCGAGTCGAGCGGATCGCGAAGCAGAACGGTGCCCTCACCGCGGAGATCCAGCTCCTGACCGTCGGCCACGAGCTCGCTGATCTCGAGGCGACCGTTCTTGACGATGCCGATCAGGTGCACGTCTCCGAAGTGCAGGTCCGGCACGGTGATCCCACGCACCTTCGCCCCTTCGAGCGCGAGCCCGGGAATCTTGAGCGCGACCGTACCCGTCGCCGCCGCGGGACCGCGACCGCCACCGTCGAGCGCCACCGTGCCCTCGACGTGTCCACGTACGACGCCGTCGACCCACGGCCGGAGCCCGGTGTAGCGCGACAGATCCAGGCCCTCGAGCGCGGCGTCCACGCGAAAGCTCGCGGGACGCGGGTCGACCGTGGCACGGATCGATCCGCCATAGAGCGCCGCACCGATGCCGAGCGGAAAGGGGTTCCCGAAGAGCAGCCCCAGCCGCGACGGCGAGAAGCGCAGAGCCTCCGCGAGAAGCAGTGGCTCGGCGTCGTCGGCCTTGCCGCGAATCCGCAGTGACTCGATGCCGTACCCGAGGCTCCAGCCGAGACTTCCCGGACCCGTCTCGATCCGGAACGGGCTGCTCGCCGTCGCCGTGCGGAGGGCCCGTTGCAGCAGTAGGTCATGAGGGAACGTCGCGATGAAACACAGCACGAACAGCAGCAGGGTGTAGCCCGCGTAGGCGACGAGGCTCCGGCGGCTTCCGCCGGTGCGACCATCGAAGACGGACGTCAAGCCACGCGCGCGGGCCCGCACCCGCTCGAGCGTGCTCGCGCCGGCCGCGGCGGTCGTCATGGAGCGCTGCTCGTCGCCGGCCGCAGACGACCCACCACCATCGTCGCGTCGTAGACGTAGGGCTGATCGAAGCGCTTCTTCATCTGAATCCGGCTGACGAGGAGCGGCAGCTCGGTCTTCTCGACGCGGTAGAGGAGGGCCACGAGCTCGCGCAGCGACACGCCAGACAACCGCATCTCGACGTCCTCTTCCTGGAGGTCCTCGGCCACGGTGCGGGTCGAGGGATTCATCGCCGCGATCCGGTCGCGCGCGACCACGTCCCGCGTCACCCCTTCGAGGTGCGAGAACAACGAGAACTCCGTACCGCCACGCTCGAGCTTCCGCCGCACGACGTCGCGCTCGGCGTGGAGCTGCAGGTAGCGGTCACGCAGACGCACCATCTCGCCGAGATCGCGCTCGCTCGCCACGATCTGCGCCTGGAGGGTCGCCCGCCGCTCGGCGAGGGACCCCGCCAACGCCCAGATCAACACGACGACTGCGGCGGCGACGCCGACGCCCACCAAAAGGCGCTCACGCGGCGAAAGCCGTTCGACGAGCTCGGAGAGACGCCGGAGAAGATCGTTCAGCGCGCTCACGAATCACCCCCGCCGACTTCCAGGCTGAGCCGAAAGTCGACCCGCTGGCCGTCGACCGACGCCCGTACGTCCTTGGTCTCGACGTTCCGAAACTCCGGCCGTGCCGCCAGACCGCGTTTCAGCGCCTCGACGTTCTCGTAACTCTGGGTCGAGCCCCGGACGCGCAACGTCTCTCCGTCGAGTGAGAGCTCGTCGATGTCGAGCGGCACCTCGCGTGGCACGGCGGTCGTGAGCGCACGCAGGCAGTCCACGGCACGCGGGGCCGACGGCGCGAGGCCGCCATACAGCTTCCGTTGCTTCTCCAGGGCGGCGATCTCGCTCTGCAGCTGGGCCTTCTCGTTCACCACGTTCCGGACGGCAGGGAGGGCACTGGAGAAGATCGAGCGGATCTCGGCACGAAACCCGTCCCGCCGCGCTTCCAGCTGCCGCGCGTCGAAGAAGAAGCTCACGACCATGAGGACGAGCGCGGCGACGGCCAACATCCCGGCGCGGGAGAGGCCGCGCCAGAGCGCCTCACGCTCGCGATGATACGCGAACTCGCCCCGCCGGAGATCGACTCCGAACGGAGCGGCCTCACCGGTCTGGCGGAGCGCCAAGCCGAGCGGCGTCGCAAACGCCGCTTGCTTGCCGCGGAGTCCGACCGGCACCGCGGCGAGCGCCAAGGTGTCGAGGCTCTGCGGCGTCGTCCCGAGCGTGCGGCCGAGCGCCGCGATCGCGCCCGGCGTGTCCGCGGCATCCCCCCCGACCCAGAGAGTGGAGAGCGCCTCGCCGTCGGCGAGCGCCAAGAGCGTCCAGCGAATCTCGCGTAGGCAGCGTTCGAGATCCCCGTTGCCGAGGCCCACGCTGAGCACCCGCAGGCCGGTCAACCGACCGTCGGCGAGCAGCGCCACCGTCGTGCGTTCGGCATCGAGGCCGACGAACGCCAGCCGTCCCGGACGTCCCGCGGCGGCTTCGCGCACGACGTTCAAGGCGGCGAGGCTCGCCAAGTCCACGAGACGCGGATCGACGCCAGCCTCGGCGAGCGCGGCCAGGTGCTCGCGTACGGCGACCTTCGACGCCGAGACCGCAAGCACGTGGCTGATGCCGTCCGTCCGCGTGCCTAGCACCTGATAGTCGATCACCGTGTCGTCGAGCTCGAAGGGCAAATGCGACTCGAGCTCGAATGGCACCGTCTGATCGAGGCGCTTTCGATCGTGGAAGGGCAGCTCGAGGATGCGGTGCGTAGCGGTGTCGCCCGGGAGCGCCGACACGACCTCGTCCCAGGCGATCCCGTACTGCACGGCGAGCGCGCGCAGATCGGCCGCCAGGTCGCCGCCCGCCCCGCGGGGATGGGCGTACAGGCCGAGGATGCGTTGGCTCCGCAACGTCCGCTCCACCAAGGCAGCCCGGAGCATCTGCGGGCCGATGTCGAGCGCGAGCGTGTGATTCGGCATCCGGTCAGCTGTCGCCGAGCAACGGCAACGTGGCGAGAAAATCGGAAGGGGGTTGGGATGTCAAGGCGAGCGTCGTGCTGCTGGGAGTCCAGGTGATGCGTTGCAGCCGCTTGCTGTCGCGGCGGACGACCTCGATGACCCCGCGCCGGACGTCGCCGATCTCGCCGACGGCCTCGATCCGGAAGTAGGGGCTGTCGGTGTCGATCAGCTCCCTGCCGTCGCCGAGCGCCTCCGAGAGCCCCGTCACGCTCTTGAGTGCCTCGCCCGCGCCGTCGAAGGGCGCGGTTTCGCGGGTCGCGATCAGGCGATCGACGACACCCGGGTCGGCGAGCATGCCGTCCGAGAGCGCATACAGCACCTCGGCGGGGGCGGTGTTGATGTTCACGCGGAGCTCCTTCGAGTTCGGGAGGACGGTCACGAATCCTTCGAGACGCGCGAGGATCGTCGGCGTCACGCCGCGGACCAACAGCAGCTCGCGCAACGTGAGCAGCGGTCCGTTCCGCACGATCGTCGGCGTCGTCAGGCCGAGATAGTAGGGCTGCTCGGCACCCGGCGGCGTCACGATCGGCGCCGAATCACTGTCGACCCAGTCGATGGCCGCCATCAGAATGCGCTCATCCACGCCGAGGACCTTGAAGAGGCGCCGGAAAACGGCGACGCGGTCCTGCCGGACGGTGCCGGCGCTCACGATGTCGTTGAAGTTGAGAAACCGCGCTTCGTCGCGCACCCGGAACGCGACCGAGCCGTCGCCGATCGGCAGCGGCGGGAACGGCCGCGCCCAATAGTCGGAGGCGCTGTCGTTACCGGGGCTGATCTGACCGTCGAGGCTGACCAGCGCCTCGGCCACGTTCACACCCGAGCGGGCGAGGTACGTCGCCTGCAATGCGTTCCGCGCGCTGAGTGCCAAGTGCGTCTCGACCTGGGCCGTGTCGGTGAACTCGATCACGACGATCGTGAGGAGCGTGATCGCCAGCAGTACGACCAAGAGCGCGAAGCCGGATTCCTTCTCGCGTCTGCCTGAGCCGCGTGCGCCCTCGAACGCGCTCATCGCAACCCCTGCGGGGTCTTGGCCGGCTTCGGCGTGCTGTTCGCTCCCGGTGAGCCGAGCCCGACCGGCGTGTCGCTGAGCGGGATGTCGACGGCAGTCGCGAAGTGATGGATGTCGCCGGTCTCGTCGTAGAGCGCGAGGTCGATGCGGACGGCGCGCGGCAGACGGCGCGAATTTGGATCTTCCGAGTCCCAGAGCTCTCGCCACTCCGTGCCGTCGTAGAACGCGAACTCGAGGCTCGCGACGTCCTCGAGGAAAGCCGTCGCACGCGCGTCGTCGAGCGCGCGCCGCTCGATCATCGTGGCCTCGCGGCGCAGCAGGCGCCGCGGGCTCGTTCCGAGGATCGGCGGATGCGCCGGCCCGAAGGCTGCGAAAAAATCGTCCGCATCGTCGGCGAGGAGATCGGTGCCGCCACGATTGGCCGGCCGCGCCCCGACGCTTCCGTCGTCGCCGCTCGCCGAGCCGGCCTCCTGACCGATATTCCCGTCGCGGCGGAGGCCGGTCCGATCGCGCGGAAAGAAATACGCGAGCATGCGCTGATCCGTACCGCGCCCGTCGAGACCCGCGGGCCGCGCCGACAGCGCCGTGAAGACGAGCGAGTCCAGTGGGGCGTCCTCGGTGCCGCCCTTCAGCACGCGAAAGATCGCGGTGCCGGAAAGCCCGACCGGGTAGTAGGCGGAGCCGATCTCGTCGGCCAATCGTCCGACGGCCGCGCGCCCGAGCCGGGTCACGTCTGCACGTTGCTCCGCGATCATCTTGGAGCGCAACGTCCGGGAGAACGTCCCGTAGAGCATCGTCGTCACGATCCCGAAGATGGCGAGCGCCAGCATCACTTCCATCAGGGTGAAGCCCGCGACCTCGCGCCGTGTCGCCCTCATTTGCGCCGCACGTAGTAGGTGAGGGTGACGTCGTCGCCCGACTCGAGCTCGCCACGGAACACCCGCACCCGCACCTCGCGCACGTTCGGGACCGGCGTCGGTGTCACCTCGCGCTCCCAGCGCAGCTCGGGATAGCGATCGGGGTAGTCGAGCTCGAAGTCGCCTTCCTCCATGCCGAGATCGGGGAAGGGACCAGCCTCGACCTCGGTCATGATGCCGCGCGCCAGGAGCGTCGCCTCGGTGACCCGCTGATCACGGGCGATGAGATCGATGTTGCGCACGTGCAGCGCGAGAAGACTCACGAGCGCCAGGCCCAGCACGGCCACGGCGACCAGCACCTCGAGGAGCGTGCAACCGCGATGGCCCTCAACGCCGGTCATCGTGCTTCCGCCGGAACATGCTGCCGCCGTCCTGACGCGCCTCGCCCGGCCGGGTCTGCTCCCGCTCCGGGTCGCGGTCGATCGTCACGTAGCGGTCCGCGACGCGGGTGCGACCCGTGAGCGGCTCGATCGCCATCGTGGTCTCGTTCCCGGAGCGTCCACGCAGGTGCACCACCAGCGGATCCGCCCAGCCGTCGGGCGAGAATTGCGCGAAGACGATGCCCTCGGTGACCTTGCCCACCGCGGGCAAGACGACGTCGCGAAAGGCCACGGAGTCGGGCAGCGCCGTCGGCTTTGCCAGCGACGAGCGCGACGGCACGAACTCGGGATCGTCCGGATCGCCGCCGAGCTCGGTCACGAAGTACACCTGCTGGTCGAGGTCGAGGTTGAGACGCATCGGCAGCCGTCGATACGCTGCCTCGTCGTAGAGATAGCGGACGGCGGTCGCGAGCCGCGCCGTGCTGCTGGTGAGCGCCTGGGACTCCGGATCGCGGAGACGCGGCGCGATGAAGCTCGCCGCGATGCCGAGGATCAGGAGAACGACGCTCAGCTCGAGAAGGGTGAAACCGGACGAACCGTGACGCGCGCGGGCCGTCGGCTCAGAGCTGCGTCCGGCCGTCGATGTCGGCATATTTGCCTTCACCGCCCTCCGAGCCGTCAGCGCCGTACGATTTGACCGCGTAGGCGTCGCCGTCGCTCAAGAACGCGTACGGATTGCCCCACGGGTCGACGGGCAACGACTCCAGGTAGCCGTCGGGATTCCAGCGCCGCGGAACGTTGCCGCCCTCGGGGCGCGTCACCAGGGCCTGCAGGCCCTGGTCGGTGGTCGGGTAGATGCCGTTGTCGAGCTTGTAGAGGTGGAGCGCCTCTTCGATCTTCTTGACGTCGGCGACCGCCTTCACCTTGCGGGCTTCGTCCGTACGGCCGACGATGCGCGGCGCCACGAGCGTGACCAAGAGGCCGAGGATGAACACCACGACCATGATCTCGATCAACGTGAATCCGGCTTGTCCGCCCCGACGAAGCTCCCGCATCACAGGCCCTCCAACTTCGGGACGATACCAAGGAGCCCCGGTCGCCTCAATGTAGGGGGCGCATCGGCGCACCCGAGATGGATGCGCGCTCTTTGCGCCCGAGCTCGCGACAGTGCCGTCTACAGGAACGCCTTCCACCAGGGGGCGCCGCTCTGCCGATACTTAGCACCCGTCGCGGCCCTGGCCGCCGGCTTCTTCGCAGCGGTTGGCTTCTTCGCGACGGCAGCTTTGGCTGCGGGCTTCTTCGCGGGCGCGGCTTTCACCGTCGCGCGAGCCTTGTTGACTTTGGCGGCGCGCGTGCTCGGCGTGGGCTTCGCAGCGCGTGCAGACTTCTTCGCGGGACGCGTCGATTTCTTGGTTTTCATTCGTGCATCTCCTTAGTGGAAGGCCATGGAGGCCGCAACTCGTTGGCGCGTTTCGCTGCTCATTTGACGATGCGATTCAGCTCGAAGATCGGCAGCAGGATCGCGAGCACGATGAAAAGCACGACGCCACCCATGAAGACGATGATGATCGGCTCGAGAATCGTCGTGAGCGCGACGACCGCGTTCTCGACCTCGTCGTCGTACGCGTCGGCCGCCTTGCCGAGCATCTCCTCGAGCTGGCCGCTGCGCTCACCGACGGCCACCATGTGGACGACGAGCGGCGGAAAGAGCCCGCTCTCGCGGAGCGGCGGCGCGATGCTCTGGCCTTCGCGGATCGCGTCGCGCGCACGCTCGATGGCGCGTGTCAGCACGGTGTTGTCGACGATGCTCTTCACGATGTCGAGCGCGGGCAGCAGCCCGATGCCGCTCGCGAGCAGCGTCGCGAGCGTGCGGGCGAAACGGGCGACCGCGAGCTTCTGCGCGAGCCGGCCGAAGTAGGGCACCGCGAGCGTCAGCCGGTCGACGCGGTCGCGCCCGGCGGGCGTCTTGGCCCAACGGCTGACCCCGACCGCGATCCCGGCGATCAGCATCAGGAGGAGCCACCACCACTGCGCCACGAAATCGGACAGCCCGAGCAAGAACCGCGTCGGCAGCGGCAGCTGCTGGTGCGTTTCCTGGAAGATGCGGGTCACCTTCGGCACCACATACGACAAGAGAAAGAAGAGGATGGTCATGCTCAGCAGGAGCATGATCGCCGGGTAGGTGAGGGCGCTCCGCACCTTGCCGAGCAGCCGCGCTTGGTTCTCCGTGTAGTCGGCGAGCCGGGCCAGCACGACGTGGAGCGCGCCGCTCGCTTCGCCGGCGCGCACCATGTTCACGTAGAGCGACGCGAAGAGCCGGGGATGGCGCCCGAGCGCCTCGGCGAGCGACGCGCCTTCGGTGACCTCTTGCCGCACCTGCGAGAGGACCCGCGAGAGCGCGGGCCGCTCGGCTTGCTCGGCGAGCGCACCGAGCGCCTCGACGAGCGGCAGACCGGCCGCCACCAGCGTCGAGAACTGCCGCGTGATTGCCGCCAGCTCGGCCGCGGGAATCCGTTCGGCTCGGCGCGCGAGCACCGCGACGGTCGGACCGGCACCGCGCTGCTCCTCGTTCAGATCGGTCGGGAAGACCCCCGTCTTCCGGAGCTTGATGCGCGCTCCGCGCGGACTCTCCGCATCGACGACGCCGCCGACGGCACGGCCACCGGTGTCGAGACCGCGATACGCGTAGAGCGGCATCAGCGCCGCCGCGGCTCTGCGCTCACAGCAGATCTTCTTGCGTGACGCGCATCACTTCTTCGATGGTCGTCTCGCCAGCCAAGATCTTCGACGCGCCATCCTCGCGGAGCGTCACCATGCCCGCGGCAGCAGCCGCTCGGCGGATCGCGGAGGCGTCCGCGTTCTTCATGATGAGCCCGCGGATCTCGTCGTCCACGACGAGCAGCTCGTGGATGCCCGTTCGACCGCGATACCCGGTGTTCTTGCACGCCGCGCACCCGGTCCCGCCCGTGTAGAGCGTCCGGCCGGCCGCTTGCTCGCTCGTCAGCCCCACCTCCGCCAGGAGCTCGGCGGTCGGACGCAGCTCACGTCGACACTGGTCGCAGACGCGCCGCAGCAGCCGCTGCGCCATCACCGCGAGCACCGACGACGATACCAGGAACGGCTCGGTGCCCATCTCGACGAGCCGCGTGACGGCGCTGGCGGAATCGTTGGTGTGGAGCGTCGAGAATACGAGGTGACCAGTCAACGCGGCCTGGATCGCGATCTCGGCCGTCTCGCTGTCGCGGATCTCGCCGACCATGATGACGTCGGGATCCTGGCGCAGGATCGAACGCAGGCCGTTCGCGAACGTGAGGTCGATCTTCGGGCTCACCTGCATCTGGCCGACGCCCTCCAGCTGGTACTCGATCGGGTCCTCGATGGTGATGATGTTGCGCTCGGTCGAGTTGATGGTGGAGAGCGCGGCATAGAGCGTGGTCGTCTTGCCGCTGCCGGTCGGGCCGGTGACGAGGATGATGCCGTGGCTCTGGCGAATGAGGCGATCGACGTACGCGAGGTTCCGGCCCGTGAGGCCGAGCTCTTCGAGACCGAGCAACGTGCTGGCGCGATCGAGCAGACGGAGCACGACGCGCTCGCCGAACGCGGTCGGGATCACCGACACGCGGACGTCGATGTCCTTGCCGGCGACCTTGGTGCGGATGCGGCCGTCCTGAGGCAGGCGCTTCTCGGCGATGTCGAGCCCGGCCATGACCTTGACGCGCGAGATGATGACGGGCTGGAAGCGCTTCGGCGGCGAGATCACGTCGTAAAGGATGCCGTCGATCCGGAACCGGACCGTGAGCTGACGCTCGAACGGCTCGATGTGGATGTCGCTCGCCCGATCCTTCACCGCCTGGAACAGCAGCGAGTTCACCAGCCGGATGATCGGCGCCTCGTCGCTCGCTTCGAGCAGATCGCGCGGCTCCTCGAGCTCGTTGGCGATCAGATCGAGTCGCTCCTCCTCGAGATTGCCCATGAGATCGGCGGCGCTGCCGGAGGCGAGGTCGTACGCCCGATTGATGGCTTCGGTGAGCGCCGCGGGGGGCACTACGACCGGACGCGTCGGGGCGCCGTACAGCACGCGCAAGTCGTCGAGCGGTGCCAGCGCGCGCGGGTCGCCGATCGCGATCACGACCTCGCCGTCCTCGCGCCGGAGCGGCAGGACGAGATTCCGACGGGCAAACTGCATGGGGAGCGCCGCCAGCAGATCGGCATCGACGTCACTCACCGCGATGCGCGGGAGGAAGGGTAGCTCGTACTCTTCGGCGCGGGC
Source organism: Binatia bacterium (assembly GCA_039917665.1). GTDB lineage: Bacteria > Desulfobacterota > Binatia > UTPRO1 > UTPRO1 > UTPRO1. The sequence goes on from JBDSJB010000375.1 coordinate 38,356, forward strand.
GCGGACGGCGTCCTCGAGGCTCGCCATCGGCAGCCCACCGACCGTCGAAGACGACGGGAGGCCTGCGGATGGCCGCGTGCCGGAGGACGGACGTGCCGAAGTGACCATGAGCGCTCAGTGCTCGGCGGTTGTCGTGGCCTCGGGACGGGCCGCGCCGAGCGACAACGTGACCGTACCACCGCGCGTCACGAGGTCATAGGCTGGGACATCGGAGGTCGTGAGGTCGAGCACGAGCCGCATTCTCCCGGCGTGATGGGCAACCCGCACCCGGCGGACGAGCGGATCCGTGACCTTGATGAACTCGACCTTCGCCCGCTTGTTGCTGTCGCCGAACACGTCCATGACGATGCGCCCCGGCTCCTCCAACGTGTAGTGGGCGACCCGCGTCGGCGTACCCGCCATCGTCAGATTGATCGCCGCGCCATCCTTTCGGCGATCGACGTTGATCGCCGAGAGCTCGAGCTCACCCGGCAACGCCGGACCCGGTTCCGGCACTATCCCCGCACCCGGCTCCCCGACGGGCAGCTCGCGATCCTCCGGCAGATTGAAGGAGGGCATGTCCAGGGGATCGGGGTGGCGGCGCGGCGCCGACTGATCCATGAGGCCGCGGAATCGATCGCGCTCGGCAATCGATACCTCGGCGGCGTCCGCTTCGTCCTTGATGATGTGCGGCGTCAAGAAGATCAGGAGATTGATCTTGTTCTTGTTGCCCGAGTTGGTCTTGAAGAGGTTCCCGATGACGGGGATGTCCGCGAGGAATGGTACCTTGCTCTGCTGCGAGTTGATCGCGTCGGAAATGAGGCCACCGATGACGATGGTCTGACCGTTCCGGACGTTGATCGTGGTGCTGGCGCTCCGCACCGTCGTGGTCGGTCCGACCTCGTTCGCATCCAGCAACGGATTCGGCACGATCGCCGAGACCTCCTCGAACAGGGAGAGGCGCACCATCTGCCCCTCGGAGATCTGGGGCGTCAGCCGCAGCGTGATGCCGACGTCCTCGCGCTCGATGGTGGCAAAGGTGTTCGAGAGATTGGTCTCGCTCGTAGCTCGGCTCGCGACGAACGGCACATTCTGGCCGACCACGATCTCCGCTTCCTCGTTGTCGGTGGTCAACAGATTCGGCGCCGAGAGAATGTTGACGTCGTTGGTGCTGTCGAGGGCGCGGAGAAGCGCCGCCTGCGCCGGGACCTTCGTCCCGTCCGGCAACGTCACCGTCTGCTCCGACAAGGCCGCGAGCACCAAGCCCGACAAGTTGGCGGGATTGGTGAGGACGCTGTTGATGCCACCGAGGTTAGTGCGACCGAGGCCGACACCGTTCGGCAGACCCAACCCGCCTTGCAGCTCGATGCCGAGCGCACGCGTGCGGTCGACGGTCACCTCGAGAATGATCGCCTCGACGTAGACTTGGCGGCGGCGGATGTCGAGCTTCTCGATCACGCCTTTGATGATGGCGAAATCCTCGGGCGCCGCGGCCACGACCAACGCGTTGGTGGCCGGGTCGGCCGTGATGCGGACGTCACCGGAGAAGTCGATCGCCGATTGCTGTCCCTGCGGTGCCTGTCCACCCGCGGGGTTCGGCTGGCGCTGCTGGCGGTTCTGGGATGAGCGCCGCAGGCTGCTCCCGGTCGACCGGCGATTCCGTCCCTGCTGATTCACGCCGCCTTGCTGGTTCGGTTGACGGTTTTGCGCACGGCCGCCCGCCGACGAGCCGCCGGCCGCGCCCGTCACGTCGAGCAGTACCGGCAGCATGTCCTCAGCGTCCGCGAACTTCAGGTAGTAGACGTGCACGCGTCCGCTGCCCGGTGGCAGCGGCACGTCGAGGCGCTCGATGAGCGCTTTGATCTGCTGCAGCTGGTCGGGTGGGGCGCTCACGATCAGCGTATTCGTGCGGTCGTCGGCGGTGATTTTGAAGGCCTTCAGCTGCGCGCTCGCCGCGGGCTTGCCGCCCGCCGGTGGGGCCGCCGGCGCGTTCCGCTCCTCGAGCGCCGCCTGTACGGTTTCCGCGAGCTCCCCGGCCGCGGCGTACCGCAGGCTCAGCATCGCCGTCTGACGGCGCGAGCTCGCGACGTCGAGCTCGAGGACGAGCTTGCTCAAGCGCTCCACGTTGGCGGCGGAGTCGACGAGGATGAGCGCGTTCGTTTGCGGGTAACCCGTCACGAGGCCGTCGGCCGAGACCATCGGCTGCAACACGCCGATGATGTCCGCCACGTCGACCTGGTGGAGCGGCACGAGCCGCGTCACGTACTCCTCGCTCGGCGCGTGGGCTTGGCCGTCGACGGTGCGGAGGCTCGTAGCTTTCGCGTCCTTGGTCGGAATGATGCGGACGGCGGCGCCGCTCGGCACCGTCGTGAAGCCCTTCACCTGCAGCACCGCTTGGAAGACCTGGTAGGCCTCGTCGGGGGTGATGCGCGTCGGCGAGACCACGGTGACTTTGCCCTGGACGCGCTCGTCCATCACGAAGTTCTTGCCGGTGATCTCGCCAATGAATTTCACGAGGACGGCGATGTCGACGTCCTGAAAGTCCATCGTGATGTAGCGCTCGCCGTCGCTCTCGACGATGGCAGGACCCGCGCCCGACGGCGAGCCGGCAACGCTCGTCGGCGTCCGCACGACGGCTGGCGTCTCGTCATCGGCGGCGCGCGCGGCCGCGACGAGAATCGTCGCGCCGACGACGGCGGCGAGGCAACCGGTCAGTCTTCCGACCAGCGGCTTCGTTGCTCTGGCTACCCGTGCTGCCACTGTCACCGCCTCTCGCCCCGCCCGTACGGGTCAGCGAATCTCGTAGGAAAAATTCTTGCTTTGTTTGTTGCGCTGCAAGTCGACGGCGATGTGCCCTTCGTTCTGCAGCTCGGTGAAGAGCGAGATGGCCTTGGTGGGATCGGTGAGCTCGACGCCGTTCACGCGGTTGATGACGTCGCCGTTCTGCAGCCCGATCTTCTCGAAGACCGAGCCCGGCTTGATGGCGAACACGCGAAAGCCGACCGTCTTGCCATCCTGGAAGAACGGGACCGCGCGCGCCTGCGTGAACACCTCGTTGATGTTGGCGACCGTCTGCTCGAGCTCGCGGCGATCGATCACGAACTTGTTGTCGGCGGTCTTGCGGATGCGGTCGCTGGCCGGCGCGCCGCCGGCAGCAGGCGCGGCGTCCTTGCCACTCGCGCGGGCCGACGAGATCTCGAGGACCTCCTCGGCGCCGTCGCGCTCCAAGATGACGCGATCCCATTCGACGCGGGCGAGGGTGGCCACCTCGATCACCGTGTCGCCGACCCGGTACAGCATCTGTCGGCGCGCCGCTTGGTCTTCGATGATGGCGAACGATTGCGACGGCTCGTGTCCGAGCGCCGTGCCCCAGAGCTTGAGATTCAAATCGGTGCGCTTGAAGGTTTCGGCGGCGCCACTCGCGCGCTCGGTCGACGCGCCTTTGACTCTATTGAACACGTCGCGCTCGGCGATGACGGCGTACGCAGCCTCGGGATCGACCGCGGCCGACGCGACCTGCGACGGTGCCGCAGCGACCGCACGCGGCGGCGCGACGGCGAGGCGCGCGGCGACGATTCCGCTCGCGATACGCGCGGCGAAGAACGCGATCATCGCGAGCAACACCAGATTCAGCGCGATCAGCGCCGGTCGCCACGAGGCAGTCAGCATGCCCCTGCAGCTCATAAGGTAAAGGTCCCAGGCGTTCAAGCGAGGGTACGCGCCATGTGCGCTGCCTCGCTTGTCTTTCGCCCTGAATCCCCGCATACGAACGAGATGGACGCGGAGCACGAGCAAGTACTCGTCCGCCGAAGGAAGCTCGCCGAGCTCGTGCGGCTCGGGTGCGCGCCCTATCCGAACGATTTTCGGCCGCGCGACACCGCGGCGGACCTCTTGAAGCGCTGGAACGACACGCCGAACGAGGCACTGGAGGCGACTCCCGTCGCCGTGACGCTCGCGGGGCGCCTGATGGCGATTCGCGATTTCGGCAAAGCCGCCTTCGTCCACATGCAGGACGCCACCGGACGGCTCCAGATCTACGTGCAGCGCGCCGAGGTCGGCGACGACGCGTGGGCGCGCTTTCGCCAGCTCGATCTCGGCGACATCGTCGGCGTCGAAGGCCGCCTGTTTCGCACCAAAACGAACGAGCTCACAGTCGGCGCCGCCGCCGTGCACTATCTCGCCAAGGCCCTCCAACCGCTGCCCGAGAAGTGGCACGGCCTCCAAGACGTCGAGCGCCGCTACCGGCAGCGCTACCTCGATCTTCTTGCCAACCCCGAGACGCGCGAGGTGTTCCGCAAGCGCGCACTCCTGCTGCAGGGCCTCCGCAGCTTCTTCACGGCGCGCGGCTTCCTCGAAGTCGAAACACCGATGATGCAGGCGATCGCCGGCGGCGCGCTCGCGCGCCCCTTCGTCACGCATCACAACACGCTCGACCTCGACCTCTACCTGCGCATCGCGCCCGAGCTCTACCTGAAGCGCCTGGTCGTCGGCGGGATGGATCGCGTGTTCGAGCTGAACCGCAATTTCCGGAACGAGGGGATGTCGACCGAGCACAACCCCGAGTTCACCATGCTCGAGTTCTACCAAGCGTACGCGAACTACGCGGACCTGATGGACGTGACGGAGACGCTCTTCGCCGAGCTCGCGCAGCAGCTGACCGGCGGCCTCGTGATCCCGTGGGGCGACCACACCATCGATCTCACGCCCCCCTGGACCAGACTCACGGTGAAGGACGCGGTCGCGCAGTACACTGGGATCGCGCGCGCCGCGGTCGACGACGAAGCGACGCTCCGCACGTACGCCGCGACCCACGGCATTCCGGTCCCCGCCGACGCGCCCTACGGCAAGGTGCTGATCGAGCTCTTCGAGAAGACCGGCGAGGCCGAGCTCATCCAGCCGACATTCATCACCGAGTATCCCGTCGAGGTGTCGCCGCTCGCACGCTCGTCCGATCGCGACCCCGCGATCGTCGATCGCTTCGAGCTCTTCATCGGCGGCCGCGAGCTCGCCAACGGGTTCTCCGAGCTGAATGATCCCGCCGAGCAACGGGCCCGTTTCGAGATGCAGCTCCGCGCCAAGGCCGGGGGCGACGTCGAAGCCCACGCGATGGACGAGGACTACGTCCGCGCGCTCGAGCACGGCATGCCGCCGACGGCGGGCGAGGGGATCGGCATCGACCGACTCGCAATGCTGCTCACCAACTCACCGTCGATTCGCGACGTGATCTTGTTTCCGCAGCTCCGCCCGGAGCGGCGCTAAAGCGAAAAGGCGGTTCCGGTGGCTTGGGAATGGATGGTGGGGCTGCGCTACCTGCGCGCCAAACGCTCGGAAGCGTTCATTTCGCTCATCACGATGATTTCGATCGTCGGCGTGATGATCGGCGTCATGACGCTGAACATCGTGCTCGCGGTGATGACGGGTTTCGAAGAGGATCTGCGCGATCGCATCCTCGGCTTCAATCCGCACATCGTGCTCGTCTCGTACGCGGGCACGATCGCGAACCCGGACGAGATCGTGCAGAAGGTGCGCGACACGCCCGGCGTCGCCGCCGCGGCCCCGCTCATCTACAGCCAGGTGATGGTGAGCAGCGGGCAAAGCGTGTCGGGCGTCGTCGTCCGCGGCGTTCCACCCGAGCAAGAAGAAGCCGTGATCGACCTGAAGGCCCATATGACGAGCGGCTCGCTCGCCGGCCTCGGGGCTCCGTTCGAGGTGCCGATCGAAGGTACCGACACGGACGCCAACAAGGACGGCCGCGTCGACACGACGACGCTCACGGGCATCATCCTCGGCGGGGAGCTCGCGAAACAGCTCGGGCTCGCCCTCGGCGACCCGGTCAGCGTCGTGTCGCCGCTCGGCACTCCGTCACCGGTCGGACCGATCCCGAAGGTGAAGCGCTTCGTGCTCGCCGGGACGTTCGACTCCGGCATGTACGACTACGATTCCGGCCTCCTGTATATGGGGCTCGCCGACGCCCAGAAGTTCTTCGGCCTCGGCAACGCGATCACGGGGGTCGAGATCCGAGTCAACGACCTGTATGCCTCCGAGGACATCGCCCGCCAGCTCGAGCAGACCCTCGGCACGCCGTACCGGGCCCGCGACTGGATGGAGGTCAACCGCAACCTCTTCCTCGCCTTCAAGCTCGAGAAGGTCGTCTATTTCATCGTCCTGACGCTCATCGTGCTGGTCGCCGCCTTCAACATCGTCGCGACCCTCATCATGGTCGTGATGGAAAAGCGGAAGGACATCGCCATCCTGAAGTCGATGGGCGCAACCGATCGGAGCATCGCCCGCATTTTCATGCTGAAGGGCCTGATCATCGGCACCGTCGGCACGCTGCTCGGGGTGATCGGCGGGTACGCCGGCTGTTGGGTGCTCGCGCGCTACCAATTCGTCGAGCTGCCGAAGGACGTCTTCTACGTCTCGACGCTCCCCGTCCGGGTGTATGGGGAGAACTTCGCGACGGTCGCGCTGGTGTCGGTCGTCATCTGCCTGCTCGCGACGATTTACCCCGCGCGGCAGGCCGCAGGACTGGCGCCCGTGGAGGTGATCCGCTACGAGTAGGCGCCATTGATTGCCCTCCGGAACCTCTCCAAGGAGTACGTCGATGGTCCGCGCGTGGTGCGGGTGCTCACCGATCTCGACCTCGAGATCGGCGCAGGCGAGCGGGTGGCGATCGTGGGGGAGTCCGGAGTGGGAAAGAGTACGTTGCTCCACATTCTGGGCACGCTCGATCGGCCGACGGGGGGCGAGGTGTGGTTCGACGGTGACAATCTCACGAGCAAGAGCGATCGCGACCTCGCGCAATTCCGCAATCGGGAAATCGGGTTCATCTTTCAATTCCATCACCTGCTGCCGGATTTCACGGCGCTCGAGAACGTCATGATGCCGGCTCTCATCGCAGGCACCGCCACCGAGGCCGCGCGCCGTCGCGCCACCGCGTTGCTCGAACGCGTCGGTCTCGCGGAGCGGCTCGATCACAGGCCGGGCGAGCTCTCGGGCGGCGAGCAGCAACGCGTCGCCGTTGCGCGCGCGATCGTGCAGGAGCCGCGCGCCGTCCTTGCCGACGAGCCGACCGGCAACCTCGATCCGGTGACGGGTGAAGGCGTGCAGAGTCTTTTGATGGAGCTCAATCGCGAGCGCGCCATCACGCTCGTCGTCGTGACGCACAGCGTGAGCCTCGCGGGCGCGATGGATCGAACGCTGCGGCTGACCGCCGGTCGGATCGTCTCCGACGTGGCGCACGCGGCTGCCGTTTGAGATGCGCAAGCGTGGGGAGGTGGGGATGCGGAGGTTTCTGATCGTGCCGGCTCTTCTGGCGTGGTCGCTCGCCGGCATCGGCGTGGCGACGCCCGTTGCAGCGCGGCCACCCACGGTGAAGTCGCCGCCGGCCAAGGCGCCCGCGACCAGAGTCGCGGCGCACGGCGAAGGCATCGCCGCCGTCCGCGTCGAGGGCAACGCTCGCGTCGACGAGGAAGCGATTCGCATCCACATCCAGAGCCGCGTCGGGCAGCCGCTCGATCGCGCGATGATCGACACCGACGTTCGCGCCATCTACGCGATGGGCTTCTTCGAGAACGTCGAGGTCGAACGCCGCGAGGAATCGATCGGCCACGTCCTGGTCTTCACCGTGCGCGAGCGGCCGCAAATCTCGACCGTCGCGATCGAAGGCACCAAGAAGCTCCGCAGCGAAGACGTCGAGGCTGCGCTCAAAGTGCGTCCGCACACCATCCTCGACGCCGAGAAGATGCGGAAGGGCGTCGCCGACGCCAAGAAGCTGTACGAGGAAAAGGGTTACCTCGACGCCACCATCACGCCCAAGATTGAGCCCGGTGCTGCCGGTGCGAACGAGATCGCGCTCACCTACGTCGTCGACGAAGGCAAGATCGTCCGCATCCAGGAGATCGAGATCGAGGGCAACACCGCGTTCAGCGACCGCAAGCTGAAGCGCGTGATGACCACCAGCGAGGAGAATCTGATCTCGCGCTTCACCGGCGCCGGCGTCTTGAACGCCGACGCTTTGAAGACGGACACCGAGCGCCTCACGGCGTTCTACTACGACGACGGCTACATCACCGTCCGCGTCGACGAGCCCAAGGTCGAGCGCCGCGACAACGGCCTCTACGTCACGATCAAGGTCGCCGAGGGCGATCAGTTCAAGGTCGGCGCCATCAGCTTCAAGGGCGACGTCCGCGACGACCTCGAGCTCGACAAGGGCCTCGACCTCACCACGGGCGACACCTTCCGCTCGAGCAAGCTGAGGCAGGACATCCTGAAGGTCACCGACAAGTACGGCGACGTCGGCTACGCGTTCGTGAACATCGAGCCCGACACCGAGATCGACCAGGACCGGAAGGTCGTCGACATCGCCTACAAGATCGACAAGGGCCCCGAGGTCACGATCGACAAGATCCTGATCACCGGCAACACCAAGACCCGCGACAAGGTCCTGCGCCGAGAGCTCAAGGTCCAGGAGCAGGAGCGCTTCTCCGGCACCAAGCTCAAGAAGAGCCGCGATTCGCTGAACCGCCTCGGCTTCTTTCAGGAGGTCAACCTCACCACCCAACGTGGGCGGAGCGAGGAGAAGCTGAATCTCCAGGTCGACGTGAAAGAAGGGCAGACCGGCTCGCTCACCGCGGGCGCCGGATTCAGCTCGGCCGACAGCCTCCTCTTCAACGCGCGCGTCCAGGAGAACAACCTCTTCGGGCGCGGGCAGCGCGCCGTGTTGAACGCCGACTTCGGCAGCCGCCGCCAGAATTTCATCGCGAGCTTCACCGAGCCCTGGTTGTTCAACATTCCGCTCAACACGACGGTCGACGGCTTTCGTTGGCGCCTCGACTACGACGACTTCACCCGCGGCGGCACCGGCGTCGGCGTCCGGATGCTCTACCCGCTGACCGCGCTCGGCTACGAAAAATTCTTCAACACCTGGTCGCTCGACGAGGTCCGCATCGGTGCCGAGTACCGCCTCGAGGACGCCGAGATCACCGACATCAACCGACGCTCGCCGCCGAGCGTCGTCGCGGAAGAGGGCCGAAGCCTCACCAGCTCGATTCGTCCCATCCTCTCGCGCAATACGCTCAACAACTTCTTCGATCCGACGCGCGGGTCCGCACAGGAAATCTCGTTCGAATACGCCGGCCTCGGGGGCGAAAGCGATTTCTTCAAGGTCGACGCCAAGACGCGCCACTACTTCCCGTTCTACAAATCGCCCTCGTGGGGCACGTTCGTCTACTCGATTGGCGGCCAGATCGGCTTCGGCCGCGGTGATCGCGGCGACAGCGGGCACGAGCTGCCGCTCTTCGAGCGTTACTTTCCGGGCGGCATCAACTCGGTGCGCGGCTTCAAGACCCGCACCCTCGGTCCGCGTGAGCCGGTCTTCGAGCCGCAAGGCAACGAGATCAACACCGATCCGATCGGCGGTAGCCGCCAGCTGATCGTCAACAACGAGATCATCTTCCCGATCGTCGAGCCGCTCGGGCTGAAGGGCGTCGTGTTCTTCGACGCCGGCAACTCGTGGCTCGATGAAGACGGTTGGGACATCACCGACATGCGCTACGCGGCCGGCGCGGGTGTCCGGTGGCAATCGCCGCTCGGACCGATCCGTATCGAATTCGGCATTCCACTCAACAAGAAGCGGGACGACAAGACGTCCGTCGTGCTCTTCTCGTTCGGCGCTCCCCTCTAAGCGCTACCAACCGTCGCAAGGAGACGACCCACATGACGCGTTTCACCCGTTTGACCCTGACGTGCTCGATGATGCTGGCACTCGCGCTGCCGGCACTTCCGACGGTCGCGGCCGACTTCAAGGTCGGCATCGTCGACCTGCAGCGCGCTCTGAACGAATCGTCGTCGGGTAAGAAGGCGAAAGACCAGTTCAAGGGCGAGTTCGAGAAAATGCAGAACGGCCTGAAGAGCGAGAAGGATTCGCTCGATCGCCTGAAGGAAGACCTCGACAAGAAGAGCGCCGTGCTGAACGACGATCAGCGCAAGACCAAGATGGAGGATTTCGAGCGCCGCCGTCGCGATCTACGCCGCAAGCTCGAGGATTCCGACGCGGAGCTCCGCAAGAAGGACCAGGAGCTCACCGGCAGCATCCTGAAGGACCTCGCCGTCGTGATCCAGGAGATCGGCGAGCGCGAGGGCTACACCGTGATCCTCGAGAACTCGAGCAGCTCCGTGCTCTACGGGTCGAAGTCGATCGACATCACCGAGTCGGTCATCAAGGCCTTCGACGCGAAGCACTGAGTTGGCGCGAGTCACGCGCCATGCGTGACAACGGCAACGCAGAGCCGGGCATGACGACGGACGGGGAGGCGGTGGACGCCGCGCTCCTCGCCCGCCTGCTGCCGCAGCGTTACCCCTTTCGCCTGATCGACCGCGTCGTCGCCTTCGAGGACGGCGCGCGCCTCGTCGCCCGCAAGGGCGTCACCGCCGGGGAGCCGTTCTTCGCGGGCCATTTTCCGACCCGACCCGTCATGCCGGGTGTCCTCCTGTGCGAGGCCCTGGCGCAGGCGAGCGCGATCCTGGTCGCGCGTACGACGCCCCCACCAGCCGCTGGCGTTACGCTGCGGGTGCGCGGCCTCGAGCGCGTCCGCTTTCGGCGCCCCGTCGTGCCCGGTGACGTCCTCGAGCTCGAGGTGCGCGTGATCGCGCGTGAGCCCGGCCGCTGGCGCTTTCGCGGCCGTGTCCGGGTCGAGACGGCCATCGCCGCCGAGATCGAGTTCCAGGTTGCGGAGATCGCCGCGCCAGCCGGCATCCACGCGACGGCCGTGATCGCGCCCGGCGCCCGCCTCGGCGTCGACGTCACCGTCGGCCCGTACGCCGTCGTCGGCGCGCACGTCGAGATCGGCGACCGCACGACGATCGGACCGCACGCGGTGCTCGACGGGCATACGACGATCGGTGTCGCGAACCGCATCTTCCAATTCGCGAGCGTCGGCGCGGAGCCGCAGGATCTGAAGTATCGCGGCGAGCCGAGCCGTCTCGTCATCGGCGACCGCAACCTGATCCGCGAGTTCGCGACGCTGAACCCCGGCACGACCGGCGGCGGCATGCTCACGAGCGTCGGTGACGACAACTTGTTCATGAACTACTCCCACGTCGGCCACGACTCGCACGTCGGCAACCGCTGCATCCTCGCCAACAGTTGTGCGCTCGCCGGCCACGTGACGCTCGAGGACTTCGTGATGGTGGGTGGTCTCGCCGCCGTGCACCAATTCACGCGCATTGGCGAGTCCGCGCTGATTGGCGGCGGCGCGATGGTCACGCACGACGTTCCGCCGTTCTGCAACGCCGCCGGCGACCGCGCGCGCATTCGCGGCTTGAACGTGATCGGGCTTCGCCGCCGCGGCTTCGACGCCGCTCGGATTCGCCTCATCAAGCAGGCCTACCGAATCGTGTTCGACTCCGACGTGCCGGTTGCCGAGGCGCGCGCCCGCGCCGTGGCCGAGCTCGGCGAGGACGGCGACGTCGGCCGCATGCTGGCTTTCATCGCCGCCTCGCAGCGCGGCCTCTGTCCGGCCGGTCGGGCGGGATCGGCGAGCGACGACGATGGCGACGCCTGAGCGCATCGGGCTGATCGCCGGGAACGGCCGCTTCCCGTTGCTGTTCGCGGAGGCCGCACGGCGCGCCGGCGTCGAAGTGATCGCCGTCGCCCACCAGAACGAGACGCCCGACGAGATCGCCAACCTCGTCTCGCAGCTCACCTGGGTCCGTGTGGGCGAGCTCGGGAAGATCATTCGGGTCTTCAAGCAAGCGGGCGTGCAGCGCGCGGTCATGGCGGGTGGGATTCGGAAGCCCCGCCAGCTCTCCGACTTCCGCCCCGACTTTCGGGGCGCCGCGTTCATCGCAAAGACGCGGAGTCTCCGCGACGACGTCCTGCTGCGCGGGGTCGCCGCCGAGCTCGAGCACGACGGCATCACGATCGTCGCGTCGACGCTCTTTCTCGGCGACCTCGTGCCATCGGTCGGCACGCTCACGCGGAAGGCGCCGAAGACCCGCGAGTGGGAAGACATTCGCTTCGGGCTGCAGGTCGCACGCGACGTCGGCCGCTGGGAGATCGGGCAGAGCGTCGTGGTGAAGCGGCGAACGGTCATCGCCGTCGAAGGGCTCGAGGGCACCGACGTCGCGATCCGGCGCGGCGGCGAGCTCGGCCGCGGCGGCGTCACCGTCGTCAAGGTGAGCAAGCCGGGCCAGGATCTCCGTTTCGACGTGCCAGCGGTCGGGCTGACGACGATCGAGGTCATGCGCGAGGTCGGGGCGCGGGTGCTCGCGCTCGAGGCAGGGAAGACGCTCATGATCGACCGCGAGGAGCTTGTACGTGCGGCCGACAGTGCGGGGATCGCGATCGTCGCGGTCGAGTGATTCTGCTGCCCCGGGTTGGCCACGACCGCCCAATGGTCTATCTCCTGGAGCGGGCGACGGTGGCGCTTGGGTGCTGGGCGGTGGCGGTTGGGCGCACGTGCCGATTTTCCGTTTCGTGCGTGTTTGCCGTGATCGCCCGTGGCGATATCGCAAGCAGACCGCGACGGGAACGTGGCATGTGGCTTGCTGTTTCGCCCTGCAGGATTCTCAGGGCCGACTCATGCGATCCGCGTTCCGACATAGGCTGCTCGATACCGATGCGACGCTCACCCTCGGAGGGATTTCCCCGACCGAGAAGGTGATCTCGTTCTGTCGCGTGCTGCTCGCGACCGCGACGTTCGCCATCACGATCGTCGATCCGAAGGCTCCCCTGTGGCCGTCGCTCGCGTACCCGCTCCTCGGGTCCTACGTCGTGGTCAGCCTGGTGCTCTTCCTTTTGGTCCGAAGTGAGGTCGTTCGCGGCCGCAAAGTCGGCCCGTACTCGGTCGTGCTGGACATGCTGTTCGGCGTCCTGATCACGCTCCTCACCGAGCGCGGTGCCACGCCGTTCTTCCTGCTCAACCTCTTCGTCATCGCGAGCGTGAGCGTGCGATGGGGCTTCAAGGCGGCCGCGCCCATGACGATCTTCCTCGCCGGGCTCTACCCGGTGCTGATCTTCGTCGCGAGCCGCTGGCTCGAGCCCGACTTCTTCAGCGTCCAACGCGCCCACTTTTTCCGCCCGATCTATTTGATCGCCCTCGGCTACCTGATCGCCTATCTCGGCGAGCACGAGCGCCGCTCGAAGCAGAAGCTCGGCGTCATGCTCGACCTCACCACCGCCATTCGACCCGGGCGCCCGCCGGGCTGGGCGCTCACCCACATCATGCGGCGCATCCTGCACCACTACGACGCGCCGCACGGCGTGGTCGTGCTGCGCGATCCCGAGAGCCGCCGCTACTTCACCTGGGACATGGATCGCCAGCGCGGGCGGATGCGCCTTTCGCTCCGCATCTCCGAGCACGATCCCTATCCACTGCCCTTCGCGAGCTCGACCGAGGCTTTGCTCTGCAACACGGCCGATCCCCGCGGTCTCACGGCCCTCTGTTACGACGTCGTGAGCGGCGCCACGCAACGGAAGCCGGTTGCCGGGGACGTCGTCACGCCGGGACACGGCGCCGACCAGGCGCTGTTGATGGTGCCGATCCTGATTCAGCGTGAGCTGCGCGGTCGCGCCATGGTGCTGCGGAAGCGACGGCCGAAGTTCGCGCGGGAGGACATGGAGTTTCTGCTCCTCGTCGTCGGCCAGGCCGCGGCGGCGTTCGAAGCCGCCCGCTTGCAGGCCAAGGCCGAGGAGGTCGCCGTACTCGAAGAGCGCGCCCGCATCGCGCGCGATCTGCACGATGGCTTCATTCAATCCCTCGCCGGCATCGATCTCCGCGCCGAGGCCGCGCGCAAGATGATCGAGCGCGATCCCGCCCGCGTCGCCCACGAGCTCGACGAGCTGCAGCAAACGGTCGAGCGCGGCTACAGCGAGGTGCGGCACTACTTGAACGTGCTCCGGAGCGCGAGCCGCGAGGCACACGATCTGCACGCGACGCTCGAGCAGGTAGCCGCGGAATTCTCGATCCGCGAGCGCCTGCGCGTGACGCTCGAGCTGCCGCCGGCCGATCCCGAGCTTCCGCCGTCCACCGCCTACGAGCTGACGCAGATTGTCCGCGAAGCACTGCGCAACGCCGTCAAACACGGCGGCGCGAAGACCGCCACCGTCAAGCTCTCGAGCTACGGCGGGCACTGCTCACTCGTCATTCGCGACAACGGCCGCGGCTTCAAAGCGCCGTCGGGCGCCGTCGGCAACGACGGAGTCGTGCAGCCGAACGCGGTGCCGTGGTCGATCCGGGAGCGCACGGCCGCGCTCAAGGGTACGCTGCGCGTGCGCAGCGAGGCCGGCGCCGGAGTCGAGATTCACGTCGTGGTACCGGCTCGCGCTCCAGAGCCGCAGCTCGAATCCGTACGTAGGAGGAGGATTGCATGATGAACATCCAACCCCGCCGACGCCGCGTCGTCATCGTCGATGATCACACGCTCTTTCGCGACGGCCTCCGCACGATCCTCAGCATGGAGGACGATTTCGAGGTCATCGCCGACGTCGAAAGCGCCGAGGACATCGTCGAGCTCATGTGGGAGACGAAACCGGACGTGCTGTTGCTCGACATCCGGATGCCGCAAGGTAGCGGCCTCGACGCCATTCCGGCCGTCGTTCGCATCAGTCCCAACACGACGGTCATCGTGCTGACCGCATGCGACGAGATGGAAGAGCACGTGCGTGCCTTCAAGCTCGGCGCCCGCGGCGTCGTCCTGAAAGACTCCGCCCGGCAGACGCTGGTCCAGGCGATTCGCTCCGTGTGCCGAGGCGAGACGTGGATGGATCCGCGCATGCGCGGCGTCCTGGTGGCCGAGCTCGCGCGGAGCGGCGATGACGGCGACCGCCTCGCCATCGATCGCGACGACGGCCTCACCGACCGCGAGCTCGAGATCGTCCGACTCGTGGCGGCCGGCAAGAAGAACAAAGAGGTCGCCGAGCTGCTCGCCATCAGTGAGCGCACCGTCCGGACCAACCTGACGAGCGTGTTTCAGAAGCTCGGGGTGCGCGACCGCATCGGCCTCGTGATGTACGCGCTTCGCCACGGCCTGACGGCCGCGGCCTGAGCCGACCCACGGTGATGCCCGTCCGCGCCCGACCCGGCGCGGACGGCCGTATCATGCCGTCTGTCGCTCCGGGCCTACGCTGATCCCGAGGCGACGATACGCATCGGCCAGCAGCCAGAGCGGCCCGATCAGGAGAAACTGCACGTCCTCGAAGAACGAAGGCTTCTGGCCTTCGATCGCGTGCCCGATGAACTGCGCGATCCACGTCACCGCGAAGACGGCCACGAGCGCGGGCAGGGCCCATGCCCCGAGCGCCGCGAGCCCGGCGTCCAGCGCGGCCATGCCCGGCAGCACGAGCATCAGCATGCCGACCGCGAGCCCGGGCGAGAGGCGCGTATAGAACGCGAGGGTGCCGACGATCAGGAGCCACGACGCTGGCGGGAGCCAGCTCGCGAGCGCGGCCGTCGGCAGCATGTGCAAGAAGCCGAGCGCGTCGACCACGATGATCGGCACCGCGATGCGGTGGATCAGCTTGTTCACGGGGTTCTGGTGGCTCGCGCCGTAGGTGTCCAGCCATTCGTCGATCGTGCGCATCGTGCGGTCTCCTTCGCGGG
>JBDSJB010000376.1:0-2914 GCA_039917665.1 Binatia bacterium
CCGCGCTCGATCTTCACGAGCTTCTCGGCCGTGGTGTCGTCGGCGCCGAAGCCGAGCCCTTGGACGACGAGCGCGATCACGGGATGGAAGGGCGTCCCGGTGGTGTAGGGCGTCGCCCCGATCTCGATCCACGTGTGCGGAACGGCCGCCAGACTCTCGCGCAGCTGGAGTGCCAAGCGCGACTTGCCGATCCCGGCCTCGCCGAGCACGAGCACGCTTCGCCCCGCCCCGTGCCGCGCCGCCTCCCAATGCGCGCAGAGCATCGCCAGCTCGACCTCACGACCGGCGAAGGAGGTCAGCCGTCCGGGCGCGACGGCGAGGCGGCCGCGCCACCCACTCGCGCGCACCACGCGCACCAGCGCGAGCGGTTCGCGCTCGTCCTCGGCCACCTCGGCGCCGGCATCCTCGACCACGAACGTGCCCGGCACGAGACGCTGGGTCGCGCGGGTCATGACGAGCGTGTCGGGTGTGGCGGCGCGCCGTGCTCGCGCCGCCAGGTGGGGGACGTCGCCGAGCGCGATCATGCCGCGCGTGGCACCACCGCCGACCTCGCCGATCACGACCTCTCCGGTGTGGATGCCGACGCGCACCGCCACCCGAATGCCGTACTCGCGCTGCAGCGAGTCGTTCACGTGCTGGAGCGCGGTCAGCATCTCCAGGCCGGCACGCACCGCGCGCTCCGCGTCGTCCTCGTGCGCCTGCGGATAGCAGAAGTAGGCGAGCCAACCGTCGACCAGGTACTGCGCGACGTACCCCGCCCAGCGCTGGATGACGGCCGACGCCGACTCCTGCACTGCGCGCACGACGCTGCGGAGGTCTTCGGGGTCGAGGCGCTCGGCAAGCGCGCTCGCGCCGACCAGGTCGCACGACATGACCGTCAGCTGGCGACGCTCGGCGCCTCGGCTCGGCAGATCGCCGAAGTCGGCAGGTGGCTCCGGATCGACGTGCTCGTCGCCCTCCGCCCCGGCGGCCGGGCCGTCCAGGTGCCACGTGCCGTCGCGCACGAGCAGTCGATGTCGGTCAAGCAGCCGATCGACCGTCGCCGCCAGGCGCAGCGGGTGACCGCCGCTCGCGTCGTGCACCGCCCGGGCGACGCCGTCGCCGAGCGGCTGCGGTGCCAGGCGGCGAGCGAGATAGGCCTCGACCTGTTCCACCGGGAGTCCGCCGAGCCGCGTCTCCGTGCACCACCCGCTCTCGAGCAGGCGCGGCCGCGTCGCGACGAACGGGTGGCCGTCGGCGAGCGCCTCCGGCCGGTACGACGCGACGACGAGGAGCTGGGTATCGACTGTACGGCGGGTGAGCTGGGCGAGCGCGTCGATCGTCGAGGCGTCGCTCCACTGCAGATCTTCGAGCACCAGGACGAGGGGCTGCCCGGCGGCGAGCGTCTCCACGGCCTCGCTGAGCTCGAGTAGCCGGCCTTCCCAGCTCGGGGTGGTCACCCGCCCGCGGAGGCGCTCGGCGGTGGCGTCGTCCACCCGGCCCGGCAGCTGGAGGAGCCAGCCGGGTGCCCGGCGCGACAGCGTCGACACCACCTCGTCACCCGCCGCTTCGTCGCAGAGCCGGCTCAGGAGGTCGAGGATGGCCGCACAGCCTTCGCCGCCCCGGTGCAGCTCGAGCGCTTGGCCGCGCGCACAACGGATGCCGTCGCCACGCAGCGTCTCCAGGAACTGGTCGAGCAGGGCCGTCTTGCCCGCGCCGGCTTCGCCCGCCACGAGGACGACCTGGCGCCGACCGCTGTGGGCGCGCGCCAGCGCCTCGTGCAGTTCGGCGTGTTCGGCGTCGCGCCCGACGAAGATCGGTGTCGCGACTCCGGTCTCGAGCGTAAAGCGGTAGCCGCGGCGCGGGACGGTGGTGAGAAAGCGATCGGCGTCTGCCCCGAGCGCCGCACGGATCTCCCCGATGGACACGCGCAGCACGCTCGGGCTGACCGCCGTCCCGGGCCAGATCGCGCGCTGCAGCTCGGCGTGCGTGACCAATCGGTTCGGATGCTCCGCGAGATACAGCAGCACGGCCGACGATTTCGCCCGCAGCGGGCGCTCGCTGCCATGGCGGCGGAGCCGACGGGTGCCTCGATCGAGCCGGAAGTCACCGAACGAAATCATCGATCAACGGGGGAACGCGCGACGGCCCCGAGGCTCTATCACCAGACGGAACTGCCTCGAAAGCCTCGCGATCTTCCGTTGTCCCGGCCACGGTTATCTGGCCGATTGGCATGCCGAATCCCCGAGACGCCAGGAAAATTGAACGCCAAATTAGACGCATGGCGCGACGCTTCACCTTGTCTTCCCGGACCACGCAGCTCTTAGCTGATGCGCCGTGCGAGTCCGAGCCCAAGGTAGGTCACCCATGCAGAATCTCCTGAAGGTACTGGTCGCGATCGCGGCCGTCGCCGCCGCGGCCGTCGCCGCCGCGGTCTCCGTTTCGAGCGTCCAGGCGCAGGTCGGCCTGCCGACGCCGCGTCCCGGACTTCCGGACGTGGCCGCGGCGAAGGACGCCGTGAAGTGCGGCAAAGCCATCACGAAGGCGGCGATCGTCTTCGCGAGCGCGAAGCTCAACCACGATCGCTCCGTCGGCGCTGCCCGCCCATCTCGGCCATCACGACTTCGGCGGGCCGTGCGAGAACGATTGCAACCTGCTCGGCTCCGTCTGCGATGACGGCAACGCCTGCACCGTCGATACCTGCAATGCCGATGGATCGTGTGCGCACTCGTCGCCGACCGACTGCAACGACGGCAATCCCTGCACCGCCGACTCCTGCGATCCCGACACGGGCGTGCGTGACGACGCCCGTGTCCACCAGCACCACGTGCGACGACGGCAATGCGTGCACCGGCCCCCTCGATCACTGCGACAGCAGCGGGGAGTGTCACGGGGCGCCGATCGGCGGCTGTTGCACCACGAACGCCGCTTGCAA
>JBDSJB010000377.1:0-12748 GCA_039917665.1 Binatia bacterium
TCGCAGCCGGCGACGTCGGGACCGCGGGGACAGCGCTCGTCGAGCTCGGTCGCTTCATCGAGGGCTCGGATCGCTTGCGGGCGTGGCACACCTGCTTCACGGGCCAGCGCATCGCCCTCACGGCACCCGAGGCGTTGAACGCGACCGTCGATGCGGTCGCGGCCGCCGCGGAGCAGCTGACCACGCTCGGCGACGCCGCCGGCGAGGCCAAGGCGCACGCCGTGCACGCGCAAGCCTTGGCGCGGCTCGGCCGGGTCGGCGCGGCCGAGGCCGCGCTCGATCGCGCGCTGGCGGCGGCCCGCCGCGCCGGCGATCGCCGCCGCGCCAACGCCGTGCTCGCCGGCGCGCCGCTCGCCGCGCTCTGGGGTCCGAGCCCGGTGACGCGTGCGAGCGGCCGCTGCCTCGACGTCGTGCGTGTGCTTCGCATCACGCAGGGCGCGCCAGCGGTCGAAGCCGTCGCGCTCAGTTGTCAGGGCGTGCTGGAAGCGTTGCGCGGCCGCACCGAAGCCGCGCGCCGCATGGTCGCGTCGGCACGACAGATGGTGGAGGAGCTCGGCATCGCGCACCGCCTCTTCGAGGCCGACGTCTTCGGGGGTCGCATCGACCTGCTCGAAGGTGATGCGACAGCGGCCGAGCGTACGCTGCGACCTGCCTACGACGGTCTTCGCGACCTCGGGCTCGGCATCGACGCTGCGCGTACCGGATCATTGCTCGCGCGGGCACTCCTGGCGCAGGATCGCGCCGCCGAAGCGGAGACGCTGTCGCACGAGAGCGAGGCGCTTGCGGGCGACGATCTCCAGGCGGCGATCGCGTGGCGCGGCGTGCGCGCCGAAGCGCTGGCACGGCGCGGTGACCACGCGCCGGCGATCGAGCTGGCGCAGGCGGCGGTCGCGATCGCCGCTGCCACCGACGCGCTCCTCGATCACGCCGACGCGCGGCTTGCGCTCGCCGCTGCGCTTCGCGCTGCCGGCCGCAGCAGCGAGGCCGACGCCGAGGAGCGACGTGCCACCGAGCTGTGGGAAGCGAAGGGTGCCACGCTGCTCGCCGAACGCGCGCGGCGCGATGCCGGTCGCGTCGTGCCGAAGCCGAGCCCGACGGCGGAACGCGTCGCGCCGGCGGGTGCGGAGCGCCGCCGGGTGCGCGCGAATGCTGCGACGGCAGACGCGGCCCGCCTCGATGCGGCCGTCGCCGCACGAGACCCGGATCGTCTCCTCGATGTGTTCGCCGACGACTTGGTCATCGACGATCATACCACCGGCGTCGTCTTCGACCGGGAGGGGGCGCTCGCGTCGTTTCGGTACCTGATCAGCGCTCGAGACCCGGCGTGCCGGAACGAGCCGCTGGCAACCCTCGGTGATTCGCTTGGCATGTTCCGCCTCATTGTGTCGGCGAGCGGCGTCGGCCGTGGAAAGCTCGATGTCGGCGCCTACGAGAAAGAGGAGATCCATCTCAACGAGCTCGATGCTGATGGTCGACGGCGGCGGGGCGAGGTGTTCGCCACCCACCACCTGGGCGACGCCATCGAGCGCCTGTACGAGCGCCACGCCGAGCTGCTCCCCGACGGCCCGGCACGCGAACGAGCCGCGGCAACGGCGCGCGTGATCGCCGCGGTGTTGGGCCTGTCAACCGATGTCGATCGCCTCGCCACCGTCCTCGCGCCGACGGTGGAGACCGTCGATCACCGCAACGTCGGATTCGGGGTGCGCCGCGGTAGGGACGCACTGCTGGCAGCCATCCGCGCGTTCCTCGCGCTCGTCACGGAAGATTCAACGTATCGCTTCGACGACGTCCTCGCCCTCTCCGATGGGGCTCTGCTCGCGCAGGTCACAAATCAGGGTCGGGACCGCGCCGGCGCCTTCGAGCGTGTCTTCCTTTGGCTGTTTGTCTTTGACGCCGTTGGCCTGGTCGCGCACTACGAAGTCTTCGAGGTGGGGCGTGTCGCCGAGGCGCTCGCTCGCTGCGACGCTCTGACGGCGCCACCTGTGCCGGCCCGTTCCGTCGGCCGCTCCGTGCGCCCGAACGCCGCCACCGTGGCGGCCGCCCGCTTCGACGTTGCGATCTCGACCCGCGACGATGCCGCCCTCGAGGCCGACATCGGCGAGACCTTCGAGGTCGTCGATCATCCGAACGGTGCCACGTACGGCCGCGATGCCCTCCTCGATTCGTTCCGGCGTTTCTGGCGGGTGCAGGACCCGCAAATGCACCACGAGCTGCTCGCCACCTTCGGCGAATGCTTGGCGCTCTACCGGCGTCGCTTCTCGGCGAGCGGGACCGGCGGGGGTCGTTTTGACGTCGGTCCGTTCGAGCGCGAGGAGATCGTGGTCTACGAGGTCGACGGGCGCGGGCTCTTCCGCGGCGTCGAGATCTTCACCGCCGACCACCTGAGCGACGCCATCACCTGCGTGTACCGACGCTACGCCGACCTCCTTCCCGAAGGCCCTGCGCGCACCCGCGCCGCCGTGACGGCGCGCTCGGTCGGCGTCAACAGCGGACCGATCGAGCCCGATCGTCTGGCGACCGCGCTCGCCGCGTCCTTCCAGTGCGTCGACCATCGCCGCCTCGGCACCTGGCGGGCCGAAGGCCCGGAGGAATTTCTCGCCCACTGGCGCGGGCAGAATGAGCTCGCCGACGGCTTCGCTGTGCGCGATCGCGACGTTCTCGCCCTCGCCCCCCAGGCCTTCCTGGTGCGCCGGGTCTATTCCGGCACCGGCCGAGACAGTGGCGGGACATTCGAGAATCTGGTCCTGGTGACGTTCGTCTTCGGAGCGGACGGTCTCGTGACCCGCGCCGAGATTTGGGAACCCGAGTGTGAGGCCGCGGCGCTCGCCCGCTTCGACGAGCTGACGGGGACTCCGTCGGTGCGGCGCGTCCGGCGCCGAGTGCGTCCGAACGCCGCGAGTGTCGCGGGCCGGTGCTTCGAGGCCGCGTTTGCCGCGCGCGATACCGCCGCACTCGCGGCGCTCTTCAGCGCCGACCTCGAGGTCGTCGATCACCTGAACGGCGCCATGTATGGGCGCGCGGGGCAGCTCGATTCGTTGGCGCGGCTGCAACGTATGCAGGATGCGACGCTCACGGTCGAGCCGCTCGCGACGCTCGGCGAATCGCTCCTGCTCTGGCGCCGCCGCATCCACGCCAGCGGGACCGCCGGCGGTCGCTTCGACGTCGGCGAGTACGAGCGAGTGGAGCACGTCGTCTTCGAGGTCGATGACGGGGGATGCGTCCGGCGCATCGAGATCTTCGCCGCCGATCACCTGGGCACGGCCGTCGGTCGCGTGTATGCGCGCTATGCGGAGCTCGCGCCTGCCGACGTCCACGACGCAACCGCCTGGCTGCTCGCCGGCGGGCGGCAGCTCGATGCGTTGGCCTTCTCTCCCGCGATCGAATGTTTCGACCACCGAGTCCTCGGATTCGGGTCGCTGCGCGGCGCCGACGCGGTGCGCGAGTTCTACCGCGCCCAGTTCGAGATCGAGAACCCCACCTTCCGGATGGACGACATCCTCGATCTCCGACCGCACGCCATGCTGATACGGAATACGACCCTCGGAATCGGACGTGCGAGCGCCGGAGCCTACGAGAGAGAGTGCCTTCTGCTGTGGAGCTGGGGGAGCGACGGCCTCCTCGTTCGCATCGAGTGCTTCGACCCCGATCGCGAAGCCGAAGCGCTGGCGCGTTTTGACGAGCTGGTCGCCGGTTCCGACGCCGAGCCGCCGGAATTGTTCACCAACGCCGCCTCACGTGCGTTTGGCACGTTTCAGCGCTGCTGGCAGGCCCGCGATTGGGACGGCGTCCACGCCACCTACCACCCAGCGCACCGCATGGACGACCGTCGCCGCCTCATCCGGCTCGAGGTCGCGGGCGAGACCTTCTTTGCCAACGAGCGCATGCTCTTCGACGACACCGCGAGCGAGTGGCACGGCGCGCTGCTCGCGACCCGTGGCGAGCGCCTGGCGCTCTTCCGCGTCCACTTCACGGCGACCGTCGGCGCGAGCGGACCGATGGAGGTCGAGATGCTCGATCTCCTCGAGGTCGACGCGGCGGGCCGGCGGACGGCACTCGTGGTCTTCGATCCGGAGGACGAGGACGGCGCCTACGCCGAGCTCGAAGCCCGCTACGAGGCGGGCGAGGGCGCGATGGTCTTGTTCGGGGTCAGCGGGTTCGCCCGCGGGATCGCGACCCGCGACTGGGATGCCCTGATCGCGGCGTGTGCCCCGACATTCGTCGAGCAGGATCACCGGAGTCTCGCCGTGCTCGGAACGACGCGCGATGCCGCGGCCTGGGCGGAAAACTTCCGCGTGTTGGTCGAGCTCGCGCCCGACACGGTGGCGCGATTCGCACACGTCCGGCCGTGTCCTCGCGGAAATCTTTGGACGCTCACCTGGCAGGGCTCGCGCGCGGGGGGCGCCTACGAAATCCCGCTGGTCGGCATTACCCAGATGGACGAGCAGGGAAAGGTCGAACGTATCGATTTCTACGATCCCGAGCAGCTCGACCAGGCGTGGGCGCGCTTTGCCGAGCTCGCGGCGACTCCGGCGGCGTCGGCGGGGCGCTTCGAGAACGCCGCCTCACGGGCCTGGCGCCCGGTGGTGGCTGCGTGGCGGCAGCGCGACGTGCGGCGGTTCGCGGAGCTCCAGCCGCACTTGCTCCGCTATCGCGACCATCGACGCCTGGTGCAGCTCGATCTCGATCGCGAGCAATTCCTCGAGTTCACGCGCCCGATGCTGGAACGAGCGACGGGCCTGTCCGCGGAGCTGCTCGCCACCCGCGGCGAGCGCCTCGCCCTCATGCGCGGCACGATGGAAATGGCGGAAGGCGATGTCGGTCCGATCGCCATCGACACGCTGATCGTGATCGCGACCGACGAGCAGGGCGCGATCGTCGCCTACGAACGGTTCGACGAGGAAGACCTCGACGCCGCCTACGCCGAGCTCGAAGCGCGGTGGATGGCGGGCGAAGGCGCGACGGGCGTCCTGGCGGCCGCCCATCGCGCGCACTTGGAGGCATTCGAGCGGCGCGACTGGGACGCCCTCGCCGCGATCCACGCTCCGGACTTCTGCGGGCGTGACCACCGCGTGCTCGGGTGGGGGGATGTGATGGCCGAGGTGGCGACGTTCATCCGGACGCAGCAGGCGCTCGTCGAGCTCGCCCCCGATGCCCGTTATCGCTTCGATCATGTCCGGGTTTCGATGCACGCCGTGCTGATGCACGGGGCGCAGGTCGGCACGCGCGACGGCGGGGCTTTCGAGTCGCCCTTCGTGACCGTCAACGGATACGACGACAGCGGTTTGATCCGGAGCATGGACATCTACGACGTGGAGCAACTCGACCAGGCGTGGGCGCGCTTTGCCGCGCTGAGCGCGCCGGCCGCTGTCGCCTGCTCGTCCTCTGCCGCGACCCCGTCCACGCCGCGCTTCGCGAACGCGGCCACGGCGGCCTTGGAACGGGGGCTCGCCGCCTGGGAAGCTCGCGACTGGGAGCGCTTCGCGGCGCTCTTCGCGGCCGACTTCCACGGCAGCGACCGGCGGGCGCTGGTGCGGCTCGAGCTCGATCGCGAGCAATGGCTCGCGTCGCAGCGCGAGCTGGTCGAGATCACGTCGGCGCGCCCCACGCGCGAGGTGCTGGCGACCCGGGGTGACCGACTGGCTCTTGCCCGCGTCACCTGGGAGGGCGCCGAGGGCCTGATCGGCCCGAGCGAGATCGAGTGGCTGCTGCTGATCGAGGTGGACGGGCGCGGCAATCACACCGCGGTGGTCACCTTGGGCCCGGACGACGGCGACGCCGCCTTTGCCGAGCTCGATGCGCGCTACGAGGCAGGGGAGGCGTCGGCGCATCCGCGCGCGATCGCGGCCGTTCGCACGTGGCGCCTAGCCCTCACTGCCCACGATTGGGACGCATTCGCCGCAGGGTGTACGCCCGAGCTCGTCGTGCATGACCACCGGCTGCTCGGGTGGGGAACTTTGCACGGCGCCGCCGAGTGGACGCGCACGCAGGAGGTGCTGGTCGAGCTCGCCCCCGACACCCGGTGGCGCAGCGATCACGTGAGGATCGCGGCGCGCGGCATCCTGCAGTCGGCCCTGATCTTCGGCACGCGGGACGGTGGACCGTTCGAGATCCCCTTCCTGCGGGTCAGCGAGCTCGACGCGATGGGGAGGCTGCGCCGCATCGACCTGTACGACGTCGATCGGCGCGACGAGGCGCGCGCCCGCTTCGCTGCCCTCGACGTTCCGGCGGCCGCCGATCCGCGGGCGGCGGTCACCACGCCCAATGCCGCGATGGCGACGATGGAACGCTGGCAGGCGGCCTTCGTCGCCGCGTTCGATACCCGCGACTGGGACGCGATGCGCGGGCTCTGCGCGCCGGGGTTCCTCTTCGAGGACCGGCGTCGTCTGGCGCTCCTCTCCGGCGACCGCGAGCTGATGATCGCGTCGGCGCGCGAACGCGCGCGAACCGGCGCCCGGCCCGAGGGGCGCCTCGTCGGAACCGCCGGCGAGCGCGTCATGATCGGGCGCACGCTCTGGTCGGGGGGACCGCCCGACGGCCGCTTCGAGATCGAATACTACTCGGTGGTGGAGGTCGACGAGGCCGAGCTCTTCACCGCGATGATCTTCTTCGACGTCGACGACGTCCGCCTCGCACAGCGCGAGGCGTGGGCGCGCTGGGGCGCAATCGATCCCGTGGCGGCGCCGTGGGTCCGGCTTGTCGGAGAGTGCAACGACAGCTTCGATGCGCAGGATCGGGCCCGCATCCGGGCGAATTTCGCCGACGACCTCGTCGTCGAGGATCACCGCCGAACCGGCTTCGGTCGAATCGAGGGCGCCGACGCCTACGTGGAGAGCCTGGTGGTCCTCTGGGATCTCGCGCCCGATCACCGCCTGGAGTTGGGCTGGTCTTGGCCCGCGGTCGAGCGTCATGGCGTGGTCGCCACGGGCCGGCGCGTTGGCACCCTCGCCGACGGGGGTGCCTTCGAAAGTGACTTCCTCTGGGTCGCCGTCGCGGACCGCGGCCGTGTCACGCACGCCGAGCTGTTTGAGCTCGAAGACCTGGCCAGAGCGGTGGCGCGTCTCGCGGAGCTCCGCCCCGATCCACTGCGCATCCCGAACCAGGTCGGCCAAGCGCGCTCTCGCTTCGACGCTATCGGCAACCCCGCGACGGCCGATCCGCTGGCGGCGATCGCCAGGCCCAACGCGGCGACGGCGATGATGGAACGCTGGCGGGCCACCTTCGCTTCCGGGTTCGACACGGGCGACTGGGAGGCGATGCGTGAGATGTACAGCGCGGACATGATCTTCGAGGACCGGCGGCGTTTCGCGCTGCTCTCCGGGGACCGTGAACTGTTCTTCGCGGCCGCGCGTGAGCGGGCCAGGACCGGCGCCCGCCCCGAGAAATGGACGACGGTGGGGACCGCTGGCGATCGCCTCGTCATCTCGCAAATGCTCTGGTCGGGCGGCCCGGCCGATGGTCGCTTCGAAATCGAATACCTCTCGGTAGCCGAAGTCGACGAGGCGGGGCTGATCACCGCGACCATCATGTTCGACCTCGACGACGCTCACGCTGCGCGGCGCGAAGCGTGGGCGCGCTGGAGCGCGATCGAGCCCGCGGCGGCGCGGTGGACGACGCTCCTCGGGGAGGGTGACGATGCCTTCGAGGCCCACGATCGGGGGCGCCTCCGGGTGCTGTTCGCCGCCGACCTCATCGTCGAGGACCACCGCCGAACCGGTGTCGGCCGGATCGACGGTGCGGACGCCTACGTCGAGAGTGTCGCGGTCCTGTGGGAGCTCGCACCGGATCAGTGCGCGGAGCACGGCTGGTTCTGGCCGGTGATCGAGCCTCATG
The DNA here is from genome assembly GCA_039917665.1 of Binatia bacterium. Lineage (GTDB taxonomy): Bacteria > Desulfobacterota > Binatia > UTPRO1 > UTPRO1 > UTPRO1. Next base: position 7,831 of record JBDSJB010000377.1, read on the forward strand.
GCGTCGTCACGACGTTTCGCCGCTCCGGTACGCTCCCCGAAGGTGGCGAGTTCGAGAGTGACTATCTGTGGCTCAGCACCGTAACCGGCAACCGGATCACGCGCGTCGAGCTGTTCGAGCTCGAGGATCTCGAGCGGGCGACGGCGCGTTTGGCCGAGCTGCGCCCCGATCCACTCCGCGTCCCGCCGAATGCCGCGACGCGGGCGGAGGATCACTGGCGGGCCTATGCCGAGGCCGGGAATTGGGATGCGATGCGTGCGCTCGTCGCGCCGATCGTCTTCGAGGATCGCCGCCGCTTGATCCGCATCATGGGCGGCTGCGAGCTGCTCGTCGCCGACAGCCAGCACCTCTGGGCGTCCGGTCTGCGCCCGACGTGCACCGTGCTCGCCACCGCCGGTGATCGGCTGGTGCTCCAGCGCATGCTCTGGACCGTGGGTGACGTCGGGCAGGTCTCCGAGATCGAGGTCCTGAAGGTCAGCGAAGTCGACGGCGAGGGTCGCTTCGTCGCCATGGTCATCTTCGACCCCGACGATCGCCGCGCCGCCTGCGCCGATCTCTTCGAGCGCTTCGCCCGACAGAACGCCCTGCCGCCAGCGGTCGCGGAGTTTTACAGCGCGTTCCGCGATCGCGACCTCGCACGCATGCGGGCGAGCCTGCCCGACGATTTCGTCTTCGACGATCATCGGCGCACCGGCCTCGGTCGGATCGAGGGAGCTGACGGCTACCTCGCCGCCGTGGCGTCGCTCTTCGAGCTGTCCCCCGACGCTTCCGTCGGCGAGCCGTTCTACTACGTGGTCGTCGAGCCCGACGGAGCCGTCGCCGTCGCCCACACCTTCGGGACCCTCGTCGACGGCGGCGAATTCGAGTCCGTCTGCGTCTCGGTCCTCTGGCACCCCGACGGCCGACCGACCAGCACCGAGCTCTTCGAGATCGAGGACCTCGACCGGGCACTGGCGCGCGTCGCGGAGCTCCGCGCCCCACGCGACTCAGCCTCCTGATGCCTTGGCATCATCGATCGCATGCGCTGCCCGTCTTCTCGCTCCGTCCCGAGCCTTGGTCCGCACTGAGAACATAGCTCGTGAAAGCCGGGGTGGCTGATCGACCTACGGCCGCAGCAGCAACAGATCGAGGCCGGTGATCCGCTCGAAATCGGCATCGAACGTGATTACCTGCGCACCACGATCGATCGCGCAAGCAGCGATCCAGATGTCGTTCGGGCCAATCGGGGTGCCGGCCTGCCCGAGCTGGGCGAACACGCGCCCGTAGACGCGGGCGACATCACTCGTGCTGGGCAGCACGGAGACGAACGGTGCGGCGAGGAACTCCGTGAGACGGGCGTGGTTCTCGCGGGGCAAAGCCCCAGCTCGAACCCGGCTTCGATCTCCCCCAACGTGATCACCGACAGGTGGACGGTGCCGGCGATCGCAATCGTCTCACTCACCCGCTCGTCGCCGCCGTGCAGGTGCGCATAGGCGCTGGCGTCGAAAACGATCCTGGTCGAACCGCTCACGTCAACGCCAGAGTTTGTCGTCCATCGGACGTTGCGCCTGGATGACGACGTCGAACGCGCGCACCTCGTCCGGTATCCAGGTCATGGACCGCCGCAACCACTCCTTCCGGCCCCCGACCCCGGCCGCCTGTTCGAGCAGCTCGGGCACCGTCGCGTTGACGCTCTTCCCCCGCGCCCGGCTCATCTCGTGCAGCCGCTGGCCGCTTCGGGCTCACCCCACGCACGGTGATCTGTTTGGGCTTCGCCGTCATGACATCACGGAGCTACGATCGCCAGCTTGATGCGATTGCATCATTGCATTGCATCATGATGTTTTCTTGCGGTAGGCTTCCCATGTGCGCACCACCGTCGATCTCGATGGCCCTTTGCTGGCGCGCGCCAAGCGGCGCGCCCTGAGCCGGGGGCAGACGCTGAGTCAGCTCGTACGCGAGGCCGTCAGCACCTATCTGGTGCAGCAACCCGGCGGGGACGAAGAACCGTTCGAGCTCGTCACGTGCGGTGAGCCGGGCGGCTATGCGCCGACCCCCGCCGAGATGGCAGCGGCGCTCGAGGAGGACGACGCTCGCATCCGCCCGCGGAAACGGGATGCTGGCGCCTGACGTCAACGTGCTGGTGTATGCCCACCGCGTCGAGTCGCCCGATCATCGGCGCTACGCCGAGTGGCTCACCCGGATGGCAACGGGGCCGGAGCCTTTCGGTCTGTCGGATCTCGTCTGTTCCGGGTTCGTGCGCATCGTCACCAGCCCGCGCATCTGGCGACCCGCGACCGAGCCCGTTCACGCGCTCGCCTTCGTCGACCGCCTGCGGCGCCGCCGCGGGTGCCGGCTGCTGGCTCCGGGGTCGGGAACCTGGCCGGTCTTCTCGCGTCTCGTTGAAGGAGCCACCGCGCGCGGCAAGCTCGTCGCCGACGCGTACCTGGCGGCGCTCGCCATCGAGCACGGCTGCACGCTCGCCACGTGCGACGGTGATTTCGCGCGGTTCGCGGACCTCCGTTGGGTACATCCGCTCCAGCCGCCCGCATGAGATTCGACGTCCGACGGCGCGAGTGAGGCGCCCGTTACGTTTGTTCACTCACGCGCGCGTGGCTGCTACACGCGCGGCCCATGATCATCGAAGCCAAGATCGCGCTCACCGCCGCCGGGACGTTCTTCATGACCGCACTGCTGACCGGCGTCTGGAAGTACCGCCATATGCTGCTGAGCGAAGGGCATGTGGCGCCGGTCTACGTGGACACGGCCCATCGAGCGGCGCTCCTCTACACCTTCGCGGCGGTCTTGTTGGCGCGCCTCGTCGAGGAGAGCCCGTTTCCGCCGGCCGTGAATCTGTTCGCGATCGGCGGGCCGCTGGCCTTCTTCGCGGTCGCGATCGTGAGCTACATCGGGCTCGGCTTCGAGAACCGCACCGACAACCAATTCCGCGTGCGCAACTTCAACACGACGTGGGGCATGGTCGCGTTGATCGTCGCCGAGATCGGCGGCTTCGGCGTGCTCTTCGTCGGCTTCCTGCTGCGCGCGTGGGCCGGGTGGTGACCGGCGTCGCCTAGAGAGATTCGGTCGTCGCTCGGAGGTGCGCGATGATCCGGGCCGCTGTCACCGCGTCGAAATCGTGGCCATAGGTGCGCTCGAACAAGCGCACCCGGAGCGCGGCCGCGCGATCTTTCCCGGTCGTATCACCGAGCCCGGCTCGCATCAGCGCGCGGGCGGTGTCGAACATGTCGCAGCCCATCTTCAACCGCTCGGCGCCCGAACGCTCCATCAGAAGACGGTGCTGCACGTCCGCCGCGGCTGGGCTCGTGTCGTTCACGCCCGCACCTCAGCAAGGAGGTCCGCGACGGTCAACTCCGAAGCCCAGCGCTCGAGGTAGCCCCAGTCGAGTGCGGGCACGGAACGGAGCACGTTGCCGACGTCGCGCAGTTGCACTTCGGAACGGCTCGGCTTGGCCCACACGAGCTTCGAGAGCACGAGATCCTCTGGCGAGACGACCTGGATCACATGGCCGTCGACGGTGAGTGCCCGCCGGCGATCGAACTCGACGCGTCGATACGGAGCGTCCTTCCGCACGATGAAGTCGACCTTGATGACCGACGGCGTGTGGATGAGGTTGAAGCTCGATTGGTGGTCGACCGCCTGCCGGATCATGTCCCGGTCGCAATAGAAGTCGCGCGAGAACGGGAGACGATGGTCTCGATGTCGGCGGCTCTTCGCTCATGCCGGGCCGACGTCGACTGCACGCATGGGCCGCGCTCGCCTACACGCGGTAGTACGACCGGTACCACTCGACGAAGCGCTTCACGCCGACCTCGACCGGCGTGTTCGGCCGGTAGCCGACGGCGTCGACGAGCGCCTGCACGTCGGCGCTCGTGTCCGGCACGTCGCCGGGCTGGAGCGGTAGCAGGTTCATCTCGGCCTTCTTGCCGAGCTCCTGCTCGAGCACTTCGATGTAGCGCAGCAGGGGCACGGGGCTGCCGTTGCCGATGTTGAAGACGCGCCACGGCGCCGAGCTGGTCGCGGGATCGGGCGCGTCGCTCCGCCACTTTTCGTCGCGGACGGTCGGCTGGTCGGCGGCGCGGATCACGCCCTCGGCGATGTCTTCGACGAACGTGAAGTCGCGGCTGTGATTGCCGTTGTTGAACACGTCGATCGGCTTCCCTTCGAGGATGTTCTTGGCGAACAGGAAGAGCGCCATGTCGGGCCGGCCCCACGGTCCATAGACGGTGAAGAAGCGAAGGCCCGTCGTCGGGAGCGCGAAGAGGTTCGAGTAGGTGTGCGCGAAGAGCTCGTTCGCCTTCTTCGTGGCGGCGTACAGCGTGAGCGGGTGGTCGACGTGATGGTGGACCGAGAACGGCATCGTCGTATTCGCGCCGTAGACCGAGCTCGTGCTGGCGTACGTCAGGTGCTCGCAGCCGTTGTGACGGCAGCCTTCGAGGACGTGCTGGAAGCCAATGATGTTGGCTTCGATGTAGGCGTACGGATGCGTGATCGAGTACCGCACGCCCGCCTGCGCCGCGAGATGGATGACGCGCGGGAAGCGGTACTTCCCGAACAGCTCCTCCATCGCCGGGCGGTTCGCGAGGTCGATCTTCACGAACGTGAAGCCCTTCCGCGAGGTCAGGCGCGCGAGCCGCGCCTCCTTCAGCTTCGGGTCGTAGTAGTCGTTGAGGTTGTCGAGCCCGACCACTTCGTCACCACGATCGAGCAGCTTGTGGGCCACGTGCGACCCGATGAACCCGGCCGCGCCGGTCACGAGAAAGAGCATGGTCGCTAAGGTGTACGGCCGAGGGGCAACGTGCAAGCGGGGAACTTTCTTTTGCTTCGTTCTGCTGGGTGGGGGCGCGGGATGGTGGGGCGCCGGCTCGAACGCGGGGCGCCCGCGCCGCTCAAGGGTAGAATTCGCAGGGTCCGCGTGCCC
>JBDSJB010000378.1:0-5777 GCA_039917665.1 Binatia bacterium
GCCCGCCGGCTGCATCCTCACTCACGCTCATGGGGCCGTTGGTTCCCGCGTGCGAGTCTGCGGGCCCAATCGTTCTTGTTGTGATGCCTCGCCCGCAGGTGGGTCAGGGCGTGATCCGGGGAGCCGCAGCTCGCGTGTGCGCAGGACGTGGAGGCAGCGGCAAGTTTCAAGCGCTGGGTGGCGGCGCCCCGGCGACCGTAGGAACACGCCCTGACCCCCCTGCGGGCGACACCGCCCAACACAGACAGAGGCCTCACGAACAGACTGAGACCCTGCCCGCGCCGCACCGCGCTCCGCCAGATCCTCGCGACGGCCGCCGTCCTGTTTGCGAGCCGCGGCGGGATGTCCTTCGCCGGCATGGCGCCGTCGAACTTCAAGCGCATCTACGACACCCCCGCGGATCGGAAGGACTTCCGGCCCTTCCTGCAGAACGTGTTCCACCTGTATCCCGACGACAAGTTCCACGCGCTCATCACCACGCTGACGAACGAGTACCCGAACGACACCGAGATCTATCGCCATCTCGCGGCGCGGCTCCCGGAGATCACCCCGCGACTCGCGGCGCTCACGTACTCGGTGCCGGCGCTCCGCAAGCAGAAGGCCGAGATGGCGCAGCAAACGGTGCGTCTCCTCGGCGAGAAGCGGCGCGCCACGGGCTACGTCGAGATCGGCACGACCGGCCGGTATCTGAACGGCCTCAAGACCAAAGCCGACATCCGCGGCCCGGTCTACGTCGTGAACGACGCGGCGCCGATCTACTCGGCCGAGGACATCATCGAGCGCGGTCAGATCCGCCAGGTCGGCACGTACGTCGACATGACGGGCTATCCCGAGTTCGATCAGGGCCACATCCCTCCCGCCAGCATCGGCCTCGTTACCAACTACATCGGCTTCCACCACGCGCCGGTCGACCGCCTCGACGGGTTCGTGCGCTCGATCCACCGCATCATGAAGCCGGGCGGGCGGCTGATCGTGCGCGACCACGACGTCGACGGCGAGCGCATGGACGCGATGGTCGGGCTCGCCCACGACGTGTTCAACGCGGGCGTCGGCATCACGTGGGACGACAACACGGCCCAGATCCGTAACTTCCGTTCGCTCGTCGATTTGAAGGACTATCTCGAGGCGCGCGGCTTCAAGCGTGCTGAGCCTCTCGAGTTCCAGCAGGGAGACCCGACGCGGAACGGGCTCATGCTGTTCACCAAGTCGCAGACGGCGTGACGGCGCGCGCGCTCCGGCTCGTCGCGTCGTGGGTTCTCGTCCTCGCCTGCGCGAGGGGGGCGCCGGCGGCGTCGACCGTCAACGACGTCACCCAGCTGAACCCGATCGCCGTCGAGCGCGTCGTCAAGCCGAAGACCGTCGCCGAGATCCAGACGCTCGTTCGTGGCGCGAAAGGACCGGTTTCGATCGGCGGCGCGCGCCACAGCATGGGCGGGCAGATCGCGACCGAGCGCGCGCTCTTCCTCGACCTCCGCGAGTTCGACCAGGTGCTGGCGCTCGACGTCGAAGCCCGCACCATCCGCGTGCAGACCGGAATCACGTGGCGGAAGATCCAGGAGGCGATCGACCGCCACGACCTGGCGGTCAAGGTGATGCAGTCGTACGCGAACTTCACCGTCGGCGGCTCGCTCAGCGTGAACGGCCACGGACGTTACGTCGGTCAGGGGTCGCTCGTCGGAACGGTGCGGTCGATCGCGGTCGTGCTCGCCGACGGCAGCCTCGTGGAGGCGAGCCGCACCGAGAACCCGGACGTCTTCCGCGGCTGCATCGGCGGGTACGGTGCGCTCGGCGTGATCGTCGAGGCGACGCTCGATCTGGCAGCCAATGTCGCCATGGAGCGCACCAACGAGCGGCTGTCGCTCGCCGACTACAAGAAATTCTTCGACAAGAAGATCCGGGGCTCGAAAACGGCGGTCTTCCACAACGCCGACATCTATCCGCCCGCATACGACACCGTGATGGCGATCACCTGGTCGGCGACCGACCGGCCGGTGACGATTCCCGACCGCTTGGTGCCGATCATCGGGAATCACTGGACCGAGCGTTTCGCATACATCTGGATGTCCGAGGTGCCGTACGGCAAGGAGTCGCGCGCGCGCTTCCTCGACCCGTGGCGCCTCCGCGGCGCGCCGGTCGTCTGGCGGAACTACGAGGCCAGCTACGACGTGTCCGAGCTCGAACCGATCTCGCGCACGCGCTCGACGTACGTGCTCGAGGAATATTTCGTCCCGGTCGACCGCTTCGAGGCTTTCGCGGCGAGGATGCGCACGGTCTTCGCGCGCCACCATCCGAACGTCATCAACGTCTCGATCCGCCATGCCGTCGCCGACCCGGACACGCTGCTGAACTGGGCGCGCTCGGAGAGCTTCGCGTTCGTCATCTATTACAAGCAGGGCGTGTCGCAGGGCGCGCGGAACGAGGTCGGTGTCTGGACGCGTGAGCTCATCGACGCCGTGCTGGACGCGGGCGGCACCTACTATCTGCCGTACCAGCTGCACGCGACGGACACGCAGTTTCGCCGCGCGTATCCCGGTGCCCAGACGCTCTTCGCGCTCAAGCAGAAGCTCGATCCCGACTATCGCTTCCGGAACAAGCTCTGGGATCGTTACTATCGGCCGGCGGCGTTCCCGGCACCGGCTGCGTCCCCGGACGGCGCCGCGCCGCAGAATGGCTGCGACGCGAGCGCCGCTGCCGATCCCGTCGCCGACGCGTCGGCCACGGCTCGAAGCCTCGGCGGCGTCACGGACGGCGATGACGCCATTCGCACGCAGCTCGCCGCGCGTCCCGACTATCCCCGCGCCGAGTCGCAGCCGTATCTGACGCTCCCGGAGTGGTACATCGTCTACAGCGCCGACGAGCTCGCTGCGCATCTCGAGCGCGAGCGACCGAGCGGGTTCCCGTACTTTCGCAGCATCGGCCAGTTTTGGCGCATCTACGGCAACGTGATCGGCGCGACCTGGCGCACCGCCGACTGGGGCTATCAGCTGATGATCGCGGTGATCGGGCCGAGCTACACGCTCGAGTACCTCTTCAAAGGGCTCTACGAGAATTCGATCGGTCGGCTCACCGAGTCGACGGTCTGGAGCCCGTGGAACGGCGGCTCGACGGTGGAAGACCGCTTCGCGACGAAGCTCGCCGGTGACTACGCCGCCTTCATGCACGCGACCCCGTGGTACGAGTTCGCGTTCTGGTCGCGCATGAAAGACCTCTGGGCGCTCGATGGTCCGATCGATACGACGGCGCTCCGCCGGGCCGAGCGTCGCATGGCGCTCACGGGTGAGCTCGGCTTCAAGACCGCGTGGGGCTGGACGATCGCCAAGAGCAGCGGAACGGCCTACGACGCGGAGGCCGCCGTGATCGGCGCGTGGGTCCGGTCGACGCCCGCCGCCGCCGATGGCCGGATCGCCAAGCGCGAGGCCCTCGGCGCCGACTCCGAGTTGCTGGCGTTACCGCGCTACGAACCGTTCACCGCGACGGTGCGCACGCTCGCGGAGCAGGGCGTGCGCTTCGTCGAGATCGCCGGTAACGACCAGTTGCTGCTGACGCTGCTCGCGCCCGCCGACTGGCACGACACCGCGGCCCGCGGCGACCTGCTCGTCGAATGGCCGATCTTGACCGATCGGAGCCGGAAGCGCGTGGCGCTGACGGTCGATGTCCCGCGTCTGCACGGGGTGCTGCCGCGCCTCGCTGCGGAGCCGGGCGTCAGCATCGATGACCTCTACGATTTCTGAGTTGCCCGATTCAGGCCGCGTAGGTCGCGATCTCGGTGGCTTTGACGGTGACCCAGACGTCGCCGCCACGATCGAGCTCGAGCTCGGCCGCCGAGGCGCGGGTGACCTCGGCGACGAGCGGGAACGGGAGCGCCAGCCGCACGCGCACGCGCGAGCCCTCGTCGTCCGCGGAGACGATCACGCCCGGCAGCACGTTTCGCGGACTGCCCTCGGGCTTCTGGCGATGGACGCTGACCGCCCGAGGGTGGATGACCACGAACACCTCGCCCGGCACGAGATCGGGGACGATCAGCGTGCCGCCGTCCGCGAGTAGCACCGACGCGCCGCGCGCGGTGCCGCGGAGCCAATTGACGCCGACGAAGTCGGCGACGTAGCGCGAGCGCGGCTCGGCCGTGACGTCGATCGACGAGCCCGACTGCACGATGTGCCCGTGCTCGAGGACGATCAGACGGTCGGCGAGCGCGAGTGCGTCGATCGGGTCGTGGGTGACGAGCAGGCGAATGCCGGTGAAGGTGTTCAGGTGACGGCGCAGCTCGCGACGAACGTCGGCGCGGGTCGTGACGTCGAGCGCCGACAGCGGCTCGTCGAGCAAGAGCACGCGCGGCTGGGTAGCGAGCGCGCGCGCCAAGGCGACGCGCTGGGCCTGTCCGCCGGAGAGCACGCCCGGCTTCGCGTCGGCGAGCTCGCCGATGCCGATCCGGTCGAGCCACTCGCGCGCGCGTGTCCGCGCGATCACGCGCGAGATGCCGGTGAAGCGGAGGCCCGCGGCGACGTTGTCGAGCACGCTCAGGTGCGGGAACAGCAGCGCGTCTTGAAAGACGACGCCCAGGTTCCGGCGCTCGGGTGGCACCCACTCGTGCGTCGCGGCGTCCTCGAAGACCGTGCCGTCGAGCACGATCCGCCCCGCGGTCAGCGGCGCGAGGCCGGCGAGCGCTCGGAGGATCGTCGTCTTGCCGGCGCCGCTCGGGCCGAGGAGCGCGACGACCTCGTGATTGGTGGCCGAGAAAGTGGCGTCGAGCGCCAATCGATCGAAACGAATTGCGATGGCGGCCTCGAGACTCATCGTCACCACGCGAGCCAGCGACGGCGGAGGCCGAGCAACACCGCGAGTGAAACGGCGAGCAGCACGAGGCTGAGCACGAACGCCGTCTCGGGGTTGGTTTCGAGCGCCAGGTAGACCGCGAGCGGCAGGGTCTGCGTGCTGCCCGGGACGTTGCCCGCGAACGTGATGGTGGCGCCGAACTCGCCGAGCGCTCGCGCCCACGCGAGGACGGCGCCGGCTTGCAGCGACGGCCGCACGAGCGGCAGCGTCACGTGCCGAAAAACCTTCCACCGCGACGCCCCAAGCGTGCGTGCGGCCTCTTCGAGGCGGCGGTCGACGGAGCGGAGCGCGCCTTCCATCGTGAGCACGAAGAACGGCATCGCGACGAACGCTTCGGCGAGCGCGGCGCCCGCGGTCGTGAATGGCAGGCGGATGCCGAACCACCGGTCGAGCCACATCCCGACGAGACCGCGTCGCCCGAACACGACGAGCAGCGCGACGCCCGCCACGACCGGCGGCAGTACGATCGGCAGCGTCGTGAGGGCGCGCAGCACGCGTTGCCCGGGAAACGTCACCCGCGCCTGGACCCACGCGAGCGGCATGCCGAGCGCGATCGCGATTGCCGTCGCCGCGAGCGAGCACACCATCGAGAGCCGGAGCGCGGTCAGGATCTCGGGAGCCATGAGATCCTGGGGCAGGTGCGCGAGGGGGGCTCGCCAGAGGAGGCCGACGAGCGGGAGGGCGAAGAGGGCCGCGGCGACTGCCGCGATCAGGACGACGAGGGGATGCGTCCGCTCACGGCGGCGTGATGTCAGGGGATCAGGAATCCGAAGTCTCCCAGAATTTTCTGCCCGGGATCGGATAGCACGAAGTCGAGGAAAGCCCGCGCGTCCTCTGGATGCTTTGCGTCACGGAGCGCCGCGATCGGGTAGCGTGCGGTGACGTTCTGGGCGGCGGGCAGGCCGACGCCCTCGACCGTGGTGGCGGCGGCCCGGACGTCGGTC
>JBDSJB010000379.1:0-3217 GCA_039917665.1 Binatia bacterium
ATCGTGAGCGTCCCGGCCCCGCGCGCGGCCGGCCGCGCGAGCAGCTCGCCCAGCGGACGAAGGTCCGTCACGCGCACCGTCCCGCGCAGGCCGCCCGCACTCGGCACCGCATCCTCGCCGAGCGCGATCTCGCCGGCGATGTCGGCGGTGCCGACGTTGCTCGTGACGCTCGCCTTCTCGACGATGAGCCGCCCGCGCTCCGCTTGCGCGTGCACACTGCCGTTCGCGATGGTCACGCGGCCGAGGTGACTCGGCGTCAACGCCACCTCGAGCTGACTGCGCGCCGTCTCGGGAGTGAACCCAGTGCCGGTGGCCGTGAGCGTACCGTTCAAGCGTCCCGCGAGCTCCGCGCGACCGGCGAGCGCTCCCGGATCGAGGTCCTTCGCGACGACGCGCAGATCGTAGGTTTCGGTCTTCGGGGCGATCGTCGCCTGCAGGTGAGCCGCCCCGCCCGGCGCGGTCGCTTCACCTTCGAACCGCACCGTCTCCGCATCGGCGGTTCCGGTGAGCGCCAGGGTATCGAGGTGGACTTCGCCGACGCGCGGCGCGCGCAGATCGAGCGCGAACCGCACCGAAGGCGGGGTCTCGGGCGGTACCGTCAGCCTCACCCGTCCGGTCAGCTCGCTCGGCGGCAGCTGCGGACCGACGATGCCTTCGAAGTCGACCTGGTCGATGTCGACCGTGACCTCGCCGCCCGGAGCGCCCGACCGGACGTCGAGGGTGCCGCTCACTCGCACGCGACCGACCGACTCCGTCGCGTCGTCACGCGTGCGCTCCGCGCGCACGTCGCCCGTCACCGCGACGGCATTCTCCGGTCCCGACGCGCGCAATTCGCCGCGCCAATCCGCGCGCGGAGCTCGCTCGCCGAAGAGCGCGCGCAGCTCGGCACCGAGCAACCGCGTGACCTGGACGTTCGCATCGACGCTCCGGGCGCTCGGTGGACCGACCCGTGCCGCGAGCGTCAGATCCGAACCCGTCGTCCGAAGACGCAGGCCATCGGCGATGATGCCGGTCGCCTCGTCGACCGCGAGACGTCCCTCCAACTGCTCCACGTGAACCTGGCTGCGCTGTTCCAGGAAGGCACTTCGCTCGATGGTCAGACCGAAGCCGTGCGACTCGAAGCGCGCGACGCCGGCGAGCGCGAGATCGCGGACGCGCCACGCCCGACCGGGCTGGATCACGCGTACCGCACCGTCGGCGATGCGGACCTGCTCGAGGTCGACCGTCAGGGAGCGTTCGGGCTCGTTTGGTGTGGGCGGCGCCAGCCGCTCGACGTTCCAGCCGCGTTCGTCCGCGATCAGCTGCAGCGCCACGCCATCGAGGTCGAGTGCCGTGATTCGAAGCGGCCCGCCGCGGAGCAACGTCCACACGTCGTAGGCGGCAGCAAGACGGCGGACGGCGAGAACGCGCTGTCCCTCGAACGTGAGGCGCACGTCCGTCGCGACGAGACGACCCAAGAGATTGCCGTCGAGTCGTCCGATGGCGAGACGCCCGGCGATGCCGGTGTTGGTGCGCTGCACGACCTCGCGACGGAGCCAATCGCGAAAGGACGTCGTCTGCGAGACGACGCCGAGCGCGAGGACGGCGACCACGCCCACGATCACGGCACCAACGATCACCCGAGGCCACCGTCTACGCCGCCGCGTCGTCTCGGCCCCTGCCATCAGAATGCCTGACCGATGCTGAAGTGCACTTGCCAGTGCGGCTCGCCGGGCGGTGGCTCGAAGGGGAAGCCCAGATCGACGCGAAGCGGTCCGACGATCGTCTGATAGCGCACGCCCACGCCCGCGCCGAACATCAAATCGCCGATGCTGTAGCTCGCCGGCTTTCGTCTCACCTCGCCGACGTCGAAGAAGACCACACCGCCGAGCGGCCCGTAGAGCGGCGTCCGCAGCTCGACGCTCCCTTCGAGCAGGCTCCGACCACCGACCGGCTTGTGCCCGCCGTTCAGCGGACCGACTAGATGACGGTCGTAGCCACGCGTGCTGGTGATCCCCCCCGCGAAGAAGCGGCGGAAGAGCGGCAGGTCGTCGCTCCGACCGAACCCGTCACCGATACCGATGCGCAGTCGACTCGCGAGCGTCCGTCTGCCCGGCAGAGGCAGATACTTCTTGGCGTCGACGACCGCCGTGTAGAAGCTGTAGGCGCCCTGCCAGGGCCCGCCGGCCTGCTCGACGGTGAGATTCAGGATGCTTCCCTCACGCGGATCCAACAAGTCGACCGTCGTGTTGCGTTCGAGGACGCCCGTCAGACTCGAGACGATGCCGCGCCCGACGTACTCGTCGAGGCGCTCGATCGTCGAGTCGGGGACGTCACTCAGATCGTCGTACTCGATGTTGTATCCGACGGCGAGATTCAGCTGCGGGAGGAGCTTCCGCTCCACCCGCGGCGCGAAACGGATGCGCGAGACGGTGAATCCCGGCTCGTCGTCGCGAACCTGCGTCAGCGGAGCGATGAAGGTCTGCTGCGGATGCAGAAAGTACGGTTGGCGGAACTCCCCTTCGACCGCTTGCTCGATGGCCGAGCCTTTCAACCGAAACCCCAGCTGCCGACCGCCACCGAAGAAATCGTTGTGCTGCCAACGCAGCTGCCCACGAAACTCGTCCTCGATGCCGTAGCCGATGCCGGCGATGAGCTCACGCGGCGGTCCCTCGGCCACGGTGACCGCGACGTCGACCGTCCCGCTCACGTCGGCGAGATTCCGCGGGCGCACCACCACCGAGCGAAAGAGGCGAAGGCCGAAGATGCGCGCCTGGGTTTCGTCGAGCTTCTTCGGATCGAAGGGATCGCCGGGACTGAACGCAATCTCCCTCCGAATGAGCCGCGCCGCGACCTGGTCGTTGCCTTCGACGAACGGCTCTCCGAAGACGGCGGGCATCCCGCGTGTCACACGATACCGGATGGTGGCCTCGTGGCTTTCCGTGTCGACGACCGCGCTCTTTTCGACGCGAGCATACGCGAAGCCGCGGGTACGAAGCGCGAGATCGAGCCGATCGCGGCCCGCGTCGTACCCGGCCTGCGTGAACGGAGCGCGGGGCTCGAGCACGATCTCGTCATGGAGAGCCGCGTCCTCGCTGAGGGTCGGCACGAAGTCTTCAACCTCGAGATCGACGCTCTTCACCAGGATCCGAGGGCCCTCGTCGATGGTGATCTCGATCGCGAGCTTCGTGCCGTCGACGCGCAGATCGTGCGCGACCGTTGCCTCGTAGTAGCCCGC
>JBDSJB010000380.1:0-3688 GCA_039917665.1 Binatia bacterium
CCGGGCGCATGTCCGCCGAAAGCCCGTCACACTTCATCCGCGACATCATCGAAGACGACCTCGGTACGAAGAAGCACGACGGACGCGTCGTCACCCGCTTCCCCCCCGAGCCGAACGGCTATCTGCACATCGGGCACGCGAAGAGCATCTGCCTGAACTTCGGCTTGGCGGCGCAATACGGCGGCGTCTGTCATCTCCGCTTCGACGACACCAATCCGGCCAAGGAAGACGTCGAGTATGTCGACGCCATCATGGAGGACGTGCGCTGGCTCGGGTTCGATTGGGCCGACAAGCTCTTCTACGCGTCGGACTACTTCGAGCAGCTGTTCGCATTTGCGATGCGGCTCATTGACGACGGCAAGGCCTACGTCGACAGCCTATCGGCCGAGGACATCCGCGCGTATCGCGGCACCTTCACCGAGCCGGGCCGCAACAGCCCCCACCGTGATCGCAGCGTCGCCGAGAATCGCGATCTCTTCACACGCATGCGCGCGGGCGCGTTCGAGGACGGGGCGTACGTCCTCCGCGCGAAGATCGACATGGCGTCGCCGAACCTCAATCTGCGCGACCCGACGCTCTACCGCATCCGCCGCACGTCGCATCACCGGACGGGCGATCAGTGGTGCATCTATCCTCTGTACGACTTCACGCACTGCCTTTCCGACTCGCTCGAGGGCATCACGCACTCGATCTGCACGCTCGAGTTCGAGATCCACCGTCCGCTCTACGATTGGGTGCTCGACGAGCTCGCGACCCCATGCCACCCGCAGCAGATCGAGTTTGCGCGGCTGAACCTCACGTACACCGTGATGAGCAAGCGGAAGCTCCTGACGTTGGTGACGGGCGGGCACGTCCGCGGTTGGGACGATCCTCGCATGCCGACGATCTCGGGCTTCCGGCGGCGCGGCTACACCCCCGAAGCGATCCGCGCGTTCTGTGACAGCGTCGGCGTGGCCAAGCGTGACAGCGTCGTCGACGTCGCGATGCTCGAGCACAGCATCCGCGAGGATCTGAACCGGCGCGCCCCGCGCGTGATGGCGGTGCTCCACCCGATCAAGGTCGTCATCGAGAACTATCCCGAGGATCAGGTCGAAGAGCTCGAAGCGGTCAACAACCCTGAGGACCCCGCTGCCGGCACGCGCGCCCTGCCGTTCACGCGCGAGCTGTACATCGAGCAGGACGACTTCATGGAAGAGCCGCCGAGCAAGTTCTTCCGGCTCGCGCCCGGTCGCGAGGTCCGTCTGCGCTACGCGTACATCATCAAGTGCGAGCGTGTCGTGAAGGACCCGGTGACGGGCGCCGTCGTCGAGCTGCGCTGCAGCTACGATCCCGAGACGCGAAGCGGCTTGGCGGCGAGTGGTCGCAAGGTGAAGGCGACGTTGCACTGGGTGTCCGCCCGCCACGCGCTGACGGCCGAAGTGCGACTCTACGACCGTCTCTTCACGGTCGAGGACCCCGACACGGGCAAGGAAGGGGACTGGCTCACCATGCTGAATCCCGCGGCGCTGACGGTCCTCTCCGACTGCAAGCTCGAGCCGAGCCTCGCGTCGGCGCGAAGCGGCGAGCGTTTCCAGTTCGAGCGCCAGGGCTACTTCTGCGTCGACCCCGACGCGACGTCCGACCATCTCGTGTTCAATCGGACGGTCACGCTGCGCGACACCTGGGCGAAGATCAAAGCCGGCCCAGGTCGTTGATCGCGCGGCAGCCACGCGCGAATTGATCGGGCAATAGTCGCGCGATTTCCTGGCGCGGAGGACTCACGCTGCCCCGTCTCCGCCCGGCGCGGCGCCGAACGCTGTGTCGGGTCCCTTGCGTTCGCAGCAGCGTCGATCGCGTCGATTCGCCGTTCTCGCTGCTCGCGGCGCGCGCTACCCTCAACGTCATGTCGGGGGTGTTGGGGTCTCATCCAGCGGGTATGCGGCCGAAAGCGCCAGGGCTCTCCGCCAATCTTCACGGCGCAGGGCACGAGCTGCGCTACCACGCGATCGACGACGCGCGGAGCGTTCAGGAGCGCCTCGACGCGAGCCTGGTCCCACCCGATCGCAGCCTCTTCGAGATCGCGATTCGGCGTTCGATCGGCAACTGGATCTTCCACGTACCCGCGACCGTCGCGGTGCTGTGGCTGTCGACGGTGATCACCGACCTGGCGCTGGTCACGAGCATGCTGCTCGGGGTCCTGGTGCTGGTGGCTGGGATACCGGCGCTGGTCGCGGTCGCGTTGGCCGTCCCCCAAGTGCTCTTCCGCCCTGTGACGCGGCACGGACGACACGGCTACCTCTGGTTCCTCGCGACGACGCTCATGGCCGTGCTCGATTCGCTCGTCTATGGCACCTGCCTCTTTTTGTTGGCGCGTGCCGGCGGTGTCGCGCACCTACTGCCGTAGGGCCGCTCATGGCGTCGACGGCCGTTCGTTCGTGCAGCTGCGCGCGACGGACAGAGTAGGCTTCGCACGGCGGGACCGGCTATACAGAGAGCGTGAGTCCGCCTCCGTCCCGCGCCCTTCGGCGCGGGCTGTTTCTCCCATTCGCCATCCTGATGGTTCTCGTCGCCGCGCACGACGCGCGGGCGGTGAGCACCTGTGCGTCCGACTGCACACAGACCGAATGTTCCGTCGGCTGTGATGAGGGTGAGCTCCGCGACGCGGTCGCCAAAGCCAACAACTGCAAAGGCAATAGCGGTTGGACGAAGCGCAAGATCACCATCGAGGCCGGTACGCCCGCGTGCACGATCCCCATGGTCAACGATCCCGCCATGGCGAACGCGTACCTGAACAGCTCGTGCAACGGCGACAACGAGAAATACGCGGTGTGCCTGACCAACGATCACATCAGTATCGTCGGTGGCAACGCGATCTTCCTCTACGTCGGCACCGGGCTCTGCCGACAGTGCACCGACGAGTGCCCGGGTGTGCAGCCGGCGCTCTTCACGCTGAAGGGCATCGGGAACTCGCTGTCGGATTTCACCTACCGCTACTTCCCCGAAGGCCTGCACGTGCGCGAAGGCAGCGGCCACACGATCGCGCGGGTGAAGAACGATCGCATCTGCGAGGACGCCGTCACGCTCGACATCAACGTCGGCACCGGCCACACGCTCGCCGACTCGGTCTTTCTCGGCAACCAGCCCGCCGACCCCGGGCGGAGCTGCCTGCTGCCGAACGACAGCGCCGGGCCCTGCGGCACGGACAAAGCCATTCAGCTGAACGGCGGCGGCGTCACCATCGTGCACAATACGATCACGAACATCAGCCAACCGGTGCACGCCCAGGCCGGCGAGCACACGCTGCTCGCGAACTCGAGCGCCGGCAGCGCCAGTGACGACAATCTCTGCCAGTCCTACACGGTGACCGGGCCGGCCAAGGTCACGATGTCGAGCAACGTGATCGACTACTGCAAGTTCGGCGTGCGCGTCGACGGCACCGCGGAGGTCCGGGCCGACGGCAACGTCATCACCAACTCGTGGGTCGCGGCGTTCGACGTGCGGGCCGCCGGCCGCCTTCGTGGCGAAGGCAATCGGCTGAAGACCCGCAGCTCCGGCTTCACGACGCTCTCGAGCGTGCAGAGCGGCCTCGTCGTGGCGCGGAACGACGGACGCGCGAAGATCGACCTCGGTGGCGGTGATTTCGAAGGCCGCTCGATCATCGACGGGACGCCGTGCGCCAGCGGCGGCGATTGCTCGGCGGGCGGCAACA
>JBDSJB010000381.1:0-5261 GCA_039917665.1 Binatia bacterium
CCCGACGGTCGCTGTACGATCGTGATCGCGCCGCGCGACCCCGGCCGTCCGAATTGGCTCGACACGTCCGGGCACGCGGAAGGCACGATGTGCTTTCGCTGGATCGGCGCGAGCGAGATCGTCGATCCGATCACGCGGATCGTCCCGCTCTAGAAGGAACCGAGATCGCGATGGAGATGCAGACGAATCTGGACGAGCCGTCGATCCTGACGGAAGCGCGCGCCAAAGCCGGTCTCGAAGACTTTGGCGACGAGTCGTTTCGGGAGCCGCTGCGTGTGCTGCTCGCCGCGCTCGATCGTGAGGCCAATCTCGTCGACTTCGGTCGCGCGGCGCAGCGCGGGCGGATCGTCGATCTGTTGGTGAATCGGCTTCGAGCCGAAGAGCAGTTCCGGCAGCACCCCGAGATCCTCGACGAGGCGATCGGCGCGCCGATCGTGATCGTCGGGTTGCCGCGTACTGGCACGACGCTGCTCCATCGTACGCTGGCGGAGGATCCACGGCTCTTCTCGGCGCGCTGGTTCGAGTGCCGCTATCCAGCGCCGTTTCCGGGCGGCACGCTCGGCGCCGACGATCCACGCATTCCGCAGGCCAAGGCGGAGGTGCAGGCGATGCTCGATGGCTCGCCCGCGCTCGCAGCGATCCATCCCATGGATGCGATGGCGGCGGACGAGGAGATTCTTCTCCTCGAGCACTCCTTCCTCAGCACGGTGCCCGAGTCGGGTGCGAACGTGCCGTCGTACGGGGCGTGGCTCGACGCCCACGATCAGACGCCAGCGTACCGCTACTTGCGCAAGCTGCTGCAGCTGCTGCAATGGCAGAAGAAGCAAGCCGGACAGCAGGCCGAGCGCTGGGTGTTGAAGACGCCACACCACCTCGGGCTCGCGGACGTCGTGCTCGAGGTGTTTCCTGGGGCGCTGATCGTCCAGACCCATCGGGATCCGCTCGATTCGATTCCATCGCTCGCGAGCATGATCACGGCGCTCTGGGTGCTCGTCGCCGAGAAGGTCGACCCGAAAGAGGTCGCGCGTCAGTGGAGCGGCAAGATGGCAGCGGCGCTGCGGCGCTGTCTCGAGGTGCGCGACCGCCATCCCGATCGCTTCATCGACGTCTGGTTTCTGGACGCCGTCCAGGATCCCGTCGGGCAAGCGCGGCGCATCTACGAGGTCGCCGGGCTGGCGTTCACGCCGGATGTCGAGCAGCGGATGCGCGCGTTCATGGCGACCAATCCGCGCGAAGGACGGCCGCCGCACCAGTACACGCTGGAGGAATTCGGCCTCACGGCCGAGGGGATCGCGCGCGACTTCGCGGGGTATCGTCAGCGGTTCATTCTGAACCGCTGAGGCGCGCTACCACAGTAGCCAGTGCCCGGTCGCCAGCACGTACGCGGCGATCATCGCGTTGGTGATCGCGTGTGCACTGATGGCGTCGCCGAGCTCGCCGCGGCGATAGAGCAGGAGCGCGTAGCACATGCAGGCGAGCGTGCCGGCGAACCAACGGCCGTGCATCACGCCGAACAGCACCGACGTCACGACGAACGCCGTCCACGTGAAGGTCCGGAGCGACACGCGGTCGAACTGGGCATCGATGAGACGCCGTCCGAGGTACCCGCGGAACGCCAGCTCCTCCGCGATCGGGATCGTCACGACCGAGCCGACGATGCGCGCCGTCAGCCAGAGCCCGAGCATGACCGGTGACAGCGCATGGAGCGCGTCGCCGAAGGCGGCTTGCTTGGTGGGATCGGGACTCGGCTCGAGCGCCATCCAGAGGACGAACACGAGCACGCCCACGCCCACCGCTTCCCAGGAGCACGTCCAGCGGATGTCGCGGTAGACGCGGCGGAAGTAGACCAGGGCCGCACCCGCCGCCAACACGCGGACGGGATAGTAGGCGTCGAAAATGCTCCCGGTCGACGCCGCGCCTGCCAGCATCTGGGTGGCGAGGATCGCGAGGAACGGCACGAGATACGCCGCCGTCATGTTGGGGCCTGCGGTGGCGTTCACGCGCGTGAGCGGCTCTTTGGTGAAGAACGCCGAACGGCGCGCGACGTAGACGAGCCCGAGTGCGACCCCCGAGAACAGCAGCGATCCGCTGTACGCGTGAAACCCTCCCATCGCGATGTCCTCGGACACCCACGTGCCGATCAAGATGAGGATCGTCAGGCGAAGCGCGTTCGCCATCCAGACGACGAGGGTGCCGATCGGGATCAGCAGGAGCGCGCGCGGGAACCGCAGCTGATCGCGAAACATCACGAGGTACGCGCTCAAGAACACCCAGATGAGCCCGATCCCTTCGTAGCCGGCGCACTCGCTGAGAATCCGCACCCAGAAGCGCTCGGTCCCCACCATGAGTTGCTCCGGGACGAAGACCGGGTCGGAGACGATGAGGCTCACCATACTGGCGACGACGTTCATCGTCGCGTGACGGAGCGGATCCCAGAAGCCCTCCGTGATGAGGCCGGCTCCCCACGCCATCGCGCCGACGAGGGCGCCGACGAGCAGGAGACCGCGGGCACGCCATGCGACGAGACCGATGACCTTGGGGTCGGCGAGACTCGCCAACCAGAACAAGGCGACCGCCGCGGCCGTGAGGAACCAGAGCGCCGCCCAGACCGGTCGGAAGGCCGACGTCGCGAAGCCGCCTTCGAGAATGTACGCCGTGATGCACGCAAAGACCGTGAAGCTCGCGAGGTGCGCGAGCATGTAAGGCCAGGCGCGATGGGGCGCCATCATCTCCGCCGACATGCGGCGCAGCTCGCCACGCAGACGGTCGCCGCCGAGCATGACGCCCGCCGTCGACATCGCGATCGCCAACGGCGGCAGGACGATCTTCCAACGCCAAAGCGTGTCGGCCCACCATGTCTGGCCCGTCGCTTCGAGCGATTCCGTGGAAAATCGCAGCATCAACAGCGCCAGCTCGCCGAGCGCGAGCGCAATCAGGCTGATGAGGCGGGCGAAAGGCATGCGTCGAGGACGCAGCCTACCGTCGATTGTCAGTGAGTGGGAGATACGAAAACCCGTAGACGCGGACGAGGGTGGAAAGAGTGAGGGAGGGCCGGGCGGCGCCAGCGTCCGCAGAGTGCGTGCACCGCCCGGTTGCTGAAAGAGCTGGTCGGTCTAGCGCCGGCGCAGCTTGTCGCCGAGGACCGCCAGCCCACCCATCGCGAGAGCAATCGCGCTGCTGAGGGTGCTGGGATCGACCTCGGGTGCGCCGCGGCTTGGCCTGTGGAACCAAGCGTGGGCCGTGTCCGGCATTGCGGCCGAGGCGAGAATGAAAGCCGCAGCGATCGCGATGGTGCTGAGTAGCCGAGTACGTTTTGACATGTGGCCTCCGGTGGAGGAATTGAGCTTCGCCGCGGACCGCGCGGGGGCGTCCGAGAGCTCGGCTCGTCTAGAGCTAGATGACGCACTGTCAAAGCAACGTGCGTACCGGGGGTAGGGTTTAGTCGCATCAGGGAGTTGGGCGAACTCGAAAATGGCGGGATTGCGAGTCCTGGCAGCCGCGCATGCTTGCTCAATGACCCGCCAAGGCAAGTTATCAAGCAAAAGTATTTCGAGCGTGGCGTGCGGAACCGGAGGGAGCGTACGCCACGCTCGAGCACGGTGAAGCGCGGATTAGCGGCGGAAGCGGTCGGCCAACATCGCGCTGCCACCCATCACGAGGGCGATCGCGCTGCCGATGGACGACGGGTCGATCTCGGGGGCACCGCCACCGCCGCTCGGAGGATCGAAGAGACCGAGGAGAGCGTGAGCCGACTTGACGTCCATGACCGTGAGAGCGAGTGCCGCGAGGCCAATAAAGGGGATGAGCTTCTTCATGTTCAGTTCCTCCAGGTGGGTTTGATCTTTTTCGTCGTCCGCGTCGTCGGCGCCGACGATTGAAACGACGTTGGGAGAGTACAGAGCAAGCCTGGTGCCGACCCTAACGCTTCGAATATATTGCGGATTTGGAAAATGTGATTTTGCCAGCTCTCCTGCGAGCCGACAGCGCTGCATGGCGGCAAATAAGTCCTGCCGTCTTTCGTTATGACGTCTCCGCGGGGAGGGGAGGTGGGTCTCACTAATGTCGAACGAAACTCTCCCTAAGCATCATGAGAGGCGCCGCGTGAATCGGAGCACCATAAAAACGGTCGACGACAAACGTGCACGATGAATCAGTACGATGGCATGCGAGTTGATGTCGCACTTGCTCGCCTTGCGGCTCGTCGGTATCTCGTGATCTCTCCGAGATGGTCCCGGCCTCGGCATCGAGGTGACGACGCTCGCGGCCGCCGAAGTGCGGGTGGTGTTGCGATCGCCGCGCAGATCGCGTCGAAGCTCGACGACGCCGAAGCTGCGATCCGCGCCTGCGGTCTCGCGACGCGCGTGCACCGAGCTCGACGTGAACGGCGGCGAGATCTGCTGCGCTAGAGACGCGTATGCGTCTTGCGGCTCGCGGGCGTGCCCAAGCCCGATCGAGGTCCGGCTACGAGGGCAGCGCCGGCGCGAGGCCGAGCTGCCGGAGAATCGTCGCTGAGTCGAAGTAGACGCGCTCGCACACGATGCGATCACCGTCGAAGAGAAAGAACGCCGTCGTCCGGCAGCGGAAGTCCTTACCCGTCGGAGGGATGATGCCGCGGAGCGTGCCCAGGTGCGTGCCGAGCAGGTCGAACTCGATGATGACGGCGTCATCGGAGTGGTACAGCGCGATCAACTCGTTCCGCTGATCCGGAAACGCCGCGCGTGACGCCGCGAAGTAGGCGCGGACCTCCGCCTCGCCGTCGTACACCTCGCCGGTCGGGATGATCTCATAGCGGGGGTGCTTGAAGGTCCCGATCGTCGCGTCGAAGTCGTGGCGATTCTCGGATGCCATGTGCTCGCGTACCACCGCCTCGCGGCGGCTACGAAGGTCGTCTCGCGTCTCGGTCATTCCCGAGCAGCTAGCGCGGAAATTCCGCCGTCACAATCGCGCCCAGCAGTTGCCCCCTCCGCCCGGAATGCATAGAGTCTCGCCTCCGCGGGCCGTTAGCTCAGGTGGTTAGAGCAGCTGCCTTTTAAGCAGCGGGTCGTTGGTTCGAGTCCAACACGGCCCATTCGAGTTTCCCTCGTCTCTCCCGTGGGTTGTACGCGCGGCGCTTTCGCTAGGCCGCGCCCGTGGTCGCCGCTGGTGCCGGTTTGGTGCCGGTTTGACCGTCCTCCGCGTTCGCAGGAGGTGCGTCGAGCATCCGAACGGCTGCGACCCGGTGCGCCGTCGAAAGGTGGGCGTAGCGGAGCGTCATGGCGAGC
>JBDSJB010000382.1:0-10261 GCA_039917665.1 Binatia bacterium
CTTATCAACTTGATAGCCGCGGTAGCCGTCGATGCGCTGGCTCAGGAAGGACACCAGTTGTTTCACGAAGCCGCCCTTGTCGATCTTGTAGCAGACGAGGTGGGACGTCGGATCGACGACGCCCTCGCCCATGGGGTCGGTCGGCGTGCAGTAGCGGAAGGGCTTCTGCGCGATCGTCGTCTGGGTCCCAAAGCGATCGGTAATGGTGATGGGCTGCGGGACGAAGCCCTTGGCGCGCGCTTTGAAGCAGCGGAAGTGATTGACCCCGGAGCTGCGGACCCGCAAGCGATGGAACTCGCCGAAGGTGGAGCCGGCATACACGGTGCCGCTCGCGTGGACGGCGATCGCCGGCAGATTCTCACGAGAGAGGCCGGTCGCGAACTTCGCCCACGTGGCGCCGCCGTCGATCGAGCGAAAGTTCTCCCAGATGCCCGAGCCGTAGAAGACGGCGGGATCGAGGGCATCCTGCGCCAGCGTCGTCATGTGCTGGTTGTTGCCGAACCTGCTCAGCAACCCGATGCTGCTCTCGACCCAATGGTCGCCGCTGTCCGTGCTGCGCCAGATGCCGCTGTCGAACCCGTAACCGGTGGCGAGCAGCGTCGAGGGATTGCTGGCATCGACGACGACCGAGCGCACTTCCGGCCCGTACGGCGACGTTCCGATCGTCCCGGTGAACACGAAGCTCGCGCCGCCGTTCGTGGAGCGAAGGACGTTGCCGTCGATTCCCGCGTAGACCGTCTCGGGATCGCTCGGATCGACGGCGAAGCCGAAGACCTTGGGAAAGTTGCCAAGGGTGGCGTGGATCCAGCTCGCGCCGCCGTCGACGCTCCGGAAGACCCCTGTTGCCTTCGTTCCGGCATAGAGCGTCGGGGGAGACGTCGGCGCGATCGCGAGCGCGTACACGTCGAGATCGGTGAGGTCCGTATTGCTCGCGGTCCATGACGTTCCCGCGTTGGTCGACTTGAAAACACCCTTACCGTCGGTGCCGGCATAGAGGACGTTCGAATCGGTCGGATCGATCACGATGGCGGTCACGAGCAGGCTCGTCAGACCGGTGTTGATCTGGGTCCACGTGGCGGCGCCGTCGGTGCTTCGGAAGGCCCCCGACCCGGCTTCGTTGTCGTACTCGCCCCATGGAGTCGCCGCGTTGGTCGAACCAACGTAGACGACGTCGGGGTTCGTCGGGTCGATGGCAATGGTCCGGACGAATGGGCCGTTCACCCCGGCGCGGATTTGCCAGTACGGAATGTCGGCGTGGGCGCCATTCGCGATGAGGAAGGATGCGGCGACGAGACCGAGCAGCAATCGGATCCGGTGGTTCATGGGGGGCTCCTCCTGATCGGCGAGCGTGAAAGTCGCTCTGGCGGGTAGCACAGGCGGTGCGCCGGTACCAAGCAGAATCGCGCGCGCTGGACCGACGCGCTGCCGTGGACTTGGCCCGACGGCAGATGCAGAGTGCCCGGCCGGAGGAACGCCGCATGAGCACGACCGTGAACCACGAGATCCATCTCAAGAGCCGCCCCGTCGGAACGCCGACGGCCGACAATTTCCAACTCGTCGAGACGCCCATGCCGAAGCCCGCGACGGGACAATTCCTCGTGCGGAACGTGTTCATGTCGGTCGATCCCTACATGCGCGGCCGGATGATGGACCGCGAGAGCTACGTGCCGCCGTTCCAGGTCGGGCAGGCGATGGACGGGGGCTCGGTCGGGCAGGTCGTGGCGTCGGAGCATCCGGGGTTCGTTGCCGCTGACTACGTTTGCGGCTTCGCGACCGGCGGCTGGCGCGAGTACTGGGTTTCCGACGGCACGATGATGCAGAAGGTCGACCCCAATCTGGCGCCGCTGCAAGCGTACCTCGGCGTGCTCGGCATGCCGGGCCTCACGGCGTACTCGGGCTTCCTCCGCATCGGCCTGCCGAAAGAGGGCGAGACTGTGTTCGTGTCGGCCGCGGCCGGCGCGGTCGGCTCCGTGGTCTGCCAGATCGCGAAGCAGAAGGGCTGCACCGTCATCGGCTCGGTCGGCTCGGACGAGAAGGGCGCGTGGCTGCAGCGCGAGGCCGGCGTCGACGCCGTCGTGAATTACAAGACCTGCGGCAACCTGAGCGCGGCGGTGAAGAAGGCCGCGCCGAAGGGCATCGACATCTATTTCGAGAACGTCGGCGGCGAGCACCTCGAGGTCGCGATCGAGCACCTGAACCGCCTCGGCCGCATCGTCGGCTGCGGCATGATCAGCCAGTACAACGCGACCGAGCCACCGCCCGGCCCGCGCAACATCATCCTCATCGTCGGCAAGAGCATCACGATGCAAGGCTTCATCGTGTCGAACTACATCGACATGGTGCCGTCGTTCTTCGGCGACATGGGTCAGTGGATCCGCGCCGGCACGATGAAGTGGGAAGAGACGATCGTCGACGGCATCGCGAACGCGCCACAGGCCTTCCTCGGACTCTTCACCGGTGCCAACGCCGGCAAGATGCTGGTGCGTCTCGGGCCTGATCGCGTCGGCTGATCTCGACTACGCTGCTCAGAACGGGCGCGCGCCGCGCAGTCGCTTCCACAGCATCGCGACATACGCAGCGCGCCGGCGCGCGAGTGCGTCGGCCGTCGCCGGCACCGAAAGCAGGGGCTCCAAGAACGACGGGGGCACTGCGTCGACGGCCGTCGCCAATCGCTCGCGCGTCAGCTCGGCGGAGAGGAGCGGGTCCCACTCGGCGAGCCGATCCGCGACGCCGTCGAATACGTGTGGACGCGTCGCCTCGGCGCGGAGCGGCGTGGCTTCGGTGACGGCTGACCAATCGTGCTGAAAAGGCAGCGCGGCGCCGTGGTCGATCAGCCAGAAGCCCGTCTCGTCGAGGAGGATGTTCGGGTTCTGTGGCGTGCGGTCGGGATTGCGCACCAGCCAGTCCAGCCAGCGCACGTGGGCGGCGAAGTCGGCCGTGACGCGCGCGAGATCGTCGGCGACGAAGTGGCGCGCGTGCGGCAGATACCGAAAGCCGAGGTTCTCGCCGTGACTCGCCGCCAGGAGATCGGCGAGCTCGTCGTTCCGATCGTCGGTCGGGGTCGTCGCGGTGAGCGTCACCACGCGCCGCGCCGGCACGGCGAGGCCGAGATCGTCGGCCAGCGCGCCGACGACGACCTCTGCCACGAGTGACGCCGTCCCCTGGGCGGCGCCGCGGAGCTTCAGGAGATGCGGCCCGTCGCTGGTCGCGACGACGACCGGCGACGACCCGCCGCGTCGATCGCGTCCGAGCACGCGGTCGGCCGCGAGCGGTGCGAGAAGGGGCAGCCCGCGCTCCGCTTCAGAGCGACGCGAGCATGGTCGGATCGTCGATGAAGTACTCGACCCGGATGGCGAGACCGTCGCGCACGGTCCACACGTGGGCGATCGGCACGTCGAACGTGTGCCCGTTGGCGTTCACGGTGCCGCGTGTGCGGCCGATCGCGACGACGTGGTCGTCGGCGTCGACGTAGCGTTCGACGGTGACAGTGGAGGTGACCGATGCCACGAGCTTGCCGAAGAATTCGGCGGCCCCCGCGTGCCCGCGATACTGCCCGCCCCAGGGGATCTCGCTCGCCTGAAAGATCTCGAGGTCGGGATGGCTCAGGCTGAAGATCGTCGGGAGGTCGCGCTGGCGGAACGCTTCGTAGATGCGAGCGACGAGCTGCACGTTGTTTCGACCGCTCCCGGTGCTGCGGCGGGTGACCGTCGCCTCGGGCAAGAAGTACGAGATCGGCGGCAGCTCGGGGAATCGCTCGGCGTCGTCGTGGCCGATCTCGAACCACGGGGCTTTCGAGCTCATCATGAAGTGCGCCGCGACGTGGGTGCCGGGGTCCTCGTCGAGGGCGCCGACGCGCACGCGGATGATCGGATACACGTCGTGTCGTCCGAAGAGCTGGGAGCCGCAGCGCGTGCAGAACGCGCGGTGGTTCTGTGGCGACGACTCGTAGTCGCCGAGCAGCTCGCGACCGGCGACCACGCGGAAGGCGGCCGCGTCGACCGAGGCGGCCGCCGCAAACGCCGAGCCCGAAGAACGTCGGCAGAGCGAACAGTGACAGCATGTGATCGGACCGATGGCTCCGTCGACTTCGAAGCGAACGGCACCGCAGAGACAACCGCCGGTGAGCATGGCAACGACCTCCTTGCGTCGGGAGACGCCCTGCGGAGTCTAGTCGTTGCGCTTGGCTCGGGCGAGCGCCGGGCCAGGATCGTCGTTGCTCCCGACGCAAGGCTCGTGGAGGAAAAATCGTTTGTCGCACCTCGGCGCCGATCCTAGGGTCCGACGCCATGGAACAGCTGACGCTCGTCGACCAGGGAAAGATCGAATGGCAGGACGTCCCCGCGCCGCGGCTCGAAGGCCCGGGGGAAGCGCTGGTGCGGCCGCTCGCCGTCAGTCGCTGCGACATCGACCTGCCGTATGCCACGGGTCTGCTGCCGCCGCCGCGCTCGTTCGCGCTCGGCCACGAATGCGTCGGCGAGGTGACCGAGGTCGGCGACAGTGTGACCACCGTTCGCGTCGGCGATCGGGTGATCGTGCCGTTCCAGATCTCGTGCGGGACGTGCGGACGCTGCCGGCGCGGGCTCACCGGGAGCTGCGAGACGGTACCGTTTCTCTCGGCGTTCGGTCTCCCGCTCCAGCCGCGCGAGTGGGGCGGGGCGCTCTCGGACCTGATCCGCATCCCGTTTGCCGACGCGATGCTGGTGCCCGCGCCCGCCAACGTCCCGCCGTGGGCCCTTGCGGCGGCTGCCGACAACGCGACCGACGGCTGGCGCTGTGTCGCGCCGCATCTCGCGGCGCGACCCGGTGCCACGGTGCTGGTCGTCGTCGGCGTCGCGTCCAGCATCTCGCTCTACGCGGCCGACGCGGCGCTCGCGCTCGGCGCGAGTCGCGTCGACGTGCTCTCCCCACGCGCGGACGTGCTCGATGTCGCGGCCCGCATCGGCGCCAACCCGATCGAGTCCAATTTCGGCGGCAAGCACGGTCCGTACGACGTCACGATCGACGGCTCGGTCGACCCCGCCGGTCTGGCGCTCGCGATCCGCTCGACCGATCACGAGGGCGTCTGCGTCTGTCCCGTCTATTACTTCGGCGAGTCGACGCCGGTGCCGCTCGGCCGCATGTACACCAAGGGCGTCCACTTCCACGCCGGCCGTTGCCACGCGCGCCACGAGATCCCGGCCGTCGCCGCGGCGATCGCGGCGGGCCGCTTGCACGGTGAGATCATCGCGACCCGACGGGTGAGCTGGAAGGATGCCGCGGCGGCGATGGCCGAGCCGGCGGTGAAGTTGGTCCTCGAGCGCTGACCGAAACCCCGAGACCAAGCTGCATCCGGCATCCTCCCCGTGGTATTCCGCCCTCGTTCGGATACGCATCGACCGGTGGGACCGACAGCCGTCCCGGGAAGGAGCAGCCATGCACGCAAGGGCAAGGGATCTCGCGCTCGTCGTCGGACTCGTCGCGGCGACCGTCGGATCGGTGACGCCATCGCCCGCTCGGGATGTGTCCGCCCGTGATCTCGCCCGCCGTACCATCGAGCGGCGCGCCGTCGAGGCCGTCATCTTGGGCATGCCGGCGGTCAATTCCGACCTCATGTTGCAGCAGATGCTCAGCGAGACGACCGCCAAGGTGAACCAGGTCGTCTACTGGGGTCAGCCGATGGCGTGGCAGAACCAGACCCTCATGCCGAACCCCGATGCGATCTACTTCATGGCGTTCTTCGACACGATGGACGGCCCGATCGTGCTCGACTTGCCGCCCGGCAACGCGAACGGGTCGTTCAACGGCAACATCGTCACGGTCTGGCAGATGCCGCTCGAGGACGCGGGGTTGCTCGGCGCCGACAAGGGCTCGGCCAGAAGATCAAGAATTTCTTCGGCCGCTGAGAAAATCGACTGAGGAGATCGACGATGCGAACGCTGATGAAGGTCGGGGCGATGGCCGCGTGGCTCCTCGTGACGGTATCCCGCGTCTCGGCCGTGTCGCCGGCGGACGAGGCGGCGTTTCTCGACGCCTATCGCGCGGCGTTTGCCGCGAAGGACACCGCGAAGCTCGCGGGCTTCCTTTATACCAAGGGCGCCGATCCGATGGCCGTCGACTTCTACAAGAGCATGCAGACGCAGGACGCCGGCAAGCCGGGCGCCGTCATCACGCTCGAAGCGCTGACGCCGAAGGACAAGGCCGACGCGGCCAAGCCCAAGGACGGCCCCGGTGGTCCGATGGTGCTGCCGCTCGTGCCGACCAAGAAGCTGCTCGTCGCGATTACCACCGAAGATGCGAACGGCAAATCCACGAGTACGTCGTCGTGCTTGGTCGCCGAGTCGGAGGGGCAGCTCGTGATTCCGGTGCCGGGCCGCGCCAAGTAGCCCGCACGATCCGACCAGGAGTCAGCGCCGCCCGAGCGCCGCGGCGAGCGAGCCCGCGACCACGAGCCCCGCACCCAGCACTGCGAGCGGCGTGAGCGGCTCAGGCGCGACGAGCGTCGGGATGACGAGCCGGGCGACCCAGATCGCGCCGAGGGTCGAGAGCGGCACGATCGCCAGCACGGCGCTCACACGCGACGCTTCCAGGTGGGCGAGGGCTTCGGCGAACGCGCCGTACGACGCGAGCATGTTGACGATGCAGAAGACGAGGGCGGCGACCTCGGTTCCCGTGAGGCGTTGGAAGCGGAGCGGCTCGGCGAGCGGTGCGAAGAGCACGGCGCCGCCGACGTAGAGACAGAGCAGCACCTGCGGCGAGCGCATGCGGTCGAGCAGCTGCTTCTGCGCGAGCCCGTAGATCGCCCAGGCGATCGCGGCGACGACGATGCAGGCGAGCCCGGTGTAGTAGCGGTCGAGCACTCCGACGAGATGGCTGATCTGCTCGTACGAAAAGAGCAGGAAGCCGGTCAGCATGGTGCCGAAGCCGAGCCACTGCGGAAGGCCGAGATGCTCGCCGTAGACCCACACGCCGCCGACGGCGAGCAAGAGCGGCGCGAGCTGGATCACGACCTGAGCGGTACCGGCGTTCGTGCGCTCGAGGCCGAGCACGTAGAGGATGTAGTTGACGCAGAGGAAGACGATCGCGATCGCGAGGAGGCTCCAGTCGCGTCGGTTGAACCGCCGGAATTGGGGCAGCCCGCCTTGCACCGCGAGGACGGCGCCCATGAAGAGCGCGGCGCAGAGAAAGCGGTACCAGGTGAGCGTCGCGGCATCGAGGCCGCCGAGCGCGATCCGGAGCCCGAGCGGCAACACCGACCAGAGCGCGACGGTGGTGAGCGTGAGCGCGAGGCCGAGGCCGCGCCGGCCGCTCACTCGATGCAGGCGCGGCCCATCGCGCGCGTCGTCCAGCGGGAGCGCGTGCGCCTCGTCGGGCAGCGGCTCCGCGATACGGGCGCTCATCGCGGACGTTTGTTGGAACGCCCCTTGCCGCGCGCACCCTTCTTGCGGTGCGACGTGGGCGCGTCGTCGGCGCCCGCGCGCTGAGCGTCGCCGGGTGGGTTCGCGGCACCGCGCGGGCTTGCGGCGCCGCGCGACTTGGGGGCCTCGGCACCGCGCGAACGACGCTCCTCGGCCACGACCAGGTCGATCTGTTTCCGCTCGATGGACACGCTCCCCACCCGCACCCGAATCGCGTCACCGACGCGAAACGCGCGTCCGCGCCGGCGGCCGACCAGGCGGTGCTGGTGCTCGAGCAGATCGTAATGGTCGTCGGTGAGGGTCGCGACGTGGACGAGCCCGTCGACGAAATACTCTGCGAGCTCGACGAAGAAGCCGAACGGCACGACGCCGGACACGAAGCCGTCGAAGGTCTCGCCGACCTTGTCCTGCATGAACTGCACCTTCTTCAGCTGGACGACCTCGCGCTCGGCTTCCATCGCGACGCGCTCGCGCTTCGAGGTCTCGTCGCAGACGACGGCGATCTCGTTCGTGACCGCGGCGATCGTCCGCATGTCGCCGCGCAAGTGGGCGGCGAGGGTGCGGTGGAGAATGAGGTCGGGGTAGCGGCGGATCGGCGAGGTGAAATGCGTGTACGTGGACGCGGCGAGCCCGAAGTGGCCGACGTTCTCGGGCGAGTAGCGGGCCTGCGTCATCGAGCGCAGCACGATCGTGTTGACGAGGCGCTCCTCCGGGCGGCCCGCGGCCCGTTCGAGCACGCGCTGCAACGCCAGGGGCTTGATGGTGCCGTTCTCGGCGAGGGTCAGTCGGAGGCCAAAGCCTTCGAGAAAGCGCGCGAGGTCGCGCACCGAATCTTCGCCGGGCGGCTCGTGGATGCGGTACGGCACCGGCAGCCGGCGGGCCGTCAGGTACTGCGCGACGGCCTCGTTGGCGGCGAGCATGAAGCTCTCGATGAGGCGGTGCGCGAGATTGCGCTCGGCGCGGACGATGTTCACGGGTTTCCCCTCGGCATCGACCAGGACCTGTGCCTCGGGAATATCGAGATCGATCGAGCCCCGTCGGCGGCGGCTGGCGGCGAGGAGCTCCCCGAGCGCGGCCATGCGCTCCAGGTCGTCGACGAGGTCGGCGTGCTCGCGCCGTGCGGCGAGATCGCCGTCGACGACGATCTGGCGCACCAGCGTGTAGGTGAGGCGCGCCCGGCTTCGCATCACGCCCGGAAAGAACGCGGCGCCGAGCACCTCGCCGCGAGCGTCGCAATCGATCAGCGCGGCTTGCACCAGACGATCGACACCCGGGTTCAAGCTGCAGATGCCGTTCGAGAGCGCCTCGGGGAGCATCGGCAGCACGCGATCGGGAAAGTAGACGCTGGTGCCGCGCGCGCGCGCTTCGAGGTCGAGCGCGCTGCCGCGCGGGACGTACGCCGAGACGTCGGCGATCGCGACCAGAAGACGGGTGCCCCCGGCAGGGCCCGGCAGCACGGCGACGGCGTCGTCGAAGTCGCGCGCGGTCTCGCCGTCGATCGTGACGAGCGGCTGCATGCGGAGGTCGATGCGCTCTTGCAGCGCCGGCGACTCGTGCCACGGCCGGCGCGCCGTCGCAGGCGGGGGGAGCTCGGTCGTGAGCGTGCCGAGTGCGGCGAGGTCGAGGATCGCCGGAATCTTCGCCGCCTCGGCCAGCACCGCGGCCGGGAACTCGCTGGGCAGCTCGAGCCGTCGGATCACGGCCTCGGTCTCGACGCGCGGATCGCTCGCAGGGCCGAGCACGCTCTCTACGCGCGCTTCGAGGTCGTGGTACGCGGCCGGGTACTCGGTGATCGTCGCGATCACCATGTCGCCGTCGACGGCGCTGCCCGTCGACGCGAGCCGGCAGCTGTAGAGGATGCGCGGATCCTGCGGCATCAGATACGCGCCGCTGCGGCCTTGCCGGCAGATGCCGAGCAGCTTCTCCCAGCGTCGTGTGACGACGCGGACCACGCGGCCTTCCATGCGCTCGAGCTGCCCGCGTCGGGCGTGGCGGGCGCTCACGAGCACGGTGTCGCCGTGCATGGCCGGACGGAGACTGGCGCCCCCGATGAAGAGATCCTGGCCGCGTACGCTGGTACGACCCGGCTCGATCAGGAACGCAAAGCCGTCGGGGTGGACGCTGACGGTGCCGGAGCGGAGGCCGTGCTCGGTGGCGAGTGCGGCCAGCGCGTCGGGGGCAGGGGGCAGACCGGATCCGTCGTGGCCTTCGATCGCCGCGAGCCCTTGTTCAATGGCAGCGAGCTCACGCTGCATGGCGAGCGCGCGCTCGACGGCCTCGACGGCGGCCCCTTCGTCACGGGGCCCGGTGTCTTCGCGGCCCCGCCGGCCTTGGGGCTTCGCTTCGCCGCGCCGCCCACGTGGTTGCTGCTGCTTGGAGCGCGCCTTCCCGGGCCTTGGTTGGCGGGTTTTCTTGACGCGCGGTGGTCGCGAACGGCGTGGCAGCGGCTCAGTCGCTCTCGGTCAGGTAGGTGTAGCCTTCGAGCGCTTCTTCGTAGCGTCGGAGGAGACGTCCCGACTCGGCCATCGTGAGCCGCTTCTCGCGCAGCGCCACCTCGACCGCTCGGCGCACGCGCGAAACCAGATCGTCCTTCGAGTACTGCACGTAGGACAGCACCTCGCTCACCGAGTCACCCTCGACGACGTGCTCCACGCGGTAGTCGTCGCCGTCGAGCTTGACGTGCACCGCGTCGGTGTCGCCGAACAGGTTGTGCAGATCGCCGAGGATCTCCTGATACGCGCCGACCAGGAACGTGCCGATCACGTACTGCTCGCCGTTCAGCGGATGCAGCTCCAGGAAGTGCTTGACGTCGCGCAGATCGATGAACTGATCCATCTTGCCGTCGCTGTCGCACGTCAGGTCGGCGA
>JBDSJB010000383.1:0-14452 GCA_039917665.1 Binatia bacterium
CGCCCTATGGTGTCACCGTCACGACCCTCGCCCCGGGCGCGACCGACACCGGTCTCTACGATCCCAACGTCGTCCCGATCGAACGCGCGCGTCGCTTCGGCGTGATGATGGAGCCAGGCAAGGTCGCCGATGCCGGCCTGGCTGCGCTCTTCGCCGGGAAAGCGCAATGCATCCCCGGCATCTTCAACCGACTCTCGACGGTGGCGATGGTGCTGCTGCCGCAGCGAGTGATCGACGTCGTGCGGCGGCGCGCGCCGTGGCTGCCGATCGCGAGGTCGTGACGAGCTCACCGGTTGGTTGCGGTGCGCTAGGGCGCCTCAACGGAGGATGACGATGACCTTTCCGGCCGATGTCTGCTGCGACAATTGTCAGGGCGATTCATCCGCGCTCCGCCTCATTGTGACCGAGACCGTGTGGTATCAGCTCGACGTGGGCGCCGACGGTCTCCATCCCGAGCAGCCAGAGGCCGATGGCGAGCTCATCCTGCAGCTCGCCTGCCTCGAGTGCGGGCACCAGGGCGCCATCCGCTCCGAGGTGCGTACGCTGTTGCGACTCGAATGAGCAGGAGCCGCGGCCTCTACGAGGTTCTGATCACGGAGACGATCGCGGCCGAGCTCCGCGCGCTCGATCACCGCCTGCACGCAGACACGACCCCGCTACGAGCCGCGGAGGCTGCGGACAGGATCGCGCTCCATGTCGGCCGTATCGTTCAGCGTGCCATCGCCTCATTGGAGGACGAGCAACGTGTGGCGGTCGGTGTTGCGCTCGCACGCACGATTTTCGGTGAGATCGACCGGGCCATCGCGAAGGTCGACGTGATACCGGATTCTCCCATTGCGCCAGGCGCCGTCCTTCGCGCCGTGCTCACGCGGCTACCCGATGGTCGGCCGGAGTCGATCGAGGAACCGCTGATCCCCCTCCTCGATACCGCGCTGCTGACGAATGCACCGGGCGAACCACGGGTCGGTAGCCAGTTGCTGACCGAGATCCATTCTGCCGACCGCATCGATGTCGTGATGGCGTTCATTCGCCGGAGCGGGATCGCGCCCCTCCGTGAAGTCCTTCGTCGCCACTGTGCACATGGGCGCTCGCTGCGTGTTCTCACCACGACCTACACGGGATCGACCGAGCAGCGGGCCCTCGACGAGCTGCGCGAAGCCGGTGCCGAGGTGCGGGTCTCCTACGACACCAGCACCACGCGTCTCCATGCCAAAGCCTGGTTGTTCCATCGCGACTCGGAGTTCTCCACGGCCTACATCGGATCGTCGAACCTGACCCATTCGGCCCAAGTGAACGGTCTCGAATGGAATGTCCGCGTTTCAGCAGCCCGCAACCGGGACGTCACCGAAAAGGTCGCGGCTGTCTTCGAGAGCTACTGGAACAGCGGCGACTTCGTTCCGTACTCCCCCGAGGAGTTTCGCGCCCGCACGGATGACGGTCGGTCCACCGGACCCGTCGTAATGCTGAGCCCGCTCGAGGTGCGGCCCGAACCGTTTCAGGAGCGCCTTCTCGAGCAGATCGCGCTGTCGCGCGCGCTCGGCCACCACCGCAATCTCCTGGTGTCCGCGACAGGAACGGGAAAGACGGTGATGGCCGCGGTGGACTACGCCCGGCTCCGCCCTTCGCTCTCGCGGGCGCGCCTCCTCTTCGTGGCGCATCGGGAAGAGATCCTCACCCAGAGCCTCGGGACGTTTCGACAGTGTCTCCGGGATTCCGCGTTTGGTGAACTGTGGGTCGGGGGCAAGCGACCGCAGTATTTCGACCACGTCTTCGCGTCGATCCAGAGCCTCGCCGGTGCCGGTATCGGCAACGTCGACCCTACGCATTTCGACGTCGTGATCGTCGACGAGTTTCATCACGCGGCGGCGTCGACGTATCGGACATTGCTCGACTGGCTGGAACCCGTCGAGTTGCTGGGTCTGACGGCCACACCGGAGCGGAGCGACGGCCTTCCCGTTCTCGAATGGTTTCAGGGCCGTATCGCCGCCGAGCTGCGGCTCTGGGATGCCATCGACCAGCACCGTCTGGCGCCATTCGTCTACTACGGGATTCACGATGGTCTCGATCTTCGCGACATTCCGTGGCGGCGGGGCCGCGGCTACGACGTCGAGGGCCTCACCAATCTTTTGACTGGGAACGATGCGTGGGCGCGTCGGGTCGTCGCTCAGGTCGCGCGGCATGTGGACGACCCCCAGCGCATGCGCGCGCTCGGCTTCTGCGTCGGCGTCGAACATGCTCGCTACATGGCGCGGATGTTTCGAGATGCGGGACTGAAGGCGGTCGCCGTATGGTCGGATAGCTCCGAGGAAGAGCGAAGGGTGGCGTTGGCGGACCTCGCGGCGGGTCGTATCACCGCCGTCTTCTCCGTCGACATCTTCAACGAAGGCGTGGATGTCCCGGTCGTCGATACGCTCATGATGCTTCGGCCGACCGATAGCCCTTTGCTCTTCCTCCAACAGCTCGGCCGGGGTCTCCGCTTGAGTAGCGGCAAGACCGTCTGCACCGTGCTGGATTTCGTTGGACAGCATCGGAGGGAGTTTCGCTTCGATCGCAGGTTCCAGGCCCTCCTTGGCGGCACTCGGAAGGGATTGACCGAGCAGATCGAGCGCGGGTTCCCGTTTCTTCCTGCGGGCTGTCACATGGAGCTGGATGCCGTCGCCAGGGATCTCGTGCTCGCCAACATCCGTGCGGGTGTCCCTTCGCGCTGGCCTGAGAAGGTCGAGCAGCTCCGCCGCATGGTGCAATCGGGAGCTTCCGTCGCACTCGATAGCTACCTGGAGGAGAGTGGGCTGCAACTCGAGGATCTGTACGCGGGCGACAAGACCTGGTCGGACCTCTGTGCCGACGGGGGCCTCGCGGTGTTGCCGCCAGGGCCACACGAGGCGGCACTCCGGCGCGCCACCTCACGCCTCCTCCACATTGATGACCTCGTCCGAATCAATTCGTATCGCGACATGCTTTCTCGGCTCGCGCCGCCCGACATCGGGGCGCTGAACTTGTCGCAGCAACGGCTGCTGCGCATGTTGGTCGTGGCCCTCACGGACCGGGCGATCGGCAAAGATGCGACGCTTGCAGAGGGGTGCGCGCTTCTTTGGGCCCATCCGCAGGTGCGAGTGGAGATGCTCCAGCTTCTCGACGTCCTGTCGCAGCGAATCGCTCACCTGCACCAAGGAATCACGATGCCGCCCGACGTCCCGCTGCAGGTTCACGCGAGGTATACGCGCCTCGAGATCCTGGCGGCTGTCGGCGTAGGGAGAGGTGCGAAGGTGGCGCCATGGCAGGCCGGTGTGTACTGGGCGAATGAGGCGCGCGCCGACCTGCTGGCGTTCACTCTCGACAAGACCGGGGGGCAATTCTCTCCAACGACCCGATATCGCGACTACGCCATCAGTCGGGACCTGATTCACTGGGAGAGTCAATCCGTCACGCGGGCTGACAGCCCGACGGGACGGCGCTACCAGCGGCACCAGTCCATGGGTTCCTCGGTCCTGCTTTTTGCGCGCCTCCGCACCGACGATCGGGCGTTCTGGCTCCTCGGTCCGGCGACCTATGTTCGCCACGAATCCGAAACGCCGATGGCGATTACCTGGCGGCTCGCGGTTCCCCTTCCGGGCGATCTCTTCGCGAACTTCGCGGCGGCCGTGGCGTAGCTCACAGGGCGACGGGCGATACTGGTAGCGTAGCGACGCTTCCACGCGAGGCGGTAGTCCCGAAGCCATGTCATCGGACGATTCGGGTGTTGCCGGTGAACACTCATCGGTGTACTTCCGATGAAGCGGCGAGACTTGGAGCGGCGCTTGCGCAAGCTTGGATGGGAGCTGGTCCGAAACGGGCGGAGGCATGATCTGTGGTCCGACGGCGAAGGCATCGAAGCCGTTCCGCGACACGCCGAGATCAACGAAAGGCTGGCGCTCGCGATCCTGCTGCGCGCTCGGGTGGTCCGTCGATGAGATTCCAAGGGGTGATACGAAAAGACGGGAAGTTCTGGCTGGCAGAGGTTCCCGTGTTTGACGCCCTGACGCAGGGGCGTTCGCGTAAGGAAGCGTTCGGGATGATCGGGGATTGGTTCGCGACGATGGTGAATCGAAAAGGATTCAGCGTCGCTGTGGAGCCGGTGGGTAGGGACGGGTTCGAGATCAGTACGACGGACTCGCGACGCATGATCAGCCTTCTTTTGCAGCGCCAGCGCCAGAAGAGTGGTCTCTCCCTCGCGCAGGTAGCGGAACGTCTGGGTGCCAAATCCCGCAACGCCTACGCGCGCTACGAGCAAGGCGTGTCCGTGCCGACGGTCGAGAAGCTCGACGAGCTGCTGCGTGCCGTCGCGCCGGGCCGACACCTCGTGCTGCAGCAAAGCGCCGCGTAACTGTTGCGCGGGAAAGCCGATTCGCTTCTTCGGGGTGCTTGACGGTGCCATCAGTTCGCGGATGGCATCGAAGACGACGCGGAATTGCGTGTCGTACTTCTTCTCCAATGCCATGAGCTTCCGAGCCAGGAGCTCGTTGGCTTGCAACATCCGTCGTAGGCGGACGAAGGTTCGCATGATCTCGATGTGGACCTGGACGGCTTGGGTGGACCGAAGGACGCCACCTCGTCGCCGGTGAGCTGAAACATAAAGTCATCTGGGAAGCGTTCGTGGTTGCGCCTGACCTGCTCGTTCAGGCGCTTCGGCGGAACGCCGTAGAGCAATGCGAGATCGGCATCGAGAAGTACTCGGTGACCGCGAACGACGAGGATCGCCGCTTCGATGCGTTGCAACGCGGCGTCCACATCTCGACCCTGAATCGCATGGCGAGCGGAGGCCAGACCTCCGAGTCGCTACCGCGCCGGGAACCCGATCGGCACCGCGCTGTAGCCCCGCACGTTCCCCGAGTGCACGCGCACCAACCCCGCGCGCTCGACGGTGAAGTCGGGCAGGCGCACCAGCAGCTCCTCGAGCGCGACGCGGGCTTCCAGGCGGGCGAGGGCGGCACCGAGGCAGAAGTGGACGCCGAAGCCGAAGGCGACGTGATCGGTCGTGTCGCGGGTGACGTCGAAGACGTCGGGGTCTGGCCAGCGGCGCTCGTCGCGGTTCGCCGACGCGAGGAGCAGCGCGACCTTGCGTCCGGTCTCCATGCGACGGCCGTGCAGCTCGACGTCGCGTGTGAGTGTCCGCGCCATCATGTGGGTCGAGGTGTCGTAGCGGAGCATCTCCTCGATGGCGTTGGGAATGCGTTGGGGCTCGGCGGCCAACCGCGCCTGCACGGCGGGGCGCTCCGACAGCTGCACGGCGAGATTGCCGAGAAGCTTCGTCGTCGTCTCGTTGCCGGCGATGAGGAGCAGAAAGCAGAAGCCCACGATCTCGAGGTGCGAGATCTCGCCGGCGTGCTCGGCGGCGAGGAGCAGGCTCAAGAGATCGTCACCAATGGTCGTTGCGCGTCCGGCAAGCAGCCGCTCGAAGTAGCCGTAGATCGTCGCGGCCGCTTCCTTGCCGGCGGCCGGTACGCCGCGCGTGCCGTCTTCGCGATGCACCATCACGTCGGCGAGCCGGCGGAGCTCGTCGTGATCGCCGTCCGGAACGCCGAGCAGCCGCGAGATCACCCACATCGGGAGACGCGCGGCGAAATCCCCGATCAGCTCGGCCGAGCCGCGCGGCGCGAAACCGTCGATCAGCGCACGGCAGCGCTCGCGGATGGGCGCTTCGAGCATGGCGACCCGACGCGGTGTGAGCGCGCGGCTGATCGTCGCTCGCAGCCGGCCGTGATGGGGTGGGTCCATTCCGAGCAGCATGGGCAGCGTGAAGTCGTCGATGTCCTCGAGCAGGAAGCCCTGTCCGGACGAGAAGGTCTCGTGATCGTGCAGCGCGCGGTGCACGTCGGCATGACGCGAGACCGCCCAGAATCCGTGCTGCTCGTCGAAGTAGGCCGGCGCCTCGTCACGGAGCCGGCGGTAGATCGGGTAGGGGTCCTCGTGGATCTCGTAGGAGAACGGGTCGTAGCGGACCGCCGTCGCAGGCACGTCGCGGACGTAGCAGGGTCGCCGCCGCAAGGCGACGATTCCGTCGGCGGATGGCGGAGGTGGCACGACTGCACGCGGCCGTCACCGGTCAAAACGGCGGTGCGCTCCGACGCCGCGTGATTTTGCCGCCGCCGATGCGCTAGGGTCCGCGGCGTGTCCATCCCGGAGATTCGCCGCGAGTCGCTCGAGTCCGTCGTCGCGCGGGAATTGATCACGAGTCTGAACGCCGAGCTGCTCGGTCGCTATCCGGAGGAAGGCGCCACGCATTTCCGGCTCGACCCGACCGAGGTCGGTCCGGGCCGGGGCGCGTTCCTCGTCGCGTATCGCACGGACGCTGCCATCGGCTGCGGAGCGGTGCGCCGGATCGAGGAGGGTGTCGCCGAGATCAAGCGCATGTATGTCGTGCCGGCCGCGCGGCGGGGCGGCGTCGCGGCGACGATCCTCACGGGGCTCGAAGCGGAGGCGCGGATGCTCGGCGCCACACGGCTCGTGCTCGAGACGGGCGAACGTCAGCCCGAGGCGGTCGCGCTCTATCGTCGCGCCGGCTTCGTCGTCATTCCCCGCTTCGGCGAATACGTCGACTCGCCGCTCAGTCTCTGCATGGCCAAGGCGCTTTGAGCGCCGTTCCCGCCGTCGCGTTCGCCGAGGCGTGCCGGTACTGGGTGCGACTCGGCTTCGTCAATTTCGGCGGCCCGACCGGGCAGATCGCGATGATGCACCGCGATCTCGTCGGCGAGCGGCGCTGGATCTCCGAAGAGCGCTTCATGCACGCGCTCAACTATTGCGTCCTGTTGCCGGGACCGGAGGCCCAACAGCTGGCGATCTACGTTGGCTGGCTCTTACACGGAACGCTCGGCGGCTTGGTCGCCGGCATCGGGTTCGTGTTGCCGTCAGTGTTCATTCTGCTCGCGCTCTCGTGGGTGTACGTGGCCTACGGCAGCGTGCCGCTCGTGGCCGCGCTCTTCTACGGCCTCAAGCCCGCGGTCGTCGCGATCGTGCTGGAAGCAGTCGTCCGGATCGGACGGCGGGCGCTCAAGACGCGACTCCTCGTCGCCGTCGCGGCCGCGTCGTATCTCGGCAACGTCGTGCTCGGCATACCATTCCCCGTGATCGTCGCGCTCGCGGGGCTCGGGGGATTCGCGATCGGACGCGTCCGTCCGGCGCTCGTCGGTGTCGCGGCGAACGGCGGTGACTCCGTGGTCCTCGACGCCTCCCCGGCGCCGACGTGGTCGCGCGCGCTCACGATCGTCGGGGTCGGCGTCGCGCTCTGGCTGGCGCCGATCCTCGCGCTGGTTCTCTGGCGTGGGCCGGCGAGCGTGTTCGTGCAGGAGGCGGTCTTCTTCAGCCGCGCCGCCATGGTGACGTTCGGGGGCGCCTACGCCGTCCTCGGCTACATTCGCGACGTTGCCGTCGAGCACTACGGCTGGCTCTCCGCGGGTCAGATGATGGACGGCCTCGGCCTCGCCGAAAGCACGCCCGGTCCGCTCATCATGGTGACCCAATTCGTCGGCTTCGTCGGCGCCTGGCAACACCCGGAAGGGTTGCCGCCGTGGCTCGCGGGCACGATCGGGGCGCTCATTACGAGCTGGGTGACGTTCGTGCCGTGCTTCATCTGGATCTTCCTCGGGGCGCCGTACATCGAGCGCCTCCGCGGCAACCGTCACCTGACCGCCGCGCTCTCGGCGGTGACGGCGGCGGTCGTCGGCGTGATCGTGAATCTCGCCGTCGTCTTCGCCCTGCACACGTTCTTTCCCGCGGGTCGCGTCGATCTCTTCGCGCTCGTCGTCGCGGCGGTGGCGTTCACGGCGTTGCAGCGCTGGCACGTGAGCATGCCGCTCGTCATCGCGGTGTCGGCTGGGCTCGGTGTCGTCGCGAGCGTGCTCGGCGGCGGCCCGCTCTGATCGGTCGCTCTAGGCGTCCGGATCGAAATCGAACGACCACGCCAGCGACTTCTGCATCATCGACTCCGGCACCAGACCTATCGCGAAGTTGCGGACCGCGATGAGCAGTGGGTTCGACGACTGCGCGAGCTTCCCGAAGCGCCATGATTCCTCGACGAAGCGCTTCGTGCGGGTCTGACGCGCGACCTCGTAGCGGCGGAGGCCTGCGGGGGACGGGTCGCGTGCGAGCTCGCGGGCGAGCACCCACGCATCCTCGATAGCCTGGCAGCCGCCCTGGCCGAGGTTCGGCGTCATGGGGTGTGCGGCGTCACCGAGCAGGGTCGCGGCATCGCGGCCCCAGACGCTCGTCGGGGGTCGATCGAAGAGCTCGGTACGGAGGACGTGCGCCGGGTCGGCCGCGCGGAGGAGCGCGGGGATGGGCGCGTGCCAGGCGCGGTAGGCGTCGATCAGCACGGCATGCTGATCGGCAGACTCGGGCGGCGCCGCGGTCTTGTCCATGACGGCGTACCAGTAGACCTGCTCGCCGCTGATCGGGACGAACCCGAAACGCGCGCCGCGGGCCCACGTCTCGCCGCCGTGATCGGCGCCGGCAGCGGAACGCGGAGAGACACCGCGCCAGCTGACCTGATCGGCCGCGCGCAGGGGCTCCGGACCGAAGAGCGCTTCGCGCACGGTCGAACGCAGGCCGTCCGCGCCGATGACGACGGCCGCGTCGTGGGTCGTACCGTCGGCGAGCGTGACCGCCGCGCCGCCGGAGCTCGTCGTGACGCTCGTCACCGCGGCGGCCGTCGTGACGTGCTCGATGCCGAAGGCATTCAGCAAGATGTCCTGCAGCCGAGCCCGGTGAATCGCGACGAAGGGCGCCCCATATTGCTGCGCGAGATTCGCCTGATCCATCGACCGCAGCACGCGGCCATCCGATCTGCGGAGCGCGCCGCCGTCGACGACGGCGCCGGCCGCGACGATCGGGCCGTCGAGGCCGAGCCGCTGCATCACCCGCATGGCGTTGACCTGCACGGTGATGCCGGCGCCCGCGGGCTCGAGCTTGCCGGCACGCTCGAAGATGCGCGCGGAGAATCCGCGTTGACGAAGCGCAATGCCGGCCGTCAGACCCCCGATGCCGGCGCCACAGATCAGGATTGGTTTCGTCATCGCCGGCGCTTAGTATGCGAGCCGCCGCCGGGACGCCAACCTCTCGGCACGCGCTCCGGGAGGGCCGGCATGGAGATCATCGACACCCCGACGGCTCCGCAACCGAAAGCGCCGATCGCGCAGGCCGTCCGATCGGGCAATCTACTCTTCGTCTCCGGCACGACGCCCTTCACCGTCGACTTCACGCTCGCGAAGGGCGACTTCGGAGCCGTCATCCTCGCCAATCGCGAGGATGAGTCAAAGATGAACGGCATCTACGCCGAATACTTCCCGCCCGGTCGCTACCCGGCGCGCACGGCCTTCCAAGCGCCGCTACCGCACCCCGACTTTCTCGTCGAGGTCGAAAGCGTCGCTGAGATCGGTGCGAGCGTTCGCGACTAGGGCAGAACAGCCTCGGTAGCGTCGATCAATTCTGCTCGTATTGGCTCGACCAGAAGTCACACTCGGTGCGACGGAAGTTTTTGATCCTGCGGACGTCCTTCAGCTCGCCGCTGCCGTCGAGTCGGAGCATCTGGTACGTCTTCGGCTGAAACCGCGGCCACGCCGGGCCCTTCTTCGAGCGCGGCGCGCGGCCCTTCTCGGCAAAGCGCGTCCAGTACTGCTGCATCCGCGAATTGAGCAGCCGGTCTCCGGTGGTCGGGGGTGTCAACGAGCCGAAGACGTAGGGGATCTCGGCGCCGTGGAACGCCCCGAGCTTCAGCAGCGATACGACCGACAGTGGCGGTACGCGGGCGAATTCGTAGACGTACGTGCGCCGACCCGCCGCTGCTACGCGACGCGCGACGTCGTAGGTCGAACAGAGCAACGCTGAGTCGCCGACCACCCGAACGAACGCGTCCTGCGGCGAGATGAAGTTCGTGACCGGATACAGTGTCTCGATCTGCGCGGTGAGCGTCGCTCCGAAGCGGGCCTGCAACGCGGCCGTGTATTCGGCGGGGGTGGCGAGTGGCGTCGCGCCGATGAAAAACAGCGTCCCCTCGTCGGCGTTGGCGCCGAGCAGGTACGGCACTTGCGCGAACGTGCCGGCGTCGAAGAGCGCACGGGGATGCGCCGGGAGGAACCCACCGTCGACCGTGATCGTATTGACGGATAGGTCCTCGGCATTGGCGCTGCCGGCGGCGAGCAGAGTGGATACCGGGAGTGCGCGGAGACAGGCGAGCTCGTCCGGCGCTCCGTCGCAGCCGACGGTGGCGCTCACCGCGGAGGCGTAGCTGGCGCCCTCGGCCTTGGTCGCGATGCCCGTCGTGCAGCCGCCGCTCTCGCTGATGGCGCGGTGGAACAGTCCCGCCGAGAGCGGTGAAACCACGTGCGTGCATACGTCCCACGACCCAGCCGACTCGCCGAAGATCGTCACGTTGCCGGGATCCCCGCCGAACGCCGCGATGTTGTCGCGCACCCAGACGAGCGCCGCGCGCTGATCGAGCAGGCCCTGGTTGCCGGAGTACGGGAAG
This sequence comes from Binatia bacterium, assembly GCA_039917665.1. GTDB lineage: Bacteria > Desulfobacterota > Binatia > UTPRO1 > UTPRO1 > UTPRO1. The sequence continues at coordinate 10,499 of JBDSJB010000383.1, forward strand.
CCCGCATCCTCGGCGGCGACCGCACCGTGCCCGAAGAAGCCGAAGACGCCGAGCCGGTAGTTGAGGGACACCACGACCACGTCCTGCCGCGCCGATAGACGATGCGCGTCGTAGAGCCGCACGTCTTGGAACGGCGGAAACGGGACGAAATCTCCCGTCGAGCCGACCTGATTGGACCCGCCATGGATCCAGACCATCACCGGCCGCGGCTTGGTCGGCGCCGACTCCGGTGTCCAGACGTTGAGGTACAAGCAGTCTTCCTGCTCGCTCGCCGTACCGGTCAGGCTCGCCGACTGCGCACAGGCCGACGAGTACGTCGATGCATCGAGCACGCCGCCCCACGGAATGGCCGGGGTCGGCGGTCGCCAGCGCAGTGCGCCGACCGGAGGCGCCGCATACGGGATACCGAGGAACTCGCGCGCCCCGTCGTTCAGATGCCCTTGCACCTGTCCGTCGGCGACGGTGAGGAGCGTCCCGGACTGACCTTGCGAACGCGCCAGGGACGGCCATGCCGCTAGCGCGATCGTCGCCGTCAGGAGGGCGGCGAACCGGCGCCATTGCGTGGACAGCGGGCGGACACGGGGCGTGGATCGAGCGTCTTCGATCATCATTGATTCCTTCTCATGGGGTCCGGATGGCCGGCGCGGTAGAGGTCGAACGGCGTGTAAGGACCTACGAATACGGAGAATCTTCTGTCAATCGAAAATATCGAGGAGGGATGCATGTGCGGTTCCCCAAAAGCAAAACGGCGAGCGAGCCCGAGAGAGTTCGCGGGCTCGCTCGCCGTTTTGCGTCCTGCCGACGCGGCGCGCGGTGAGCGTGAAAGCTACGCCGACTCGCGCACTTCTTTCTTCAACCGTTGAATGTGGCCACGGCCGAGCCCCTTCACTTCACACCCGAGGGCGAAGTAACGGCGGATGGTCGCGTCGTCGAGGATACCGAAGCAGTCGATGATCGCGACCGGCCCGCCGGTCATCTTCAGGACGTCTTCGGGCTTGAGCGTGAGGTACGGCTCGTGCGGAACGGCGAGCACGACGGCCTCGACGCCCTTCAACGCGGTGCCGAGATCGGCTTGGACGCGCAGCTCGGTCAGGCCGTCTTGGTTCCGGAAGAAGCGCGACAACGAGTGGCCGGGTGCCGGGTAATCGCCCTGCGACTCGAACTCCCACCAGTGCTCGACGTAAGGGTCGTGGACGCGAACGTCGGCGCCCATTTCGGTGAGACGGCGCAGCACGACCTCGGAGCCCGAGTAGCGCGTATCGCCGACGTCCTGGCGGTAGCTCGCGCCGAGCAGCGCGACCTCGGCGCCGGCGATGTAGCGACCCATGTTGCGGAGCGCGTCGCGCACCAGCGTCGCCACGTGCAGGCCGCGCGTGTCGTTGATGTCGATCGCGGTGGTGCTCATCTTGAACACCTGATCGCCGTCGTCGAAGCCGAGAATGTGCTTGTAGGCCCAGTAGCCGAGGCCGCCGTCCTTCGGCAGGCAGTACCCGCCGATGCCGGGGCCGGGGAAGATCAGGTTGCTGTGGGTCGGTCGCACCTTGATGGCCTTGATGACTTTGACCAAGTCGACGCCGTTTCGCTCCGAGAACATGCTCCACTCGTTCAGGAAGGCGAGGATCGTGGCGCGATACGAGTTCTCGACGATCTTCGCCGTCTCCGACTCGATCGGGCGATCCATGACCGTGAGCGGGAACTTCTCGGTGTTCAGCACCTCGGTCAGGAACTTCACGACGCGATCACGGGCGGCGGGGCCGACGCCGCTGCAGACGCGCCAGAAGTCGCGGATGCTCGCGACGTACTCCTTGCCCGGCATGACGCGCTCGTAGGAGTGCGAGAGCAGCGGCTCGCTGTCGATGCCGCGCGCGGCGAACGCCTTCAGCAGAATGGGCATCGCGACGAACTCCGTCGTGCCGGGCGCGACGGTCGTCTCGATCAGTGTGAGGCAGTTGGCGGGGATCTTCTCGCCGATCGTCTTGATGGTCGCCTCGAGGGCGGCCATCTCGACCTCACCCGTGCGCATCTGGCCGAGATCGTGTTTCGAGTAGTCGCACTGCACGTCGACCACGACGCAGTCGGCGAGCGTCAGGCAGTCGGCGTTGAAGGTGGCCGTCAGGGTCTTCTTGTCCACGACGACGCGTCGGATCATCGGATCGACTTCCGGATCCTCGGCCTTCACCGGCGACTCACCCCGGTTGAGGAGGGGAATCTTCCAGTAGCTGCGTGGGCTCGGACGCTGGCAGCCGATCACGAACTTGCTCGGCTTGCCGGTCTTCTTGTCCACGGTATCGGCAACGATCGCCGCCATGACGGCGCCGACGAATCCGACCCCCATGACCACGACGACTTCCTTTCCCTCCGCGCGGGCGGCCTTGGCGAGGCCTTCGAGCCGCGTCATCTCGGCGGCGTACTCTTCGCGACTGGGGAGGGGGAACGCTTCTCCGGCGGGGCTTACCGACTTCTCGGCCATCGATTTATCTCCTGGGTCATGCGCTGATTTGGGGCAGTGGAACCGAGACTCCTAACATCGTTCGCAAAGCGCCCTCAACAGTACCCGGTAGACTATCGATCGTCAGTCCCTGATTTTTTCCACCCCGCGCGGCCGAATACCCGTAAAAAACGTACTCTTCACACGGACCGTCGAACGTGACCGCGAGCCCGGGTCGGAAGCCGGGCTCGCGGGGCCGTCCTCAGTCGTTCTTGTCCTTGAAGTGGCCCGCGACATTCTTGCTGGCGGGGGCGTTGAAGCTCGATTCCCAGCACGTCCCGGCGCCATTCACGAGCTGGACACGGGCCGGTTGGGTGAGCGGTAGCGCCGGGACCGGACCACCCTTTTCGATTACGCCCACCCAGGGCTTTGCCGGCGGCCCCTTCCTTCAGGGTGATCTGCAGCGTGTTCACGAGGCCGGAGCCCGAGATGTCGCGCTTCCGATACTTGAAGCCGCGCGGCGTCTCCTTCCAGCACGGCTTGCCGTCACAGATGCCGCCGCCGGAGGCGCGGGCGTTGCTGACGACCTCGCCGTCGCCGTCGTAGACGCAGAGCGAGTAGCCGGTCGACGTGCCGCCCGGGTTGCCGAACTCGGTTTTCGTGGTCGCGGCGCCGGCTGCCCAAATCCATTGGGTGCGATCGGCGGCCGTGCCGGGCTTGTCCTTGATGGCGAGCTGACCTTTGCCGGTCTTGGTCGGCAGCTTACAGCTCGAGAGCGCGCACGCGGCGCAGCGGCTGCCGTCGAAGAGGCTCTCGAAATCCGGGGCCAGCGTGTAGCCGGCCGGGAGAATCTTCGGCGCGGGATCCTTCACGAGCCCGCAGCCGGGCTCGTCGACGACCGGCAAGCGGAGTTCGAGGTTCGAGACGGTGACGGTGACCTGACCATTCGAGTTCCGGCCGTACGGCTGATCGGCCGGCAGCAGCTCGAGCTTCGCGACGTGGCCCTCGGCGAACTTCCAGCCGTTCGGATGGAGCTGAAACACCTGACGCGTGGCGGTCGCGCCGCCGCCGGTGATCGGGTCGAAGGCCTCGTCGGGCGAGGGCCGCACCGACAATCCCGTCGAGGTGGGCACTACCAGCCGTCGTCCCGCTCATCCGATTGTAAAAATTGGAAGCCACGCGATCAGAAAATCGGAAAAAATGGGGCGCATCGGTCGCGCAAAGCGCAGCGTTATCCAGGGTCATCGATGGCGCCGGGTTTGCTCAAACCCCTGTCACACGCGAGTCGTGATGACCCGCGAACGAAAGGGGAACTCTCATGGCAGGAACAGTCGACAAGGCGAAGGGACGCATCAAAGAGGCGGCGGGTGCTCTCACCGACGATCCGGCGTTGAAGCGTGAAGGCAAGCTCGATCAGCTCGCGGGCGACGTGAAGGACGGCATCGAGAAGGCCGTCGACGCGGTGAAGGACACCGTGACCGGAAAGAAGGTGCCGCGATGATTCACTACGCGCTCGTATTCTTCGT
>JBDSJB010000384.1:0-4686 GCA_039917665.1 Binatia bacterium
CTTCAGCTTCTCGCCGTAGTCGACGAGGCGCTCGGTCGAGTCGGGGCGGCGGTTCAAGAGCACGTCGAGCACGAGATCCTTCAGCTCCGGCGCGATCTCCTCGTACACCTCGAGCATGCCGGCGTTCACGATGCCCATGTCCATGCCCGCCTGGATGGCGTGGTAGAGGAACGCGGAGTGCATGGCTTCGCGGACCCGATTGTTGCCGCGGAAGCTGAACGAGATGTTCGACACGCCGCCACTCACCTTCGCGTGCGGCAGGTTCGCCTTGATCCAGCGCGTCGCCTCGATGAAGTCGACGGCGTAGTTGTCGTGCTCCGACATGCCGGTCGCGACGGTCAGGATGTTGGGATCGAAGATGATGTCTTCCGGGTCGAAGCCGACCTCGTCTACCAGGATGCGATAGGCGCGCTCGCAGATCCGGATCTTGTCTTCGTACGTCGCGGCTTGTCCCTGCTCGTCGAAGGCCATGACGACGACCGCGGCGCCGTACTTCAGTACGGTCCGGGCGTTCTCTTTGAACTTGGCCTCGCCCTCCTTCATCGAGATCGAGTTCGCGATGCCCTTGCCCTGCAGGCACTTGAGCCCCGCCTCGATGACCTCGAACTTGGAGGAGTCGACCATGGTCGGAACCTTGGCGACTTCGGGCTCGCTGCCGAGGAGCTGAAGGAATCGCGTCATCGCCGCGACGCCGTCGATCATGCCCTCGTCCATGCAGACGTCGATCACGTTGGCGCCGTTCTCGACCTGCTGACGCGCGACGTTCACCGCTTCTTCGAAATTGCCCTCTTTCACGAGTTTCGCGAATTTGGGCGAGCCGGCGACGTTCGTACGCTCGCCGATCATCATGTAGACGCCCGGCTGCTGCGTGAACGGTTGCGAGCCGGAGAGCCGGAGCGGCCGCTCGCTTTCGCGACGGAGCTGGCGCTCATTCTCGCGCCGGAGCTGGCCCTCCTCCGGGCTCCCGGTTCCGCGCACCTCGGCTGGGCGTTGGGTTTCGGGCACCGCGGGCGCGGGCAGCGGACGCGGCGGCACGTTCGCGACGGCGCGCGCGATCGCGGCGATGTGCTCCGGCGTGTTGCCGCAGCAACCACCCGCGATGTTCAGCAGACCGCCCTTGGCGAAATCGCCGAGGAAGCGCCCCATGTCCTCCGGGTCGAGATCGAAGCCCGTCGCCGACAGTGGGTTGGGGAGGCCCGCGTTGGGATACGCGGAGACGGCCGCCGTCGACTTCTCCGAGAGCTCGGACAGGAACGGGTACATCAGGTCCGGACCGAGCGAGCAGTTGAGCCCGACCGAGAGCGGGTGCACGTGTTCCACGGCGTTCCAGAACGCCTCGGTGGTCTGGGCCGAGATCATCGTCTCGCCACCGCGCCCGACGGCCGCCGAGATCATCACCGGCAGCTCAGTGCCGTCCTGATCGAACACGTCGCGGATCGCGACCAGCGCGGCCTTGGCATTCAGTGAGTCGAAGATCGTCTCGACCAGGAGCACGTCCGAGCCGCCCGCGATGAGCGCGCGGATCTGCTGCATGTACGCCGTCCGTACCTGATCGAACGTGACGACGCGGAAGCCGGAATCGTCGGCGTCCGGCGAGTTCGACAGCGATACGGTGAGCGGTCCGATCGCGCCCGCGACGAAGCGCGGCCGGCCGTCCTTCTGCGCGACGCGGTCGGCCCACTCACGGCACTGGCGCGCGGAGGTTTCGTTGATCTCCCACGCGAGGTCGCCGAGGAACTGGTCCTCGATGATCTTCTGGTAGAAGGCCGGGTCTTTCCGGCCGCCGTGCTCGCGGGGGTCGTCGACGAAGAACTCGCTCTGCGAGATGCTGGTGGCGCCGAAGGTGTTGGTCTCGACGATGTCCGCGCCGGCTTCGAGGAAGCGCCGGTGGATGTCGCAGATCATCGCCGGCTGCGTGAGCGAGAAGAGGTCGCCGTTGTTCAGCAGATCCTTCTTCGCGTCGGCGAAGCGCGTGCCGCGGATGTCCGCTTCCTTCATGTCGTAGGTGCGGATGGTCGTGCCCATGGCGCCGTCGATGACGACGATACGCTTTTGGAGAATTGCTCGGAGCGAATGCGCGGCTTTGGAACGTGATGCCATGATCAGTCTTTCCTCGTTTTCGCCTTCTCGGCGATGGCCAGCACGACTTGCAGGTGGGGCTTCTTGCTCTCGCGGGAGGCCACGTCGGCTTTCACGACGTCGAGCCCCGCGTCGCCGAGCAGGCGTCGCACGGTGCGGGGTGAGAACCCGGGGTGGCGCTCGCCGTACTTGGCCGTCACGTCTTGGTGGCGGTGGCGGTCGAGGCAGAGCAGGACGAGACGGCCGCCGGGGCGCAGCACGCGCGCGCACTCGGCGAGGGCGCGCGGCGGTCGCGCCGCGTAGGTCAGCGTGTGGAACAGCAGGATGGTGTCGAACGCCGCCGACGCGAACGGCAGGTCGTGAACGTCGGCGACGCGCGCCGTCGCGTGTGGGAAGCTCGCGAGCCGTTCGCGCGTCTCGTCGACCATGCGCTCGCTCGTGTCGATGCACGTGAGCGAGCGGCAGTAGGGCACGATCGCGCTCGCCGCCGCGCCGTCGCCCGAGCCGACGTCGAGCACGTCACCGAGCCGTAGCATCGCCGCGATCCCGACCGCGAGCGACTGCCAGCTGCGTCCCGGCGAATAGAAGCGTTCGAGCTCGTCCGGCACGTACTCCGCGAGCCCGTTCCGGCGCTCGGCCTCGAGCTCCTGGAGCCGCGCGCGATCGCCGTCGAGGGTCGGGTCTTCGGAGTGCGCCGCTTCATCGAGCAGCGCTTTGGCCGAGACGGGCAGGCTGTCGAGGTCGAGGGTGTAGAACGACTGCGGTCCCTTCCGCCGATCCCGCACGAACCCCGCTTCGCGGAGCCGCCCGAGATGCGTCGACACGCGCGGCTGCGAGATGCCGGTGACGCGCACCAGATCCGTCACGCAGAGCTCTCGCTCGCTCAATAGCGCGCAGAGGCGGAGCCGGTTCTCGTCGCCGAGGAGGCTCAGGGTGTCGACGTAGTGCGAGAGGTTCATCGTCGCGAACGGTAGAAAATCCTCATATCTGGATTCACGGATCAATATGCGCGATCGGGGGCGGCAGCGTCAAGGCGGCAAACCGGCCGTTACGAGCAAAGGATTGCCGTTGCTCGCGTTTCCGTAGGCGTTGGAGCACACTGCGCCCGGGTGACCGCGTGCTCGAGCCCGCGGTGGGGAGGTGGATGTGGAGCGGATCCTTCGGAGCAGTGCGGCGATGGGTGCGGCGCGGTGGTCGCGCGCTGACTGGATCGTCATCGTGATGATGTCCCTGCAGCTGGTTGCCTGTGGTGGCGGCGGGGGCGGCGGTGGTGGTGGCAGCAGTAGTGGCGGTGATGCCGGCGACATCACGGTGGGGCAGACGGCAACGTTTCTCTCTCGTGAGCCCAACGCTCTCCCGAACGCCGATCCGCGCACGTCCCATCGCGTCGAGGTCACCTTGAGCGGCCTGACCAATCCCCTGGATCAGCTGCCTGAGACGGCGATCGAGGTCCGACTGGACGGCAAGCTCGACGTCGAAGGGCACGTCGCCTTTGGGGGCGACGGAACTGTGAAACGCAACCTCACGTTGATCATCGACGTCTCAGGCAGCCTCACGGCGGCCGATCTCCAGGAGGTGAAGAGGAGCGCGGAGGATTTCGTTACCAAAATCCTCCCGGTCACGGGGCGCCTTCGCATCTACACCTTCGCGTCGCAGAGCGAGATCAATCTCGTCGATCAATACGTGTCGACGCAGGGGACGACGGGACCCACGTGGGTGCCGTCACCGGTCGCGGACATCCAAGCCATCCAACGCGGCAGCGATTCGACGGCACTTTTCGAGGCGGTTCGACGTGCAATTGTCGAGCAGCCCGTCGGGCCCCGAGACGTCCTGGCCGTATTTTCCGATGGACGAGAGAACTCGAGCCCGAAAGGTGCGCGCGAGGTGGCACTGAGTCTGATCGAAGACGAGGAGATCCGCGTCCATTCGGTCGGCTTCGGCAGCGTCGATGCCGATGACCTGCGTCGGCTCTCAGCTTACGGGAAGTTCTTCGGCGTGCGCCCGTCGCTGGTCGGCTTGTTCGACGATGTCGCTCGCGAGGTTCTCAGTACCTACACCGTGGTCTACGACACGCCCGCGGCATTCGGGATGCTGACGCTCGACGTTCGCATCGAGGCGGAGAAGCGCCGGTATCGATTCGAGACCTCGTTGCTCGCGGGCATTGACCTCGCCCGCGCCGCGATCGTGCGGTACCCGACGGTGCCAGGAAGCTCGGTCGAGTTGCGCGACCTCCGCACGACGCCACCCACGACGACGACCTACGAGGTCGCATCGCTCGAGCACGCCGTTCGTCGCACGAAAGATGGCCTGCTCGCCTTCGCGGTCGACGAATGCACCGGAACGCTCTGCAAGCGTCATTATCAGGGGATCTTCGGATCGGGCGCGCAGTCCGAGAGCGAAGACGTGTACGTTCCGGCGGTGCTCGACGAAGGTGCGACGTGGACGGATGCCGTTGCCCACGAGAAGCTCACGTTCGTCGGCTTCGAGGATCTCGTTGTCCTGCGGGGCACTGCCGAACAGCGGCGGTACCGGTGCGCGGTGGTCGACTTTCCCGGCGGACGGCACTGGCTGGCGCCGGAGGTCGGGTTGGTGCGGACCGACGACTCC
>JBDSJB010000385.1:0-7582 GCA_039917665.1 Binatia bacterium
TCCGCGTCCTGGTCGTGCGCGAGGTCGACGGCGGCCTGACCGGGAAGGTGCTCGTGCCGACGCTCGCCGGTGTGCCGGTGCGCGTGGAACGCGAGGGTGACCGCGTGCGGCTCGCGATTTCCATGGCGCGCGGAATGGAAACCAAGCTCGAGGGTACGCTCACGGCCGATCGCTTGAGCGTCGCGCCGCCCGGCAGCACCAATCCTCCGACGATGTTGCGACGGCCGACGGCCGACGAGCTCGCGGTGCTCGAGCGCCTCACACCGAAGAAGCTCCCGCTCCCGCCGTTGAAGACGCTCCCCTGCAACGGTCTCGCGCGCATGCCTCCCATGGGCTTCAGCACCTGGAACCACTTCCAGACCAAGATCGACGACCGCACGATCCGCGCCATCGCCGACGCGTTGGTCGCATCCGGCATGCGCGACGCCGGGTACGTGCACGTCAACATCGACGACGGGTGGCAGGGCACGCGCGACGAGCAGGGCACCCTCCGCCCCAACGAAAGATTCCCCGACATGAAGGCGCTCGCGGACTACCTCCACGGGCGCGGCCTGAAGCTCGGGATCTACACCTCACCGGGACCGAAGAGCTGCGCCGGCTTCGAGGCGAGCTACGGCCATGAGGAGCAGGACGCGCGCACCTTCGCGGCCTGGGGTGTCGACTACCTGAAGTACGACTGGTGCAGCGCCGGCTTGATCTACGACGACGCCGAGATGCCGGCGGTCTACCAGAAGATGGCCGAAGCGCTCCGCGCGACCGGCCGCCCCATCGTCTACAGCCTCTGCCAGTATGGCCGCGCCGACGTGTGGAAGTGGGGCGCGGCTGCGGGCGGCAATCTCTGGCGGACGACCGGCGACATCGCCGACTCCTGGCAGATCATGGCGGGCATCGGCTTTGCGCAGGACGATCTCGCGCCGTTCGCCGGACCCGGTCACTGGAACGATCCGGACATGCTCGAGGTGGGCAATGGCCGCATGACCCCCGCCGAATACCGCACCCACATGAGCCTCTGGGCGCTTCTCGCGGCCCCCCTCATCGCGGGGCACGACGTGCGGAGTGCGGCGCCGGACACGGTCGCCATGTTGACCAACCGCGAAGTGATCGCGATCGATCAGGATCCGCTCGGTCGGCCCGGACGACGCGTCGTGCAGCGCGGGTCGCTCGAAGTATGGTCGCGGCCGCTTTCGGGCGAGCGCAGCGCGGTCGGGTTCTTCAACCGCGGCACGGCGCCGGCCAGGATCGAGGCGACCTTCTCCGAGCTCGGCCTCACGCAACGACCCGTGGCGCGCGACGTGTGGGCCGAGCGCTCGCTCGACGTGCTCGAGAGCAGCATTGCGGCGGACGTCGAGCCGCACGGCGTCGCGTTGCTGCTCCTCGAGCCGAAGAAGACCGCACACTAATCAGTCGCAGGGCCCCGTCGAATCGATGCGGCGGCCTTGATCGCCGCACGTGAAGAAGAGGCCCGGGACGCACACCTCGACGGTGCCCGTGCACCGACCGCCCTTGCCGTCGTCGGCGCTGAAGCGCAGGCGATAGATGCGGCCGTCGCGCAGGAGCGATCGCTCGGCACGGACGCGCGGCGTGGCGGTGCCGACGCCGGTCGCGTCGGGACAGGTGTGGCCGTCGAAACGAGCGTCGAGCGGCTCGTCCTGCTCGATGCGCGTGACCGTGATCGTCAGCGGATCACGGTCGCGGTCACGGACGCCGACGATGGAGACCGGAACGAGCTGGTGATTCGGTGGCCAGATCACGGGATCGTCGGCGCGCGCGTTGCCGCACTCGGGCGCGTGGTTGCCGACGGGTGTCGCCGTTGCCGTCGGGAGCGGGGTGCTCGTGCGCGTGGGCGTGGCGGTACGCGTCGGCGTGACCGTCGCCGTTCGGGTCGGCACGGGGGTCGATGTGCGCGTAGCGGTCGGCGGCGGTGTGCTGGTGCGCGTCGCCGTCGGCACGGCCGTTTGTGTAGGCATCGGCGTCGGCGTCGCCGTGGGTTGCGGCGTCGAGGTGACGGTCACGGTTTCCGTGGCGACGGCCGTCGGTGTGGGGGTCGTCGTCTCGGTCGCGGTTGCTGTGGGCGTCTGGGTCGCCGTGGCTGTCGGCGTCGCGGTCGGGGTCTCGGTTGCCGTCGGGTTCGACGTCGGTGTGGACGTCGGTGTGACCGTGTCCGTCGCGTTCGGTGTCGCGGTTTCGGTCGGCGTGTCGGTGGCTTCCGGCGTGGCGCTCGCTAGCGGCGTCGCGGTGAGAACCGGGGTGATGGTCGCCTGTGACGTCGGCGTCGGCGTTGCGCTCGACCCGTCGCATGCGGCGACGAGCGCTTGCACGGCGACCGAAGCGGGTCCGAAGGGATACGTACCGACGGCGAAGATCGTGTCGACGGTCTGCGTCGGCCCCTGGGCCATGAGGCTCGCGGGCACGAGCATGTCGGGGCCGCTCGTCCAGGTGTCGTCGGCGGGATCGTAGATCTGCGTGAACGGCAGGCCGCCGAGCTCGAAGTCGAGCCCGCCGAACACCACGATGCGATCACAGAGGACCCCCGCGAGCGCCCCGGCGCGGCCACCGGGAATCGGCGCCCCGAGCGACCATTCGTCGAGCGCGGGATCGTAGACCTGCAGCGCATTGGTCGTGCGCGCGGCGCTGATCGCGCCGGCGATCACGTAGAGCTTGCCACCGAACGCGACGGCGGTGCCGTCGGAAATCGGTTGCGGCAGAGGCGCGAGCAACGTCCATTCGTCCGTCGTCGGATCGTAGGCCTCGGTGGTGTCGAAGATGATGCCCTGACCTGGGTTCGAGCCTCGGCGTCCGCCGACGGCATACACCAGGCCGTCGAGCGCCACGGCGGCGATGCCGCCGCGCGCGTCGGAAAGGCCCGCCACCGTCGACCAGGGATTGGCAGCGTCGGACGGATCGAAGACGTCGACCGCGTCGCTCGGACCCGGCACGCCGCCGAGCGTGAAGAGCTTGCCGTCGAGCACGGCACCGGCGACGGCGGAACGCGCTCCCGGTGCGGGCGCGCCGACCGACCACGCGTCGAGCGTCGGATCGTACGTCGAGAGCTCGGCGCTCGCGGCGCCACGAAATCCCTGGCTCACGCAGAGCGTGCCGTCGATCACGCCGCCGGCGGCGCCGGACGCGCCGCCGGGAAGGTCGGCGCGAAGCTCCCACGTGAGTGTCCCAGGGAAGGGCGCGGCTGCGGGCCGCTCGGGATTTCCGAGGAGTGCTGCCAAGACGAATCCAACGACGATCGTGCGAATCCCACTTTGCGATCTCATGTGCCCGGCCATCCTTCCCCCTGGCCGCGATGCGCGGCCGAGGCAGCTTCGTACTTGCTCGAGAGCAAGGCCCACGCCGTCGCGACAAATCCACGGTTCGCGGGAGGGTCGAGCGCCGGGTGATGTAGTCGAGCAAGGCGATCGCTCGATCCCGCTCGTCACGCCCGGCGGAAACGTGACGCGACGGAAAGCGGTGCCGTTCGCAGCGATGTCAGGGGTCGCGTGTCAGACCGCGTGTCGGACGCAACGTCGGCGCGAGCTCGACCTCGCCGCCGAGATCAACCGGCAGGCGGACGCCACCGCCACCGTCGTCGCGTTTACCAGCCGATCGCGACGAGCATGTACTGCGGATTCGTGTGGGAGACGTAGGTCGAGTAGCCCCCGACGTCGTCGTACGGGAAGCCGTACGCTTTTCCGTCGATGCCGTTGTCGTGCCAGAACTTGGCGTAATGGTCGGACGGATTCTGCTGGTAGAAGGTCGCAGGATTCGCCCACATATTCTGGTTCAACAGCTAATCGCGGGCTCTCGCTCTCGAGCACCTGAGCGCTCCGACATTGCAGCTCGCGGATCAGGCAATCCGCGACGTCGCCGTCCGAGCCGACACTGGCGACGCCCGATCCCCGAGCAGTCGGTGCACGGTCTTCTGGATGGCATCGTCGCAGCGCCGGAGCGCGCGGAGCTTGTCCTCGGCCCCCCGCGCCGCCCCCGTTTGCTCCCGATGGCAGGCAGGGAAACTCCGTGACGAGGTCCCGACCGGCGAAGGCCAGGAGCTCGCCGGCGCGTGGAACCGTGGCTTCGATGAGGCGATCGACTGCGCAATCGAGCTGCCGTTGGAGGCAGACGCTGATCTCGTTGATGTCGGTGAGCGCGTTCACGCCGCGCCGTCCACACGGCTCGGATTCAGCCTCGAAGCCGAGGCCGATCGCTTTCAACAGGTCGGCGGGGGCGACGGCGGCAGTTCCTGATAAGTGTGGCGTCGAGTCGTGGCACGCGCGGGCGCGAGCCTTCGCAGATTTCTCGTGCACGTCGCCGCTGCGGTTGCCGCACACGACGCGTCGGCCGCTCGCGTCTGCACGCACGTCGCCGCCGCTTTCAGACAGATGGCGGTGAGTCGAAAGCGCTCCTGCGCGAGCTTGGCTCCGGCTCGTTGCAACGCTCGACTGCATCGATCGAGCGTCTTCACCGCTGCGGCGTCGACGAGGCCGCTGCCTCCACCATTGCTCGGTGGGGTGCAGTCGTCATCGGCGCGATCGATGCGACCGTCACCGTCGTCGTCGACGCAGTTTTCGCAGTCCTCGATGGCAGCGACCGCGTCCGACACGAGTGCCGGTCGAAGAGGCGTGCTTCCAAACAGAAGAGCCGCTGAAACGATTGCCAAGAGGAGGGGGCGCATACTGGGTACGGATGCCGCTAGGGCTCGACAGAGCCGCTGCGCTCATTGTCTCGCCATAGACAATCGACGCGAGAGACACGCGCAATAGCGCAGAGCGCACAGCGTAATCGTGACTCACGATCGATATTCACGCCGCGCGTGGGCTTCTCGCGCGGTGATCACCCCGATGCGAGGCATTCGGGAAAGCGAGAGATCGCAGCTGACTATGGTTGTTCGCGCGGCAGCGTGCAGCCCGTTTTCGCCGCCAGCTCTTCGAGGGACTTCTCGCCGCTGTCGTGCGAGCCGTCGGCGAACGTCCACGTCGGGTAGCCATTGACCTTCGCGTTGCGGCACGCGGCGGTTTGTTCGCGGCTGCCGTCGACGGCGCACTCGACGTAGCGCACGGAGTCCATCGCGTCGCCGAGTGTTTCGCGCTGCGCGCGACAGTGCGAGCACCAAGACGCGCCGTATAACGTTGCGCCCTTGCTCTTCAGGCAGTGGCCGAAGCTCTGCAGCGTCATGGCCTCGGCGTGAGCGGTGGCGAGGAACGCCAAGCTTGCGATCGTGAGTGCGATGAAGTGCGGTCGAATGGTCATGGTGTTCGCCTCCGGGCGGTCCGCCGAGTGTGCTCGGGAATCGCGGGGCCGGCTACCCCAGCAAGGCCGAGTGTTCTGGCCGAAATTGCAGGTGCTTTGTCGTTGCGGCCAAGCGCGCAGCCCCTTTATGGTCGTCCCGGTGCCCCTCTCACCGCCCCATTCCGAGACGAGTCGGACCCCTCGAAGCAGCGCGTTCCTGATCTTCGACGGCGCTCAATCCCTCGATACTGGGCCACTCGAGATTTTTGCGCAGGCTCGTGAGATCGCGCGGAAGCGCGGTCTGCCGGTTCCGTACTCCATTGAAGTGCTCGCGGAGACGCGCCGTGAGGCCGATTGAAACAGACGCCCACTCCACCGCTCACCGGATCGGCGCTCATCAAGGAGACCGCGCGCCGCATCCGGCTGGCGCGTAGCTACTGGGACGCCCACAACAACGCCGCCTGCCGGGGCGAGCGCGTGAAGGCGCTCGCGCTCTACGAATCGCTGAGCAAGGAAGAGCGCGCGAAGATCCCGCAGGTGCTGCGGGTGTGGCTGCGGTATCGCAGCGAGAAATACTTCGGCGCCGATCGCACCCCACCAGGCACCAAACGCTGAATAGCCTGGCGAGCGCGAGATTCGCGCCGTCGAGCATGCTCGTAGACCTCATCGATCCAGATACGACGGGAGCTTCGCGCGCGTTCGTGTGGCATGGTCGCGCCGAAAGGAGATCTCCCATGCAATTTCACGGCGTCGACGTTCCGAAGCAGTTCAAGCGGATGAAGGAGCTGGCTCCCGAAGCGTTCCGGGCGTTCCTCGAGTTCGACAAGAAGGCGTTTCAGCCCGGCGCGATCGACTTGAAGACGAAGGAGCTGATCGCGCTCGGCATTGCGCAGATCACGCAGTGTCCCTGGTGCATCGATGCGCACGTGAAGCGTGCCGAGAAGGCGGGGGCATCCGAGGCCGAGCTTGCGGAGGTGACCTTCGTCGCGATGGCGATGGCAGCCGGCGCCGCCTGGAGCCACGGCGGGCTCGCGCTCCAGTGTCAGGACGAGGGCCACGCGCCGAGCGCCGTCGCCGAGAAACCCTGACGACGGCGCTCCGAGGCGCGCGTTACCGGTGACGCCGGCTGCGACTGTTCACCGGCGCGATCGTGAGCTTGCCGAACGCGACGCCGAGATCCACGCCCCGCCCTTTGCCCGCGAACGCCAGGGAGACCGTGCCCTTCGTGACGACTTGCGCCGCGGAGGACTTCACCACCCCCGCGTGGACCTCGGCGTTCGCGTAGCTTCCGTACACCTCTCGGATGTCGGCAACCGACGAGAAATCACCGCGCCCGTTGATCTCGGAGCGTCCGACCGTGAGGCCGCCCCCCTGCATCCGGAGGGCGACGCGTCGCACCTGGCCGTTGTCGCAGGTCACCCGGCCCCAGCCGTGCGCCGTCTTGTAGAACGCCGACCACCCCTCGAGGTGGAAGGACAAGTCGCAGCTCGTCGCAGCCAGCGCCGGGGCCGCCGTCAGCGCCAGCATGGCGCCCAATATCAACGTCAGAACGCTTCGATAGGACCTCATGACTCCTCCTGCCCTCGATTCTCGGGTGGGGGCTGGCGTAGTCAACGACGGGGGAGAGCACGCTTTGGGGCACTTTTCGAGCCGCGCTGCGGTACTCGCGAATTGACACGATACGACGCCGCGACATAGCGGTGGCGGACCGTTGCTTTTCCCAGGACGAGAGGAGATCGCCATGGCCCCCCTTCAGTGTCGACGTGTCCGTGACCGTATCGGTGTAGCAATGAGCATGGTGCTGGCCAGCCTGATGTGGGCGTCGGTGGCCGGCGCGCAGCTTCCTTCGGTCGCGTTGTCGCTGGGTAGTACCGCGACGCTCGACGGCGTCGAAGTGCGCGACGAGGACATCGTCCTCTGCGACGCGATCTCGTTCGGCCTCGGGACGACCACGTGCACGTGGCGCCTGCTCTTCGACGGCAGCGCGGCCGGGCTCAACTCGAGCGTGAAGGCGCTCGACGTGCTCCCGAACGGCAACCTCGTCATCCGCGTCAACTCCGACAGCAGCATTCCCGATCTGTCGGCGATCAAGACGAAAGATCTGGCGCTCTTCATCCCCACCGATCCGCTCGCGCTGCCGTACACGAGCGGCGAGTGGCGGCTCTTCCTCGACGGCGACGCCGTGAACGGCGTGAGCGACGCTCGCAATTGGGATGCCGTCGACATCCTCACGGACGGCACCTGCGAGAACAACTCGCCGCCGACCTGCGATCTGCTCCTCTCGCTGCCGAGCGGCGCGGCGCTCGGGGGTGTGTCGTTCACCGACGAGGACATCCTGCGCTGCCATCCGACGGCGTACAGCGTCGGG
>JBDSJB010000386.1:0-12716 GCA_039917665.1 Binatia bacterium
TGAAGCGCGCGACCGACGCCTTCAAGGCCGGCGAAAAAGCGCTCGAAGGCGAGCGGCACGGCGACGCCGAGGCGGAATTCAAGAAGGCGATCGATGCGTTCGGACGGGCGCGCGACGCCGCCGCCAAAGCCGCGCTCGAGCGCGACACGAAGGAAGCTCGCACCAAGGTCGAGCAGCTGCGTGCGACCCGCGCCGACGCGGCGACCGGCTTCTTCACGCGCCGGAAGCTCGCCAAGGCCGACAGCGTCCTCGCCCGCGGCACCGCCGCGGCAGCGAGCGGCGACTTTGCGGACGCGAAGTCGGCGTTCGCGGAAGCCGCCGCGCTCTTCGCAGCGATGCCGGCGGCCGCGACGCCACCGCCTCCACCGGCACCCGCGAAAGCACCGGGCCCGGCCAAGGCAGCGCCCGCACCACCTGCGGCGGCGCCCGCCGCCAAACGCGCGGCCAAGAGTCCCGTCTCGGCGGAAGCGACGAGCCTCTCGTCGGCCGACGCCACCAAGATCACCAGCGCCGACGCGCCGAGCCTGCTCGACGCTCCGACCAAGATCACGGGAAGCGGTACGCTCGACGACGGCGCCACCGTCGTCGCCGAACGCCCGTCGGCGACCAAGGTCGACCGGGCGTCGCTCACGCCTCCGGCACCCGTCGGCGCGGAGCCGGCGCGGGGCCTACCGGTCGTTTGGATCGGTGCCGCGGCGGCAGGCGTGATGTTGATCGCCGGCGTCTGGATGCTGCGGAGTGGGACGACCCCGAGCACCCTGACGCCACCGCCCTCAACGAAGATCGCCGCCAAAACGGACGTCGCGCCCCCGGCGAAGGCCGACGTCGTCCCGCCGATCGAGCCCAAGGCTGCCGCAACCGCGCGCGCGCCCGAGCCGCCCGCCGCGACCGCCGTCCAGCAGCAGGTCGCGAAGGTCGAAGAGCCGCCGCCGGCACCGCCCGCGCCCACGATTCCCAAGATCGCGAGCCTCGCGCCCGAAGCCGAGCGCGTCGAGCCCGCAAGCGACTCGCAACAGTTCCGCATCGCGCTCGCCGATCCGAACGGCGCGACCTACGCGTGGTCGGTGGACGGCAAGATCGTCAGCGACGCCACCGCCGCGACGTTCACGGCAAAGGCCGATACGAAGCCGCGCGCGATCAGCGTTCTCGCCCGCACCGCCGGCGGCGAGGTCACCCACAAATGGGAGCTCGCCGCGCTCGCGCCCCCACCCGAGCCCAAGGTCCCTGCCACCGCGCCCGTCATCAGCGGCTTCGAGCCGAAGGACAAGACGCTGCAGCTGACACCCGGCAAGAGCCGGCGCTTCAGCGTGAAGGCCAAGTACGACGGCGCCGAGCCCGTGCGCTACGCGTGGTCGGTCGACGGCAAGAGCGTCGGCGGCAACGCGCCGACGTTCGATCTCGCCGCCGATGACGATGACGAAGGCGCGACGCGCCAGGTGCGTGCCGAAGTGTCGGCGGCCGGCGGCCCGGTCGCCAAGAACGAGTGGACCGTCACGGTGCCCGCGGCGCCCGTCACGATCACGCGCCCCGTCCCGGCGCCGGCCGAGATCGTCGCCGACCTCGGCACCAGCACCGACTTCAGCGTCGAAGCCCGCGCCGGCCGCGCCAGCGCCTCGGCACTCTCGTACACCTGGACCGTCAACAAACGTCCGGCCGCCGACGCGAATGGGCCGCGCTTCACCTATCGCCCCGATCGCGCCGGCAGCGCCGACGTCGAGGTGCGGGTCGAAGCGCCGGATCGCCCGGCCGCGACCCGCCGTTGGACGGTGAAGGCGCGCGAGCAGGCGCCGGTGGCGCAGCCGACGCAGATCGCCGCCCTGCCGCCCCGGGTCGAGCCGACGCCGGTCGCGCGCATCGGCGGCGACGCCAAGCGCGAGCTCGAAAACTGGGTCGCCTCGTACCGCGACGCGTACCAGCAGAAGAACGTCGATCGCCTCGTCACGCTCGGGGTCGTGAAGCCTGAGAATCGCGGCAAGCTCGCCGGCGCGCTCGCCGACCTCGACGACTTGAAGGTCACGATCGCGTCGAGCGCGATCGACGTCCAGAGCCCCGAGACCGCGGTCGTGACCCTCACTCGCGAGGACAGCTTCAATGCCGGCGGTCGACGTCAAACGCAGTCGATCAACATCAAGAAGAACCTCCGCAAAGTGAACGGGAGCTGGATCGCCCAGTGAAGCGCAACGCCCGCATCGCGGAGTCGTGGTGCGACTACCTTGACCCAGTCCCGACCCGTGGGTTAACGCCAGGGGTCATGATTCGTCAGGGTGGAGGTGGGCGCGCCGGTCGCGTGGGCGCATGGACGATGGTCTTGGTGGCGGTCGCGCTGCTCGCGACCCCGGCGCGAACGCGTGCGACGACGATGGCGACGATGCCCACCGAGGCGCAGGCGGTCGCCGCCGACCGCATCTTCGTCGGCACCGTGCTGAGCGTCGTCAGTCAGCCGAAAGCGGATCGGCCAAAGTACTTCGAGACGGTCGTACGCTGGTACGTGGAAGAGACCGTCGCCGGCACGCCCAAGCAGACGGTCACGACCACGTTCTCCGGCGGCGAGGTGGGCGGCGTCCGCCAGCGCGTCGACGGCATGCCCGAGATCAGGATCGGTGAGCGCTACGTCGTCATGCTCGCCGCCGATCAGGATCCGCCGCTCGTGAGCCCGTTGATCGGCTTCAATCAAGGCCTCTACCGCGTCGACGGCGTGAGCCGGGCGGAGACCGTCGTCCACGACCGGAATGGTCGCTCGCTCGCCGGCAGCGTGATGCCGGCCGCCGCGCGCGGCCGCGGCGGCGATCCGACGCTCGACGACTTTCTCGCGGCGCTGCGGGCGGCCCGCGCCAAATGACGCAGCTCCGTCGTATCCTCGTCCTCGCGATGCTCGCCCTCGCCTGCGCCCGTTTCGGGCAAGCCGGCGAACCGGAGTGTCTCGATCCGCCTGACGATACGTTCGCGTTCATCAATTCGGGAAACGACTCCTGCCCGGCCAACCCCGAGGTGAGCTGGCCCGCGGCGACGGTCACCTACGATTGCGATTTCTTCACCGACGACGACAAAGGCATCAACTGCAGCGGCGACGACGCGACCTGCGTGAACCTCTGCCGCGCCGCGACCGACGCCTGGAACGCCGATCTGCTCGGGCGGTTCACGTTCGTGAATCACACCGATCCGGACGATTTCTGCGACACCGAGGACGGCAGAGTCTCGGTCGGCGGCACAGCCAAGCTCTGTGACGGCAGCTCGTTCGGCTCGAACGTGCTCGCGGTCACGCTCAGCATCTTCTTCAGCGCCGGACCACAGGCCGGGCAGCTGATCGACGCCAACATCACCGTCAATCAGCGCTTCGCGTTCACCCAAGCGAGCTTCCAGGCGACGCTCGCGCACGAGTTCGGTCACGTCCTCGGCCTCTCGCATCCCGATCAGTGCGACAAGGATTTCAACGTCCTCATGCGTTCGGCCTCGTGCAAGCGGTCGAACGAGGCGGGCTTCGTCCTCGACCCGACCGACGCCGACGTGAAGGGCGCCGAGCGCATCTACCCCGTCGTCGGCCCGACTCCGGGGATTTGCGGTGACGCCGACCTGAGCGGTGCCATAACCGTGACGGATGGGGTCCAAACCCTGCGGGCGGCTGCCGAGCTTTCGAGCAGTTGCACCGCCGCGCGCTGCGACGTGGACGGCAACGGCCCGATCACGGTGAGCGACGGCGTAAACGTCCTCCGCGCCGCCGCCGACCTCCCCATCACGTCCAACTGCCCGTAGCCGACCGCGCGTAGTCGCGAGGACCGCGGATTCACTCCGCGGCCCGAGGGCCATCGGAGGACGCGCGCCAGGCGCGCGCCGCACGGGGCCGTCATGGATGGATAAACCCTCTGTATCTTTGCGGCGCGCTTAGGCATCATGGCCGCCGTAGCGCGGATGGACCGCGCGTTTAGAGCGTCGCCGGGGGGCGGCAGCTCGGAGGATGATGATGGCAAATCCGCTGGTCGAGCTGCAACGTCTCGGACAGTCCCCGTGGCACGACAACATCAGTCGCGGCCTCCTCACCTCCGGCAAGCTCAAGAAGATGGTGAAGGACGGGGACATCACCGGCCTCACGTCCAATCCCACCATCTTCGAGCAAGCGATCTCGCACGGTGACGATTACGACGACGGTATCCGCGCCCTCGCCCTCAAAGGTAAGACCGCTGACCAGATCTTCGACACGCTCGCGATCGAGGACATTCGCGCCGCCGCCGACGTCTTCGCGCCGGTCTACAAGCGCACCGAGGGCGCCGACGGCTACGTGAGCATCGAGGTCGCGCCGAAGTTCGCGACCGACACCGAAGCCACCGTGAAAGAAGCGCAGCGCCTCTGGAAAACGGTCGCGCGCCCCAATCTCATGGTGAAGATCCCGGCGACCGCCGAAGGCGTGCCGGCGATCGAGCGCTGCATCGCCGACGGCATGAACATCAACGTGACGTTGATCTTCTCGCTCGAGCGCTACGACCAGGTGATGGAAGCCTACATCGGCGGCCTCGAAAAGCGCGCCGCCGCCAAAAAACCGATTCATCGCATCGCGTCCGTGGCGAGCTTCTTCGTGAGCCGTGTCGACGGCGCCGTCGACAAACAGCTCGAGACCAAGATCAACGAGAGCGGCCCCGATCAGCAGGCACAGTTGAAGCAGCTCAGCGGCAAGGCGGCGATCGCCAACGCCAAGCTCGCCTATGGGGCGTTCCGCAAGAAGTTCGGCACCGAGCGCTTCGCGGCGCTCGCCGCCAAGGGCGCGCGTCTGCAGCGCCCGCTCTGGGCCAGCACGTCGACGAAGAACCCAGCCTACCCCGACACCTACTACGTCGAGGCGCTCGTCGGCCCCGATACCGTCGACACGATGCCGCCCGCGACGATCGTCGCCTACAAAGATCACGGCAAGCCGGCGTCCCGGCTCGGAGAGGGCATGGACGATGCGGCAGCGGTCCTGCAGCGCATCGCGGATGCCGGCATCAGCATCGACGCCGTCACGCAGAAGCTCGAGGACGACGGGGTCGCGTCATTCGCCAAGTCGTTCGAGACGCTGATTGCCGTCGTGTCGGCGTCGCGTGAGGCGCTCGTCATCAGCGATCTCACCATGGCGAAGCTCGGGCCGGCCGAGCGCGCCGTCAAAGCGACGCTCGCCAAGATGGACGAGGCGAAACTGTCGGCCCGGCTCTGGCAGCAGGATCCGACGGTCTGGAAGGCCGACGATGCCGCGCACCAGGCCGAGATCAAGATCCGGATGGGCTGGCTCGACGTCGCCGACCTCATGCTCACCAAGGTCGACGAGCTGAAGACGTTCGCGGAAGAGATCCGCAAAGCCGGGTTCAACCGTGCCGTGCTCTGCGGCATGGGCGGCTCGTCGCTCGCGCCGGAAGTCCTGCGACGGACGTTCGGCGTCGCGAAGGGCGCCTGCGACGTCGCGGTGCTCGACTCGACCGATCCCGAGGCCGTGGCCACCCTCGAACGCTGGAGCGAGCCTTCCAAGACGCTCTACATCGTCTCGTCCAAGTCGGGCGGCACGACCGAGCCGAACGTCTTCTTCCAATACTTCTACGACAAGGTGAAAGCCGTCCGCGGCGACCAGGCCGGCGAGAACTTCGTCGCCATCACCGACCCCGGCACCGCGATGGAGAAGCGCGCCCGCGCGCACGGGTTCCGCCACATCTTCCTGAATCGCGCCGAGATCGGCGGCCGCTACTCCGCGCTCTCGCACTTCGGTCTCGTGCCGGCGGCGCTGATGGGCATCGACGTCGGGAAGCTCCTGGCGCGCGCCAAGCGCATGATGATCGCCTGCGGCCCCACCATCCCGGCCGCGCAGAATCCCGGTCTCTACCTCGGCGCGGTGATCGGTACGCTCGCCAAGGCCGGTCGCGACAAGCTCACGTTTGTCGTCGACAAGAAGCTCGACACCTTCGGCTACTGGACCGAGCAGCTCATCGCCGAGTCGACCGGCAAGGAAGGCACCGGCATCGTCCCCGTCGAAGGCGAGCCCGTCGGCAAGCCGGCGAGCTACGGGAAAGATCGTCTGTTCGCCTACGTCCGCCTCGACGGCAGCCAAGAGCGCGGCGTGCAGGCGCTGATCCGCGCCGGCCAGCCCGTGATCGCGATGCGCCTCAAAGATGCGTACGACCTCGGCGGCGAGTTCATGCGCTGGGAGATCGCGACCGCCGCGGCCGGCTGGGTGCTCGGCATCGATCCTTTCGATCAGCCGAACGTGCAGGAGTCGAAGGACAATACGGTCCGGCTGCTCGCCGCGTACAACGAGAAAGGCGCCCTCCCCGATCCGGGCGGCGTCATCTCGGCGAACGCCACGGATTTCGGCAGTCGCTTTGCCGCCCACCTGAAGCTGGTGAAGAAAGCCGACTACGTCGCGGTCACCGCCTACGTCGAGCGCACGTCCGAGCGCGAGCGCTTGCTGCGCGAGATCCGGACGGCACTGCGTGATCGCTTCGGCGTCGCGACCACGGTCGGGTACGGCCCGCGCTTCCTGCACTCGACCGGCCAGCTCCACAAGGGCGGCGCCGCGAACGGGGTTTTTGTCCAGCTCTCGCACGAGCCCGCCGCCGACGTGACGATCCCCGGCGAGAACTTCACCTTCGGCGTACTCGAAGCCGCGCAAGCGCTCGGTGACTACGAGTCGCTCGCGTCGCGGAGCCGTCGTGCGCTGCGCGTCTCGCTCGGCGCCGACGTCGACAGCGGCCTGCGGACGATCCTCGCGGTCGTGAGCGAGAAACCCGCCAAGAAATCCGCCAAAGCCAAGCCGGCGAAACGCGTCGTCGCGAAAGCAAAACCGAAAGCAACGGCCAAGCCCAAAGCGAAGGCCAAAGCCGCCACCAAGCCCGTGGCGCGCTCTGCCGCCAAGAAGCGCGCAGGAAAACCGGCACGCGGTCGCCGCACGCGATGAGCCCCGCGGCGCCCGCTCCGGCTCGCGGCAAGACCGGCGTCTCCATCAAGCGCACCGAAGGTCCGGATCCGGGCGTCGAAGCCATTCGCGCCAAGGATCCCGTCACCGTCGTCATCTTCGGCGCCTCGGGCGATCTCGCGAAGCGGAAGCTGATCCCCGCGCTCTACCATTTGCAGCAAGGCGGCTACCTGCCCGAGCGCTATGCCGTGGTCGGCTTCTCGCGCACCCCCATGACCGACGATGCCTATCGCGAGAGCATGCTCGCCGCGCTCCGCGAGCAGGTGCAGGGCGACACCATCAATGCCGATCACCAGATCGTCCAGGCCCTGCATTACCAAGCGGGCGACGCCGACAACCCGGCCACGTTCCAGGAGCTGAAGTCCCGTCTCGAAGCGATCGAGAAAGAGCGCGGTCTGCCCGGCAATCGCCTCTTCTATCTGTCGGTCGCGCCCGAGTTCTTCCCCTTGATTCTCGAGAACCTCTCCGCCGCGGGTCTGATCCGGCAGCGCACCGACACGACGTGGTCGCGCGTCATCATCGAGAAACCCTTCGGCACCGACCTCACGAGCGCGCGCGCGCTGAACGCCATCGTCGGCGCGACCCTCGACGAGCATCAGATCTACCGCATCGATCACTACCTCGGGAAAGAGACCGTCCAGAACATCTTGAGCTTCCGCTTCGGCAACTCGATCTTCGAGCCGCTCTTCAACCAGAAGTACGTCGACAACGTGCAGATCACCGTCGCCGAGGAGCTCGGCATGGAAGGTCGCCGCGGCACCTACTACGACGGCGCCGGCACGATGCGCGACATGGTGCAGAACCACATGCTGCAGCTCTTCTGCCTGATCGCGATGGAGCCGCCGTCGGCGCTCGAAGCCCAGTCGATCCGCGACGAGAAGGTCAAGGTGCTGCGCGCGCTCGTCCCGATGACCCGGAAAGAGGTCGCCGCCAATACGGTGCGCGGCCAGTACGGCATGGGCGAGAAGGCCGGCGCCATCATCAAAGGATACCGCCAGGAGGAAGGGGTCGACCCGCACTCGTTTACCGAGACGTACCTCGCGCTGCGGATGAAGGTCGACAACTGGCGCTGGGCGGGGGTGCCGTTCTTCCTGCGCTCGGGGAAACGCCTCGCGAAGCGGGTCTCCGAGATCGCCGTCGAGTTCAAACAGCCGCCGCTCCACCTCTTCCGCTATCTCGGTGAGGACGCCGAAGACGCGATCGCCGCGCACCCGATGTCGAACGTCATCGTCATGCGCATCCAGCCCGACGAGGGCATCAGCCTGTCGATCGCCTGCAAGCAACCCGGCATGCGCATCCAGCTGCAGGAAGTCGAGATGGACTTCTTCTACGGCGAGGCGTTCCACGAGCGGTCGCCAGAAGCGTACGAGCGGCTCCTGCTCGACGCGCTCCGCGGCGACGCGTCGCTCTTCACGCGATCGGACGAGGTCGAGTACTCGTGGCGCTTCATCACCGCGATCCACGAGGCGTGGGCCAATCTGCCGCCGCCGAGCTTCCCGAATTACTACCCGTTCAGCGACGGCCCCGACGAAGCGAACCGTCTGCTGGACGGGACCCAGGCGCGCTGGCGCCCGCTGCGGGAGGCCTGAGCAGCGACGGCAACGCGCGCGGAGCGCCGATCCAGATGGGCGCTTCGCGCCGGTACGGTCCGCGCGCTACACGAAGGGTCAATGACGCGGCCCGACGACGCGACCGCGCTCCACCGCCAGGCGCGCGAGAGCATCCGGCTGATGCTGAGCCGTCGGATGCTGATCCTGCTGCTGACGTTCGCGAGCGGGATCGTCCTCGCGCGGACGCTCACCCCGAGCGACTTCGGGCTGTTCGCGGTCGCGTTCTTCGTGACGACCGTCGCCCGCATGCTGGCCGAGCTCGGCTTCTCGCAGGTGTTGATCCAGCGGCCGGGCGCGCTCGAGCCGCACATGCTGCAGACCGCCTTCACCATCCAGCAAGCGGTGAGCGTGCTGGCGTTCGTCGCGCTGTGGCCGCTCGCGGCGTGGGTGCCCCACTTCTATCCGCAGCTCTCCGGCGATCTCGTAGCCTTGATCCGCGTCCTCTCGCTCCAGCTCCTCGTGCTGGCGTGGGCCGACATGAGCGAAACGATCCTCGAGCGCTCGCTCAGCTTCGAGCGCCTGGCGCCGATCGAGGTTCTCGGCAGCGTCACGTACAACGCCACGACGCTCACGCTCGCACTCGCCGGCTACGGAGTGTGGAGTCTCGCGTACGGCTCGGTGATCGCGACCGTCGTGCGCGCCGGTCTCGCGTACCGAGCGGCACCGTGGCCCGTGCGACTCCGCATCGACCGATCAGCCGCCGACGTGCTCTGGCGGCGCGGCCTCACGATTCTCGTCGGCCGCATGGTGACGCAGGGGCAGTATTGGGTGACCCCGACCCTCGTCGCCGGCACGATCGGACCCGCCGCGACCGGCCTGCTGCAGTGGGCGGCGGGGAACGGCAAAAAGCCGATCGAGGTGCTGGAGTCGGCCGTGCGCGTGTCGCTGCCGCACTTCTCGCAGCTGCAACACGACGGGCGCGAGGTCGAGCGCATCCTCGCCCGCTACGTCACGGCCTTTGCGCTCGTCTGCGCGCTCTGGCTCGTGGTGCTCGCGCTCGCCGGCGCGGACTTGGTGGCGCTGGTGTACGGCGCGCGCTGGGTCCCGGCCGCCACCGCGATGACGCTCTTCGCCGCCGCCGGCCTGCTGGTGTCGGGCGGCGTCATCGTCACGACCGCGCTGATCGGCCTCGGCCGCATGGCGTTCGCGACGCGGATCGGCACCTGCGGCGCGGCCGTGACGCTGCTCGCGAGCGCCGCGCTCGTGCTCATGATCGGTCCGCTCGGCGTCCCGATCGGGCAGCTCGCCGGTGCCGCGCTCACTCTGCCCTGGCTCGTGTCGGGGCTCGGCCCGGGCGCGTTCGGCCGCGTGATCGGCCCGGCGCGCGCCATCGTCGCACCGGCGGCGGTGGCGCTCGTCGTCGGCACGGCCGTGCGCTATGCCGGTGCCGCCGCGCTCGGCGACAGCCTCGCGCCCGGGTTCCGCGGCTTGCTCACCGCCGGCACCATGACGCTCGCCTACCTCGCGACCGCATGGTGGTACGGCCCGGAATGGCTGCGGCGCGCCGCGCGCGGAGAGGCGCTGCCGAGCGGCGACGCCGTCGCCGAACGAATCTGAGCCGCCCGATGCGCTTCTGCATGATCACGACCTTCTATCCGCCCTACAACTTCGGTGGCGACGGTCTCTTCGTCCAGGACCTCTCGGCCGCGCTCGCCGCACGCGGGCACGAGGTGCACGTGATCCACTGCCGCGACGCGTACAATGCGCTGGCACACCGGCCGCCGACGGAGCCCTATCGCGTCGTCCCAGGTGTCACCGTGCACGGTCTGGCGAGCCCGTTCGGCATCATGTCCCCGTTCGCGACCCAGCAAATCGGCCGTCCGCTCTTCAAGCTGCGCGCAATCATGGACGTGCTCGCGACGGGATTCGACGTCATCCACTTCCACAACGTCTCGCTCGTCGGCGGGCCGGCGGTGTTGGCGCTCGGCAACGCCGTCAAGCTCTACACCTTCCACGAGTATTGGCTCGTCTGCCCGACCCACCTGCTCTTTCGCTTCAATACCGCGCCCTGCGTGACCCGCCATTGCCATCTCTGCACGCTCAGCTACGGGCGACCCCCGCAGGCGTGGCGCGCGACCGGCCTCCGCGACGCGAGCGTCCGACACGTCGACGCGTTCCTGTCGCCGAGCCGCTTCGGCATGACGACGCACCGCCGGTTCGGGCTCGACGTCCCGATGCTGCATTTGCCGAGCTTCGTGCCGGACGAGGGCGTGCCGCTGGCGCCCGGGCCGCCGCCGGCGGCGTCGCCGGCCGCAACGCCCTATTTCCTGTACGTCGGGCGGCTCGAGCACGCGAAAGGCCCCGCCACGCTGGTCGCGCACTTCCGGCAGCGCGGCCCGGCGCGCCTTCTCGTCGCCGGCGCCGGCAGCCAGGAAGCGCACCTGCGCCATCTGGCGGACGGCGATCCGCGCATCGAGCTGCTCGGACGCGTCGAACGCGCGGATCTCGCGGCGCTCTATCGCGACGCGACCGCGGTGATCGTACCCTCGCTCAACTTCGAGATGCTGCCGCTCGTCGTGCTCGAAGCCTCTCGTGCCGGGACGCCGGTCGTCGTCCGCAACCGCGGCGCGCTGCCCGAGATGGTCGCCGAGAGCGGCGGCGGGCTCGTCTACGACGACGACGATCAGCTCGCCGACGCGCTCGCCACGTTGCTGCGCGACCGGGAACGGCGCGACACGCTCGGCCGGCTCGGCCGGACCGCCTACGAGCAACAGTGGTCCACCGACGTCCACCTGCGCCGCTACCTCGCGATCGTCGCCGACCTGTGGGCCGGCCGGCAGCCCGCGGGGCTCGAGCCGGCTGGAAGGGCTCCATGACCCTCGTCTCCTGCATCGTCACCACGTGTGACCGCCCGCATCTGGTCGGCCATGCGGTAGAGAGCGTGCTCGCGCAAACCCACCGCGAGCTCGAGCTGATCGTGGTGGTGGACGGACCCGACGAGCCGACGGAACGCGTCCTCGGTACCTGCCGCGATCCCCGCCTCCGCGTCGTCGTGCAACCGACCCGCGCAGGCCAGGGCCGGGCGCTGAACGCTGGCATCGCGCTCGCCCGCGGCGAGATCATGGCACTCCTCGACGACGACGACGCGTGGCGGCCGACGAAGCTCGCACGCCAACTCGAAGCGGCTGCCAGCTCGGGCGTCCGGTTCCCGATCGTCGGCTGCCGCTTCGTCGCCCGCCGGGAGGGCGGCGAGGTCGTGTGGCCGACGCGACGTCCGCGCCCCGGCGAGCCGATTGCCGAGTATCTCTTTTGCCGGCACCAGTGGCGCTTCGGCGAGGGCATCCTGCCGACCTCCGTGCACCTCGCGCCGACCGCGCTCTTTCGCGCGGTCCCGCTGAACGAGGCTCGAAAATCCCATTGCGATCTTGACTGGTTGATCCGGGCCGACCAGGTTGACGGCGCGAGCGTGGTGTTCCCGCGCGAAGAGGCGCCGCTCGCAACTTGGGAAATGCAGAGCCACCGCCCACGCATGAGCAACGCCCACGACTGGCGCTCCTCGCTCGCGTGGATCGACGCGCGCCGAGCGCTCGTCGGGCCGCGTGCGTACGCCGGCTTCGTGCTGACGTGGGTCAGTCACAGCGCCCGCGCCGAGGGCGACGGGCGCGCCTTCGCCGCCCTCCTTCGCGCCGCGCTCCGCCATGGCCGGCCGAACGCCATGGAGCTGCTCGTGCACGCGGGCATCTGGGCGGTCCCGACCGGTCTCCGCGCGTTCGCGAGCCGCGGCAGCACAGCGGAGCCGACCGCATGAGCCCCGCGCCCCGCGTGATGTTCGTCGGCCTCGACGCCGCCTCGAAGGATCTCGTGCTGCCGTGGATCGATGCCGGCCTGCTGCCCAATTTGCGCGCGCTCCGCGACGCGGCGACGTTCGGTCCGACGGTGAACGCGCCCGGGCTCTACACCGGGTCGGTCTGGCCGACGGTGTGGACCGGCGTCGGGCCCGGTCGCCACGGCTGCTACTACTGCGAGCAGCTCGTTCCGGGCTCGTACGAGATCGGCGAGTTTCTCGGCCGCGACGTGAAGCGCGAACCCTTCTGGAACGCGCTTGGACGGCACGGCCGGCGGCTCTGTCTCTTCGACGTGCCGAAGGCTCCGCTCGGCCGCGACATCAACGGCTTGCAGATCGTCGATTGGGGCACGCACGACGCGGACGTACTCCCGTGCTCGTGGCCGGCGACGCTGAT
>JBDSJB010000387.1:0-2579 GCA_039917665.1 Binatia bacterium
GTGTTCCCGGTGCACCCGCGCACCCGTGATCGTCTCGAGGCCGCGGGCCTCTGGTCCGTGCTCGGTGGGCTGCCCGGCCTGCATCCCACGTCGCCGCTCGGGTACCTCGACATGCTGGCATTGATGCGGCGCGCCCACTTCGTCCTCACCGATTCGGGCGGCGTCCAGGAAGAAACCACCTACCTCGGCGTCCCCTGCCTGACGCTCCGCGACAACACCGAGCGGCCCGCAACCGTGTCGGACGGCACCAATCGCGTCGTCGGTACGCGCCCCGAGCCGCTGCTGGCCGAGATCGCTCGGCTGCTCGACGAAACCCGGCCACCGCCGCGCCGCCCACCGCTGTGGGACGGGCACGCTGCCGAGCGGGTCGCGGAGGTGCTGGCGACAGCCGGCGAACGCACCGCCCCCGTCGCGGCGGGCGCGGGTCGGGGTTGAACGGCGGAAGCGCGCGCGTCGTTCCGCGCCACATCGCGAGGATTTCCTTGACAGGGGCGCGACGACGGCGAGAGAATCCCCCCGCCCGAGACGCCGCATGTCTTCGACCCCAGTTAAACGACGAGTGTCCAGCGCATTGGCGGGATCAGCCTCTGAGTGATCTTTCTAGCACCCCGGCGCTCGATACGACGGCGCGCAGCACTCCAGCGCGCCTGCACGATACAGTCGACATCGCTTCGCGCGAGATTGCGCGCAAGGTGTCCGCGCACGACGTCCCGAGCAGCTCTCCGCTGATCGACCTGCTGCGTCTGTACCGAGTGCGGCAGTGGGTGCACATCCTGCCGCTTCCCCTCGCGACCTTCGATGCGAGCGTGCCCACCGCGACCGCCCTCATCGCCGCGGCGCGCGGGATGGCCAATCTCTTCGCGATTCTCGCGTTCGGCTTTCTCGTCAACGCGATCTCCGATCGCTACGTCGACCGCGACGCCCGGAAGAATCCCTTGGTCGTCCCCGGTCGCAACGGATACAAGCTCTCGCTGATCGCGCTGCCGGTCGTGAGCGTGGCGCTCGCGGCCTTCAGTCCGTGGCCCGTCCAGATCGCGACGGTGTGCTGTCTCGCGGTCGGTTGCCTGTATTCGGTCGGTCCGCGCCTCAAGACGATTCCCGTGGTGGGCACACTGGCCAACGCGGCCTGGTACGTCCCGATGCTGTACCTCGGGATGGCGGATTCCACGCTGCCGGCCGGATTCAGCGTCATCGCGACGGCCTTCACCGCGCTCTTGCTGCAGAACCAGCTCATTCACGAATCGGGCGATCGGATCGAAGACGAGGCGAGCGGTATTCGCACCACCTGGCTGTCGTTCGGTCCGCGCTGGACCGCGTTCCTTGCCGCGTGCGCGGGGGCGGTAGCCATCGTCATGACGGCGGCGTCGCTCGGCGCGTTCCGCTACGCCGTCGGCACCCTCTTCATCGTAGCATTCCCGCTCCTCCTCGCCTGGGACGGCCTCAGCGCCGAGCGTGCCGCGCGCCTGCGCGTCGTGCATCGCTGGTGCGCGGTGCTGTTCGGAGCGGCCTTGTACGCCGCCTGGCGCGCCTGGGTCTGAGGCGCGCAATTACTTTGACAACCCGCTCCGCGGGCTGGCATGTGAAGCGAGCGGGATGAAAGCCGACAACGCCACCGCTCCTGAGGCAGCCTCCGCACCGCCAGGCGTATTACGTCGCGGCGCGGCATTTGCCGGGCCGCTGCTCAAGCTCGGCGCGCGCCGGATCCTGCGGCGCAAAAGTCCATTCCAGATGAGCCTGTCGCTCACGAACCGCTGCAACTTCCGCTGTACGTACTGCGAGATCCCGCTGCAGCAGCGCGACGAGATGGACACGGCTGGCTGGTTCGACGCCATCGACCAGCTGCGGGCCGGCGGCATGGCCCGCGCGAGCATCATGGGCGGCGAGCCGCTGGTGCGGAAGGATCTCGGCGCGATCGTTCGTCACTTGAAGTCGCGCGGCGTTCACGCGTCGATGAACACGAACGGCTGGTGGGTGACCGACCGCCTCGACGAGGTCGCCGAGCTCGATCTCGTCTGCGTCACGCTCGATGGACCCGAGAGCGTCCACGATGGGCAACGCCAGCGCGGATCGTATGCCCGCGTGCTGCGCGCCATCGAGGCGCTCCGCGGGCGCGGCGTCGCCGTCGTCACGATGACGGTCGTCACGCCGGCGGGGATCGATCACGTCGAGCACGTCCTCGAGATCGCGCGCGCGCACGGCATCCGCGCCTACTTTCAGCTCGAGCACGAGAAGCACATGGACGTGCGGCTCCAGGCGATCGCGCCCGCGATCAGCCAGGCGCGCGTCGCGGAGCTGGCGCGTCATCTACGGGATTTGAAGCGACGCGGCGAGCCCGTTGGCAACTCCCATCCCTCGCTGCGGCGTCAGGAATCCGAGCGCTTTCTGCTGACCTGCGATCAGTGCTGGGCGGGCACGTACTTCGGGTACGTGTTCAGCGACGGCACCGTCTCGCACTGCCTCTTCACGCACGAGCAAGCCGAGCGCGCCGGTGGCCGCACGCGTGGGTACGTCGCCGCGTTCAACGAGCTCGCCCCGCCCGTCGGGCCGGGGTGCTCGTGCATGCCGACGTACGAGGTGAA
>JBDSJB010000388.1:0-5411 GCA_039917665.1 Binatia bacterium
TGTCCCACGACCCGGATTTCATCGTGAAGCTCTGGCGGAGCCGCGAACGGGCCGAGGTGGTCATCGCGTCGCGCTACGTGCGCGGGGGCGTCGCGTACATGCCGCGCCACCGCCTCATCCTGTCGCGGGTCCTGAACGCATTTTTCGCCCGCGGGCTCGGCCTGCCGGTACACGATCTCTCGAGTGGCTTCCGGCTCTACCGCGCGAATGCCGTCCAGCGTCTCTCTCTCGAGGGCACCAACTTCGAGGTCCTCGAGGAGATCCTGGTGAAGATGCACGCCGAGGGTTGGCGGATCATCGAGATCCCGTTCACGTACTATCCGCGCGAGCGCGGCTCGTCGCACGCCCGCATCTTCGCCTTCGGTATGGCGCTCCTGAACGCCTTCTTCCGCCTCTGGAAGCTCCGTAGCTCGATCGAGTCGGCCGATTACGACGAACGGGCGTTCTACAGCCCGATTCCGCTCCAACGCTGGTGGCAGCGACGGCGCCACGAGATCATCTGCGCCTGGGCTCGCGGTGCCGGGAAAACTCTCGACATCGGGTGCGGCTCGAGCGTCATCCTGCAGTCGATCAACGACGTGGTCGGCCTCGACATCCTCCACAACAAGCTGCGGTACATGCGCCGCTACGACGTGCCGCTCGTCCGCGCGTCCACGTTCGCACTGCCCGTCCGCAACGCGACCTTCGACTGCGTGATCTCCTCGCAGGTGATCGAGCACATCCCCTACGACGATCAGATCTTCGCCGAGTTCCGCCGTGTGCTGCGTCCAGGTGGCCTCTTGATCCTCGGCACGCCCGACTATGGGACCGTCGGTTGGCGCACGATCGAGCCGCTCTACGGGTTTTTCGCCCCCGGCGGCTACAAGGACGAGCACATCACCCACTACACCCGCGAGAGCCTGATCCAGCTCTGCCACGAGTGGGGCTTCGCGCTCGAAGATACGGCCTACGTGTACCGGAGCGAGCTCGTGCTGGCTCTGCGCCGCGATGCTGGACCTGCGCTGGTCGCGCCCCCGCCCGCGGGCTTCACGCTACCAACCCAGCTTCTTCCCCCAGTACACGCCGAGCGCGTTCAGTAACGCGGACGACTCGGCGAGGAAGATCAGCGGGATGAAGCCGCGATCGCGCATGCCGATCGCGGTGAGCACGATCACGTAGGGGAGCGCGTCGAGCAGGTAGCGGTACCCGAACTGCACCCACCCCTGGTAGAAATACGGCACGAGCGCGGCGGCCGTCAGTATCACGCAGAGCCAGAGCAGCCGCACCGTCGCATCACGACGCGACGCCGCGAATGCGTAGAGCAACACCGGGCTCGTCAGCAGAATCGAGAGCCCCTCCGGCGACGGCTTCAGGAACGGAAACTCCTCGACGTACTCCCAACCGCGGAAGATCGCGATGTGCATGTGCTGCGGGATGTAGTGCCAGTCGTACCAGCCGTACTTCTTGCCCGACATGTAGATCTCGGCGGCCTTGCCGTAGCCCGTGTCGAGCGCGTTGCCGAAGCGGGCGTGGTTCAGCCAGAGCTCGATCCCCAG
Source organism: Binatia bacterium (assembly GCA_039917665.1). Lineage (GTDB taxonomy): Bacteria > Desulfobacterota > Binatia > UTPRO1 > UTPRO1 > UTPRO1. The sequence continues at coordinate 1,536 of JBDSJB010000388.1, forward strand.
CGGAACGGCGAGCCCGAGCGCGAAGAGCACGCCGCGTCCGATCGCATGGCCGTCGAAGAACCGGAAGAAGCTCGTCCGGACGGCACGGCGGTGCACCAACAGGAAGAAGATGCCCGGCGCGGCCGTCACGACGTTCGCGCGCGACAGCATCGCGAACCCGAACGCCATCCCGACGAGCCACGCCCGGCCGCGTCCGAAGACCTCGATCAGCGCCAGCAGTAGGAACAGCTCGGTGCTGAGATGGGACAAGAACCAGGTGGTCCCGATGATCGCGGAGAACCAATTCACGGTGCAAAACGCAAAGACCAGCGTCCCGAGCGCGGCGCGGCGGGGACCGACCTCCGCGCGCATCAGCAAGATCCAGCACAGCATGGCGTTGAAGCCGGCCACCGCCATGCTGAAGAAGTTCATGTTGAGCGCGGTGCCCCACCACCAGACGAAGGGCACGAGCAGCATCGCCGGAGCCGGAGCGAACGGCGAATGCACCTGGCCGTTGACGGTGATCCAGTCGTGGTAGTGCCCGGGATAGCCCTGCACCCAGAGCCGTCCGTGCAGCCACGCATCCGCAACGTACACGTGATGCTTGTACGCGTCCGGGAGGCGCGGATTCGACGCGTAGTACAGCGCCGTCACGCCCAAAAAGATCGCCAGCGCAGCGAAGAAGCGTCGGCGTTTCGTCATGGTGCGCCGATCATCCAACGCTCGGCGGGACGCGCGGTCCGGCTAGATCCACCTGGCAGGGCCGTTTTGAAACCACATGCGCGCGCTGTAGAGGTCGCGCGCGATCGGCATTCCGGACCACAGCGGATAGAAGTAGACGAGGAGCGCGACCCCGACGACGCCATAGGCCACGACCACCACTCGGCCCGGTGGCCACGCGAACGCCGGAAAGCGCCGATAGACGACCGCGGCTCCGTAGGCGCCCGCAATCGCCGCCCAGAGCAAGATACCGGCGCGCGGAAACGGGCCCATCAACGTCGGGAGAATGGGCACCAGCAACGCGACGCCCGCACCGACCCAGAACCCTTCTTCGGCCGGTGCGCGCCAGAGCATCCCGAGCGTCATACCGAGCGCCAGCAAGCTCGCGTAGAGCGACGGCAGGTAGTGGTACTGGAAGAGCGTACGGCCGATCCACGACCACACGATGTAATGCAGGAGGAAGGCCGTGCAAAGAAAGACGCTCGGCAGGTGGCGCTCGCGAATGCCGCGCGCAAAGGCCACGAGGATGGCCGCGAAACCGCCCCACCAGATGAGCGGATTGCCGCCGCCCCAGACCCCGATCACGTGCGACGGATCATCGGGCACGTCCTTGAAGTGGTACCAAACGGGCCGCAACAGGAACGGCCAGGTGTACCACTTGGACGAGTACGGATGCGTCGCATCGGCAACGGCGGCCTCGTAGCCGACCACGTCTTTGAAGTACTTCGGGATGTCCCAGATGCTGTGCCACCACCCGAGCCAGTAGTGCGGCAGGAAGACGGCGAGGTACATCGCCGTCGCCGCGCACGTGACGAGCGCGGCGGGAGCGAGCCCCCGGGCCCACGGCTTCGGGCTGCGGTGGAGACGTTCGGCGTGTACCGACAGCGCCGCCAGGAAGAACACGACCGTCATCCAGGTGAATGCGGGGATGAAGAGCTTGCTCGCGAGGTTCAGGCCGAGCGCGATGCCGATGAAGACGAGAATGCCGGGACGACGGTCGACGGGTGGGGTGCGGAGATATTGGAATAAGAGCAGGTAGGCGATGGCGCCGAAGGTGACGTACCAGATGTCGATCACCGCGATCCGCGAGTCGACGATGAACAGCCCGTCGAACGCGACGGCGGCCGACGTCACGAACGCCGCGATTCCGTCGCCGAGGAGCTTCCGGCCGGTGAGATACGCGACGCCGACCAGCAGGGTTCCGCAGACGGCGTTGAAGATCCGATACCCGCTGGCCTCGCCGCCGAAGAGCGCGACGCTGGCGCCGATCGCGAGCTTCGCGAAGGGCGGGTGCGGATCCATGAATTCCTTACCGCGGAGATAGTTCTTCCCTTGCTCGACGAAGTAGACCTCGTCGAACACGAGCTCGTTCGGCTGCTCGAGGCGCCAGAATCGAAGCCCGCCGGCGACAACGACGAGCAAGAGGGCGAAAACGAGATCACGGCGCGTGATGTTGAACCGCGGCGCCCCGGCTTCGATCTCCCAGAGCGGCCGGGTGGCGGCAGGCTTGGCTTTCTCGGGAGCCTTCGTCGGAGCCTTGTCACGCGACTTCGGGGCAGCGCTCTTGGCTTGCGCCGTCACGACGCGCGCCGCCGGCACCGCCTCTTCCCATTCGTCGTCGACTGGCACGAAGCCGCCTAGCGGCAACGGCTCGGGCGCGAGCGTGGTCATCCGGAAACCTTCCGCCAACGCCGCCACGAACAGCGCGCAGTTCACGATCGACACGGCGATCCCGAACGGCTCGTATGCCGCCAGAAAGGTTTCGGAGTTCAACGCGCGCAGGATGTACCAGAGGTTCAGGTAATAGGTGACGGTGAGGACGCCGTAGAAGGCCCACAGGTGCTTCCGCCGCGGCAGAAGCGGCGTGAGGAAGAGGAGACACGGGAACAGATAGCGCTCGTGCATGCGCGTCGAGAGCATGAAGAACCCGAGCGGCAGCAGGAACATCAGGTACATGTACATCTCGGCGTCGCGCCGCCGGTAGATCAGGTAGGCGAGGTAGCCGAAGAACATCACGACGAAGACGGTCGCCCAGACCTTGTAGCTGAGGAAGCCGAGCATGGCGCTGTCGGACTGGCGAAAGCCGCCGAGGATCGCCATCAAGTTGAACGCGTTGACCGATGTCTCGGCGTAGTACGCCGCGCCTTTGTTGTAATGCTCCCAGAGCCCGAGCGGTTCGACGAACGGTAAGGTGAGCAACGTCGCGACGGTGAGACCGGTCGCGGCGGCGATGATCGGCCGTTCGGGCCTATCCCAATTGAGCTGCCACGACGCGAGCAGCGGCAGGAAGATCAGCGCCTGCGGCTTGGTGATCGCCGCCACCATGAGGATCGCCCACCCGAAGGCGATCCGCCCCTCGAAGAGCAACAGCGTTCCGAGAAAGAGCTCGAGGGTGAAGAGCGAGTCGGTTTGGCCCCAGATCGCCGAGTTGAAGATGACGGCGGGATTCAGGGCGTACGCGAGAACGACCAGCCACGTGGCATTTCGGCCGACGCGCGGCCGCAGCAAGGCATACAGCAAGCCAGTCGAGAGCAAGTCGGCGATCAGACCCGGCATCTTGATGATGAGGGTCGACAGCGCTCCTGACGTGTCCAGCTTCATGCCCTGGTAAATGCTGCCGAGCAGCCAGAGGATGTAGAGGTACCCCGGTGGGTAGTCGCAGAAATAGTTCGGGGCGTAGAACTCGGCGGGCCCTCGGTCGGCGAGACGGAGGGCCCAGGCTTTGTAGGTCCCGAGGTCGGTTTGGTAGCCGAAGTGCGGCGCCACCACCATTTTGATTCCGAGCAGCGCGAAGATCAGCAGGAAGAGGCCGAGCTTCTCACTGGTGGTGCCGCGGTCCCCGCCCCCAGGTGGCGGGCGGAGGTAGTACCACAGCGCCGCCGTTATCAGGCTGAGCAGGAGGATCAGCGCCCAGAGGCTGAGAGGGGCGAAACCGCCACCCCCCGACGCCGGCTGGAACACGTTCTTGGCGTTCGGAGGAGGTCCGGAGACCGGTTCCAGCGTAATGTCCGAAAACCAGGCTTCACCGGTGTTCAGGCTGCTGTAGCCGCCCATCCGGAGCGCCAAAGTGAGCCGATCCTGCCATTTCTCGGTCTTCACCCAGAGCTCGACCTGCTGCCATTCCTTCTCGGAACCTTTGATGTCCTGAGAGTTCTGGAACCCCTCCATCAAGGAGAG
>JBDSJB010000389.1:0-3975 GCA_039917665.1 Binatia bacterium
CCGCCGTCGTGCGCGACCCGCGCCTCTTCGAGCGCGCGCAGGATCTCGACGGTTCGATCGCGCGGTTGCGGGCGCTGCCAGGCATCGGCGAGTGGACCGCGCAGTACATCGCGATGCGAGCCCTCCGCGAGCCCGACGCGTTTCCGGTCGCCGACATCGGGCTCATGCGCGCGCTCACCGACGCGGATGGCACACGGCCGACTCCGGCGGCGCTGACGACGCGTGCCGAAGCCTGGCGCCCGTGGCGCGCGTACGCCGCACAACATTTGTGGACATCGGACGCGGCACGTCGGCTCACGACCGGCGGCACCCAAGAGGAGGCCGTAGCATGAGGATCACGTTGCATCTGGAGCACGTGGCGTCGCCGATCGGGACGATGCTGCTCGCCGCCGACGAAGAGGGCACGTTACGTGCGCTCGATTTCGCCGACTACGAGTCACGCATGCAACGCTTGCTCGGGCGACATTACGGAACGACATACGAGCTGAGGCCGGGCAGGGTACCGGCCTCCGTCACCACGGCGCTTGCGGACTATTTCGACGGTGCGTTGACGGCGCTCGACGCCGTCGCCGTTCGCACCAATGGCAGCGCCTTTCAGCAACGGGTCTGGGCTGCCTTGCGCGACATCCCGGCCGGAGCCACCACGAGCTACGGCCGGCTCGCGTCCACACTCGGCCAAGCGAGCGCGAGCCGGGCGGTCGGGCTCGCGAATGGCGCCAATCCGATTGGGATCGTCGTGCCGTGCCATCGCGTGATCGGCGCCAACGGCAAGCTGACCGGCTACGGCGGCGGTCTCGAGCGCAAGCGTTGGCTGTTGGACCACGAGGCGCGTTTCCAAACTGCCGCGGTTCCGGCGCGAGCGTCCGCGTGAGCCGCTCCGATCTCGCGAGTCGGTTTCGTGCGCTCCATGCGCTCGGCCGCACGTTGGTGTTGCCGAACGCCTGGGATGCCGGCAGTGCGCGGCTGATCGAGTCGTGCGGCGCGTCGGCGATCGCGACGACGAGCTCCGGCGTGGCGTGGGCGTGTGGCTATCCGGACGGGGATGCGGTGCCGGTACGCGTCCTGGTGGATGCGGTCGCGCGTATCGTGCGCGTGATCGACGTTCCGCTCACCGTCGATGCCGAGGGCGGCTATGCGAGCGATCCGAACGCCGTCGCCGAGACGGTGCGGGCGCTCGCCGATGCCGGCGCCGTCGGCGTCAATCTCGAGGACGGCGCGGGATCGCCCGATCTGCTGTGCGCCAAGATCGCGGCGGTGAAGCGGGTCGGGGCGCAGGCTGGCGTCGATGTCTTCGTGAATACCCGTACCGACGTCGTATTGCGGGGCTTGGTCGCGCCCGAGAATCGCGTGGCCGAGACGCTCGCGCGCGCGCGGCGCTACCACGAGGCGGGCTGTGACGGCATTTTCGTTCCGGGTGTCAGCGATCCGACGATGATTCGCGACATCGTGCAGGGAATTGACCTGCCGGTGAACGTGATGCTCGTGCCGCAGTTGCCGGCGATCGCGGAGCTGACGCGACTCGGCGTGCGACGCGTGAGCGCAGGTGCGGCAATCGCACAGGCCGCGCACGGTCTGGCGCGCAAATTCGCGACGCAGCTACTCGCCGACGGCGGTTACGGCGCGATCTTCGAAGGCGCGGCAGCGTACGGCGAAATGAACGCCCTCTTCCGACGCGAATAGGGGAGGGCGGCGGCACGCGAGTTGCTCACTTCTCGATCGTCGCCGGCGCGATGCTGGTGAATGCAGTCGTTATGATCGAAGGTGGGCAACAATGAGTGATCAAATGGAGATTTTGCAGGGCTTCGTGAACGACATGCTCGCCGTCGAGCCCGAGATCCACAATGCGTTCAGCCGTCAGAAGCACAGCGACAAACCAAAAGCGCATCCGGAGGCCGCGCACATCATCGCGCGGATCGAAGAGACGATCGATGGCCACATCGTCGAGCTGCAGCGCACGCTGGAACGGATCGGCGGCAGTGAGTCGACGTTGAAGAAAGCGGTCGGTGTCGCGCTGGGCGCCGTCGCTGGACTGTACGATCAAGTGCGCGACGAGGTGGTGTCACGCATGGTGCGCGACGATCTTGCCGCGCTCAACTTCACCGTCGCGTGCTACCAGATGCTCCATACGACCGCGCTCGCGATGCACGACCAGGCGCTGGCGGACGTCGCGTTGAAGCATCTCAAAGACTTCACGCCGCTCATCATGGACTTGAGCCAAGTGCTGCCGTCGGTCGTCGTGAGCGAGCTCGCGGCCGACAATCAGATCACGATCGACGCGAGCGTGGCCGAAGAGGCGGTCGAGTCCCAGAAGAAGGCATGGGAGGAGCCGGCCACCGTCCACTGATGTGGATAACTCCCCCGGTTGACATAATCCTGCTTATCGGACGTCGGTCCAGATTCATCGGGCGCAAGCCAAAATCAAACGGGCACGTGGAAAACGCTCACGTGCCCGTTGATGGTCTGCGGTTCGCTCGAACGCACGAGCGAAATGGGCTGTTACTCTGCGATGATGGACGCTGCGTCGGGCGCAGCCTTCGCCGCGGGCGGCGTACCGCCGAGCGCGATCAAGTGCGCGCTCACGACGTCCCTGAACTCGGTCATCGGATGCGCTGCGAGGAGCTGCGTGTAGAGATCCTTCGCCTTGCCGCTGTCGCCGGCGACCTCGGCGTTCCGCGCCGCACCGAAGAGCGCCTCGGCGGCAAACGGTCCAGGCTCGGCTGCCGCCGTCGCGAACGACTTCTGGGCCTCGGCGGGCTTGCCGAGCTTCTCCTGCGCATAGCCGACCCGGGTATGGCCGAGCTGGCGTAGATAGTCGGCAGGAGCATTTTGGACGAAGCGCTCGTAGACGGTGATGGCTTCCGCGGGCTGGTCGGCCAACAGGAGGGCATTGCCGCGCTCGAGGAGTGCCAGGGGGCCGTAGCTGGTGCCACTGTAGCGAGTGGCGACGTCGTCGAACTTGGTGGCGGCTTCGCCGTACTTCTTGTCGGTCAAGAGCTGGCGGGCTTCGGTGTAGGCAGTCGAGGCGGAGGATTCCCGACTCTGGCTGATCATCCGGTAAGCGACGATCGCAAGCAGCAACACGATCACGGACGCGAGCGCGGCCATCACGGCGGTGCGATTGTCTTCGACGAACGCCAGGCCCTGACGCGTGAGCGTCTGGAACTCGTCGGGTTGGCGCAGATCTTTCCGGGTCAGCCTCTGTTCGGTACGGGCCACGGGTCTCCGTTGGGCGGGCTGGCGACGTCCGAGACGGCGCGAGCGCGCGGTTGCTACATCTTGTACTTGAAGTCTTCGGGAGCCATCTTCTCGAGGATCTCGGCCCACTTGTCACGCGAGACGTTGGAGAGGTTCTGCTCTTTCCCCTCCTCCATCTGCTGTAGCACGCTGGAGGCCTCGAGCACCTTTTTCGCAACCCAAATCGGACTCTTGGTGCGGAGCGCGAGCGAGATGGCGTCGCTCGGCCGGGAGTCGATCGTGACCTCGCGGTCGCCGATCTGGATGTAGATCAGGGCGAAATAGGTGTTGTCTTTCAGGTCGGTGACTTCGATGCGTTCGACGGTGGCGTCGAGGTCCCCGATGATGCGCTTCAGCAGATCGTGCGTCATCGGGCGCGCCATCTTGATGCCCTCGAGCTCCGTCGCCATGGCGGTGGCTTCGAGCAGGCCGATCCAGATGGGAAGGTTGAGCTTGTTGTCGGGGTCTTTGAGGATGACGATCGGGGTCTTGGTGACCGGATCGAGCGTGAGGCCGCCAACCGTCATTTCGATGAAGTTATCGCGGCTCATGCCTAGCTCTAGTAACGCGGCATTGTTGCCAAAAGGGTCCAGAACGTCAATCCCCGATACGCGAGGGTCACGCGTCGTCCTCCGCGCGCGCTGCGAGCGACGCCGCGTCTCAACCGATCACCATGCGATCGACGACGCGATACAGCTGGTTCAGGTTGCGGCACTCCTCGACGACGTCGCAATACGGCAG
>JBDSJB010000390.1:0-13950 GCA_039917665.1 Binatia bacterium
AGCTCCGCACATGCTCGCGCGAGCGCTTCCTTGAACTCGGGGGTGTCCTTCATGCTCATGCCGGCCGCGTCCTTGGGCCTCTTTTTCACGAAACTCGGAGCGCGCAAAGATCACGAAGGGAGTGGCACGAGGCCCGAACGCCGTCCTATGGTGGCGACCATGCGTGCCGTCGCTGGTCGGTACTCCGTCGTCTGTATCGTTGCTCTCTTGGCGCTGCTCGCGCTCCCCCGCACTGCCGTTGCGACGGTCTATAGCGTCGCGGCGTCGGGCGGCGACTTCACCGTGATCCAAGACGCGCTCGACGTCGCGGTCGCGGGCGACACGGTGCGGGTGCACGAGAAGCTCACGCCCTATTTCGAGCGCCTCGTGTTTCCACGGAGCGGCAACGCCGGCAGCGGGTACATCACGCTCGAAGCGGCACCGGGCGAGCAGCCCGTGCTCGACGGCACCGGCGTTCCCGGCGAGCAAGTGATGATCCTGATCGACACCAAGAGCTACCTGAAGGTCATCGGCGTCGAAATCCAGAACAACCTCGGCGTCACCGACGGCTCGGGCGTCCGCATTCTCGGCTCGGGCTCGCACCTCGAAATTCGCGACAACCGCATCCACGACATGCGCGGCCAGAACGCGATGGGCATCACCGTCTACGCGACCGCGGTCACGGCGCTCTCCGATCTCGTGATCGACGGCAATGAGGTCTACGACAGCGAGCCCGCGACCAGTGAAGCCATCGTCCTGAACGGCAACGTCACCGACTTCCTCGTCAGCAACAACTACGTGCACGACGTCGACAACATCGGCATCGACTGCATCGGCGGCGAGTCCGACATCCAGCCCGACGACACCAAAGTCTGCCGGAACGGCATCATCCGTGGGAACCGCGTCGAGCGCGCGCGCTCGAGCTACGGCGGCGGCTTCGCGGCCGGAATCTACGTGGACGGCGGCCACGATGTCGTGGTCGAGAACAACGTCGTGACCGAATGCGACGTCGGCATGGAGATCGGCGCCGAGAACGCGGCGATCGTGACCCGCGACATCACCGTGCGGAACAACGTGATCTACGGCAACGGCAAGGCAGGGCTCGGCTTCGGCGGGTACGCGTCGTTCACGGGCCGGGTCCGCGATTGCCGCTTCACCGGCAACACGCTCTACAAGAACGACACGCTCGGCGCCGGGTTCGGCGAGCTCTGGATCCAGTACGCCGAGGACAACGTCGTGTCGAACAACCTCTTCTACGCGACCGACCAGAACAAGCTGCTGGTCTCCGAGTACGGCAACGTCAACACCGCGCTCGACTACAACCTCTGGTACACCGACGACGGTGCGTCCGCGGCGCTCTTCTCGTGGAACGCCACGCCCTACGTCGGCTTCGCCGCCTACCAGGCCGGGACGGGCCAGGATGGCAACGCCACCTTCGCGAACCCCGGGCTCGTCGCGCCCGCCAGCGGCGACTTCCACCTCGGCGCCGGCTCGCCCGCGATCAACGCCGGCCTTCCGGGGTTCATCCCGGCTGTCAGCGAGGTCGATCTCGACGGCGGAGCGCGCGTGAACGGGCCGCGCATCGATTGCGGCGCCGACGAGGCGACGAGCTGCGGTAACGGTACGACGGAGCTCCCCGAGCTCTGCGACGACGGCGACCTCGACGACGGCGACGGCTGCGACTCGAACTGCACGCCGACCGCCTGCGGCAACGGCGTCACGACGGCCGCCGAGCAATGCGACGACGGCAACACGCTGGCCGGCGACTGCTGCGGCGCCACCTGCCAGCTCGAAGCCAACGGGACGAGCTGCGACGACTCGAATCCCTGCACGACGACCGATGTGTGCACGACCGGCGCCTGCGCGGGCGCGACGGAGCCCGCACCGTCTTGTAAGTCCGCGCTCGGCGGCCAGCTCCAGATCAAAGACCGCACGCTCGACGCCACGTCCGACAAGGGCAATCAGCTGTCGTGGCAATGGAAGAAGGGCGCGGCGACGACCGGCGTCGAGCTCGGCAATGCCCTCGCCAGCTCGACCCATTACGACCTCTGCGTCTACGACCAGAGCGCCGGCGTCTCGACGCTGGCGGCCCGCCTGCGCATTCCAGGGGCCGGCACCTGTCACGGCAAAACGTGCTGGAAAACGAGTGGCAACGGCATGCTCAAATACGCCGACAAGGACGCGACACCCGACGGGGTCACGCAAGCCTCCTTGCGGCCCGGTCCCGCCGGCAAAGCCCAGATCCAGGTGAAGGCCCGCGGCCTGACGCTCGCGCTTCCGACCCTGCCCTTCGCGCAGAGCCCAGCTGTGGTCGTGCAGCTGCACTCGTCGACGGGTACGTGCTGGGGGCAGAGCTACACCACCCCCGCCGGGCGCAACGACGTTGGGCAATTCAAGGACAAGCTCTAACCTCGACTGAAACGAGACGCCTCGCTATGAGGCGGCCATGCGCAAGCTCGCCGTCGTCGCGGCCGTCGTCCTCGTTCTCGGATTCGTCGCCTTTCGGACGCTCGCTCCCGCGGCCGATCCGGAAAAGCTGTTGAAGGCCGGCGACGCTTTCCCGGCGTGGTCCCTCAAGGATCAGACGGGGGCGGTCGTGACCTCGCAGTCGCTCGCAGGCAAGCCGTACCTCCTGTGGTTCTACCCGAAGGCGCAGACGCCCGGGTGCACGGCCGAAGGACGCGGCATCCGTGATCGCTTCGACGAGTTCCGATCCAAGGGGGTCGAGGTGGTCGGCGTCTCGTTCGACAAGCCCGACGCCAACGCCGAGTTCGTGAAGGCCGAGGGCTTCCAGTTCCGTCTGCTCTCCGACACCGAGCATACGCTCGCCAAAGCGGTGGGCGCGGCGTCGTCCGACTATCAGATCGTCGCGAGCCGCATCTCGTACCTGGTCGGGCCCGACGGCAAGGTGCAGAAGGTCTACGGCGAGGTCACGCCGGCGACGCACGCGGGACAAGTGCTCTCCGACCTCTGACCGTCGGCGCAACGCGGATTTTGTAAAGTCGGAGAAACAGAATCCGTTTTTGAAACTCTCGTCGGCGCAGTGGAGCGAAAACGCCGTGTCTACGAGCAGCAACGCTGGTGCGCGTCTTGCTTTACTCGAGCAACGATACCTAACCCGCCGATCCCATGATCGGCCGAACCAGCGTGGAGGCGATCGATGCCCCACCGCGAGGAGGACGTTGATGGCAACCAAGGCAAAGAAGAAGGCGACCGCGACGAAGAAGTCCTCGACCAAGGCCACCACCGCGAAGCGCGCGGCGAAGACGACGGTCCGCAAGGCGAAGACCGCGACGCGGACCGTGGCCAAGAAGGCTCGTGCTGCCAAGGCCTCGCCCATCGGCAAGGCGGCTGCGAAGGTCCTGGCCGGCGCCGCGGCGGGTGCCGTCCGCGCGATCATTCCCCAGCTCGAAGACGCGGCGGGCGCCCAGGAGCAGGCCGCCGGCAACACCAAAGCGGGAGCGCGGGGCAAAGCCGGCAAGTCGTCCACGAAAGCCTGACGGCCTTCATGGAGAAGGCGTCCACCAGCGGCGGGGCACGACCGCGGGAGCCGATTTCGGCCCCGGCGGCGGATCAAGACCTGCCGGCGCTCGTCGCGCGACTCGGGGACGGGATTCTCGGGCTGCTCGACAGCAAGATCACGCTGCTGAAGCTCGACGTCCAGGAAACGATTCGCGCTTACGAGCGAGAGACGGTGGCGCTTGCGCTGGCGGCCATCACGGTTGCCATCGGGGTGACGCTGGTCGGGTGCGGGCTCGCGTTCGTGCTCGTCTACGCGCTGCCGTCGACGCTCGACCCGCTGCTCGCACGCGCCCTCGCCTTCGGGGTGATCGGCACGCTCGCGGTGATCTCGGGCGTCGTCACCCTCCTCCGAAGGTCGGGTGGTGTGGACCGACGCGATGGCTGAGCGCACGACTGACATCGTCGTCGCCGGCGAGCCAGTAGCCGACGAGCCGAGCCGTGCCGAGCTCGAAGCGCGCGTCGAGCAGGCGCGCGAGTCGATTACCGACACCGTCGAGCAGATCAAAGAGACGGTCGGTGATCAGATCGACGCGGTCGCGAGCACCGTCGGCGGCGTGCTCACCATGTCCGAGCAATTCCAGCGCGAGCCGGTAGCCTGGAGCCTCGGAGCCCTGTCCGCCGGATTCGCGATGGGCTACAGCCTCGGCCGCGCCCATCACGCCAAGACGACGCGCGGACGGCCGTCGCCGCTCGCGCGCCTCGCCGACGATGTCGCCTCCGAGCTCGCGACCTTCGGCGGCGGCCTCGTCTCACCCGAGCTCGGCGCGGAGCTCAAGAAGACCTTCGGCGTCGACCTGTCGGCCGCGCTCGCGCAGATCGCAGCGCGACAGGTGTCGGCACCGCCGAAGCCTGCAGCGAAGACGAAACCGAAAGCCCGCGTGCAGCCCAAGCGCCGCCCTGCACGTCGATCCGCCCCCACGAAGCGCAAACGATCCTGAGCCCAAGGAGGAATCCATGTCGTTACTGCTACTCATCATCGTGTTGCTGATCGTTCTCGGCGGTCTGCCCCAAGTGAGCGGACACAACCTCGGCTATGGGCCGTCGGGCATCGGCGGCGTCTTGCTGCTGATCCTCCTCATCATGTTGCTGACGGGACGACTCTAGGTCCGGAACGAAAACGGCGGGGTCTCGACGTTCACGCCGAGACCCCGCCGTTCACCGCAGCGAAGGCTTGTGTGTCTGCGCCTGGTCAACCCTGCTTGGCTTGGATCGGGGTCTTGCAGCCGGCGACGGTCGGGTTGTCCGCGCAGAACTGCTGCTGCAGGGTCGGGGCATCGACCGCGTTGAACTCGCGGCGGTTGTTCGAGAGGAACGTCGGGCTCGCGCCGATCTGGAGCGAGGTCGCGAACTGGAAGGATTGCCGCAGCAGGTCCTTGCCTTCGGTCTCGACGCACTTCGCGATGACCTTCTCGTCCATGCCCGACGACTTGGCGCACGCCTGCCAATCGTTGTTGCGGAGATCCTTGCTGCGGCAGCCCAGGTACTTCGCGAACTGATTGTTCTTCGGGTACTTCGCCGACGCACAGATCTCCCGCAGGTCCTCGTCGAGCTCGGCCTGGCCGTGCATCGAGCTCAGCTTGTCGCCCTCAATCTGACCGATGAAGTGCACGTTCAGGGTCAGGTCCTTCCCGAAGTGGTCGGCGACGGCTTCCGCGGCGACCATCGCCTGGGCGCCATACGGACAATGCGACATGACGAACATGTCGAGCGTCTTGGCCTTGGCCTCACGGCAGGCTTTCGCGCCCTTGCACTGATCGTCGGCGCAATCGACCTTGCCGTCACCGTCGTCGTCGACGCCACCGTTGTCACAGATCTCGGCGGTCGGATCGAATTTGCCTTCGAGCCGAAGCGACCGATACTTGCCGATCGGCGTCATGTAGCCCTGCAGCGCCGTGTAGCCGTCGGTGTCCTTCACGACCTCTTCGCCGTTCACGATGATGACCGGCAGGAACTTGAAGTTCGAGTCGGAGCCTTGCAGCTCCTTGTACAGCGCCTTCCCCTCGTCGCTCAGGTAGTCGACGTGCTTCGCTTCCATGCCGCCCAGCTCGTTCTTGATGCGGGCTTCGAGCGGCGCGATGTTGCACTCGGCGCAGCGCTTGTCGGAGAAGAAGATCGCGTGCACGAGCGGCGGCTCGGGGATGTCCTTGCATGGTTGGGGGGCGTTGCCGCTGCCGATCGCCTGGCAACTCGCCTTCAGAAAGTCGCGCGTCTTCCGGCCGCCCTGGTAAGGTTGGCCGTTCAAGAACATCGTCGGCGAGCCCTGCGCGCCCTTGGCCGTCGCCTCGGCGAACGCGGCGGTCAGGAGCTGCGCGCCTTCGTCACCGTTCACGCACGCCTCGAGCTTGGCGGCATCGACGCCTCCCTCGGCCGCGCACTCCTTCCAATTGGTGTCGACCGCGTGCGGGTTCTTGTTCTGGCAGACGAGCATCTTGAGGTACGTGTCCGGGGCGTATTTGGCGGCGCAGAGCTGCGCGATGTCGCCCTTCACCTCAGACGGTCCGTGGAGCGACTGGAAGCTCCCAGCGCTGCCGTTGCCGATGTAGCCGATCTTGAGATTCAGGCCGGCGCCGAGCTGTTCCTTGACGGGAGCGATGGCGTTCACCACCTGCACCCCGTACGGGCACTGCGACATGACGTACATCTCGAGCGTCGGTACGCCGCCCTTGGCCTCGGTTTTGGCGTCGGCTTTCGCCTCGGCTTTGATGTCGGTCTTGGCGCTGGACTCACTCGTCGCAGCAGCCTTCTCGGTCGCGGACTGGTTCTGACACGCGGCGAGCGGGACGAGGAGGAGCGCGGCTAAAAGGATGGTCGAATGGGTTTTCATAGGCCGCGGAAACTAGCGCGCCTCGCGGACGAGCGCTACCCGGTTTTTCCCCCCAGCGGAGCGTGGTTGCTTGCAGGGACGCGGGTCGTGAGGAACAGTGCGGCCCCATGAACCAAAGCCTTCCCGCCGACCCCGGCGTCAATTTTCGCCTGTCCCGCGAGGTCTGGCCGACCCGCTACGATATCCGACTCGCCCTCGACCTCGACGCCTGGCGCCACCAGGGCGAGGTCACGATCGCGCTCGACGTCCGGACCCCGACCGACGTCCTCACCCTGCACGCCCTCGACCTCGACGTGACGAGCGCCCGGATCGGTGGTGCCGCCGCGACCGTGGTGGTGCACCCGAAAGCCGAGGCCATCAGCCTCTGCTTCGCGGCCCCCATCCCGGCCGGCCGAGCCGAGCTGACGCTCGTGTTCACGGGTGAGATCGTCGAGAAGCTCCGCGGCCTCTATCGTTCGGTGAAGGACGATCAGCGCTACGCGGCGACCCAGTTCGAGGCCGCCGACGCCCGGCGCGCGTTTCCCTGCTTCGACGAGCCCGAGTACAAGGCGCGCTTTGCCCTCACGCTCGACGTCCCCGCCGACGCGATCGCGATCGCCAACGGCGCGGTCGAGAGCGAGGCGCCGGCCGGCGCCGGCCGGAAGGTGGTCATGTTTCGCGCGACGCCGCCGATCTCGTCCTATCTCGTCGCGTTCCTCGTCGGACCCTTCGACGCCACGCCCGAGGTCACGACGAACGCCGGGGTGCCGGTGCGGGTCTGGCTGCCCCGCGGGCTCGCCGACAAGGGCCTCTACGCGCGCGACGCGCACCGCGCGGCCGTCGAATACCTCGCCGACTACACCGCGATCCCCTACCCCTACGGCAAGATCGACGCGATCGGCCTCGCCGACTTCGAAGCCGGCGCGATGGAGAACCCGGGCGCGATCACCTACCGCCTGACCGCGATCGCCGCCGACCCCGCCGAAGCCTCGACCGATACGCTGAAGGACATCTTCTACACGGCCGCGCACGAGCTGACGCACATGTGGTGGGGCGACCTCGTGACGATGGCGTGGTGGAACGACCTTTGGCTGAACGAGTCGTTCGCGACGTTCGTCGGGTGGAAAGCGACCGCCGAGCTCAATCCCGAGTGGGGCATGTGGCGCGACTTCGTCGCCACGCTCGCGCGGCCGTTCGCGCTCGACGCGCTGGTGTCGACGCACCCGATCTCGTTCCAGGTCGAGAACGCCCGGCAGGCCTCCGAGCGCTTCGACGTCATCACCTACTGGAAGGGTGCGGGCGTCGTCCGCATGCTCGAGCGCTTCCTCGGCTCGGACGCCTTCCAGGCCGGCGTGCGGACGTACCTCCGGAAGTACGCCGAAAAGAACGCGACCGCCGACGACTTCTGGCGCGAGCTCGACCAGGCGTCGGGGCGCGACGTCACCGGCATCGCCAACGCCTGGATCCGCGAGCCCGGTCATCCCGTCGTGGAGATCGCGACCCGCTTCGATTCCGCGGGCGCGACCCTCACCTTGCACCAACGGCGCTTCTTCTCCGACCCGCAGATGACGGGGGCCGCCCCCGAGCAGCGCTGGCCGGTGCCGCTCGTGCTCAAGATCGGCGGACCGTCGGGCATCCGCGAGGAGCGCGTGATCCTCGGCAGCGCCAACGCCGAGGTCACGTTCGCCGGCGCCACGTGGGTGTTCCCGAACGGCGGTGGCGCGGGCTTCTATCGCTTCGCGCTCGACGACGAAGGGATCACGCGGCTCGCGGGTGCGCTCGCGACCGGGCTCGCGCCCGAGGAACGCCTGAACCTGATCGGCAACCAATGGGCGCTGCTGAAGGCCGGCATCGGCAACGTCGGGGCGTTCGTCACGCTGCTCCGCGGCTTCGCGGGCGAGCAGGATCGCGCCGTGTTGGAGGCGATCGCACAGCGGCTCGGCTGGCTCGAGAGCCACATCCTCACCGACGGCGACCGCGCGCACTTCGCCGACGTCGCGCAATCCCTCTTCGGACCCGAGTTCGCGAGCCTCGGCTGGGACGCGCGCGACGGCGAGCCTGTCGACGTCCGCGTGAAGCGCTCGGCGGTCATCAGCGCGCTCGGCCACCTCGCCAGCGACCCGGACGTCCGCGCCGAAGCGCGTACGCGGCTGGAACGCTACTTCGAGGATCGGACGACGCTCGAGCCGAACCTCGTGCCCGTCATCGCCAACCTGGTCGCGCGCGACGGCGATGCCACGCTCTACGACCGCTTCCTCGAGCGCAAACGGACGAGCGCCGCCGACGATCCCGAGGAAGAGGAGCGCTTCCTCTACGCGCTCGCGAGCTTCGAGGATCCGGCGTTGATCTCGCGCACGCTCGCCCTCACCTTCAGCGACGACGTGCGGCCGCAAGACCGCGCGTTCGTGCTGTCGCGTCTGCTCGGCGGGCGCGCTTCGCGGCTCACGGCCTGGGCCTACATCCGCGACGGTTGGAACGAGCGCGTGCTGACGATGGACCCGATGCTCCGGCAGTACGTGATCCGCGGGATGGCGAGCCTGACGCCGGCGAGCGTCGCCGGGACCGTCGGCGACTTCTTGCAGGCCCACGTCACCGACGACACGCGCGAAACCACGGCGCAGGCCCGCGAGCAGCTCCGCATCGATGCGGCCGCGGTCGCGCGCATGGGGCCGGAGCTGACGGCCGCCCTCCGCCCGGCGTGAACGCGCAGGGCACGCCAGAGGACGCGGGCGTGCCGCGACGGCTGCGAGCCGTGCTTGCGGCCGTCCTCGTCGTTGGGGCGGTCGCGCGTGTGCTGCTGGTCGTCGGCGCGCCCCGCTTTGGCTACGCGTGGGATCACTTCGACATCCTCGGCATGGGAATCGTCGCCGGTCAGCGTGGGATCACGCGCGTCTATTCGGCGACGACCGAGGAGCTGCCCACGCTCCGCGGCTTGGTGTTCCAGAATGGCCAACAGACGGAGATCCGGCGCCGCTGCGTTCACCCGCCGAACTATCCGCCGCTCACGCAGGTCGTGTTCTGGGGCCAGAGCTGGTGGCTCGGCGCGAGCGCCCCGGAGTTCGTCGCCAACACCCCGTACACCCGTCTGGTCACGTCGGTCGTCCCATGGTTGTTCGAGCTCGCGACCGCGCTCGGCGTTGCCGCCCTGACGCGCGCCCTCACCGGACGCGCTGCGGCGGCGGCCATGGCGGGCGCCGTCACGTGGCTCGCGCCGCCGCTCATGATGAACACCGCCCTCGTCGCCCAATACGACGCGCTCGCCCTCGCGCCTGCGGTGTTCGCGCTGACGGCGTTGCTGCGTGGTCGGTGGCTCGCGGCCGGCGTCGCGATCGGGCTCGGTCTGCTGCTCAAGCCGCAGGGGCTATTGATGCTGCCGCTCGCTGGGTTCGCGGCGTTGGTCGGGGCGACCGACGACCGCGCTCGCGGCCTCGGACCGACCGTGCGACGGCTCGGTCTCACGGTCGGCGCGGCGGCCCTCACGCTCGTCGTCGGCAGCGCGCCCTGGCTACTCACCGACGGGCTCGCGTGGATCCAGCGCTGCTATCGCTGGAACCTGTTCGAGGTGCTCCCCTTCACCACGCTCGAGGCGTTCAACGTCTGGTACCTGGTGGCGCTCGTCACCGAGCGTCACCCCGTCTACGACGTGCTGAGCTCGACGACGGTCGTCGCGGGCCTCACACGCGACGCCTGGGGCCGCCTCCTCCTGATCGCGGCCCTCGGAGCGACCGCGGCGCTCTGCTGGGTGCGACGGCGCGAGCACCCCGCGCTGGCCGTCGTGCTGTTCGCGATGGTGGCGCTCTGGTCGGTCTTCATGTGGCCGACGCGGGTCCACGAGCGCTACCTGCTCTATTGTGTGCCGGCCGCGATCGCCGCGGCAGCCGCCGTGCCGCGTCTCCGCGCGGTCGTCGCGGTCCTGCTCCTCGTTGCGACGATGGAGCACAGCTGGATGGTCTGGCGGAGCGGCCCCTCCGTCGGCACGTTCGACCGCCGGAGCGTCGAGCGCTTCCACGACGAGCGCTTCCAGGCGTACTGGAAGGGCAAGACGGCCACGATGGAGAACGCCATGGCAGGCCCGAAGCCCGAGGAGTCGAAGCTGCTGGCGTTCGAGCGGCATCGCGCCGACCGCGCGCACACGACGTGGCTCGAATGGGCGCTCACGCTGCTCTCACTCGGCGCGTACGCCGCGGCCCTGCGAGTGGTCGCGACTCGTGCGCCGAGCGACGCGACGGCTACGGCTGACGGCCCGCGACACGTTGTGCTACCTTCCGCCTGACCGTCGCCTATGCCCCCAAACGATCGCCGCGATCTCGCGCTTTGCGTCCTCGTCTCCGCGCTGCTGTTGGCGCTCGTCTGGGCCGAGCCCCGTCCCATCGACGACCTGTTCATCGCGCTCGCCGGCGGCCGCGACATTCTGGTCGGACGGCTCGGCGCGCCCGACCTGTGGTCGTTCACCACCGCCGGACGGGTCTGGCTGAATCAGAATTGGGGGACCCACGTCCTCTTCTATTCGACGTATCAACTCGCCCAGACGCACGGACTGTTGCTGCTGAAGGCGCTGCTGCTCGGTGCCGTCACGCTCTTTCTCGCCCTCGCCGGGCGCGTGCGTGGCGCCGGGTGGCCCGTCGCGGTGATCATCGCCGCCACGGTCGTTGCAGCGAGCCGCTCCTACATCGACCTCCGTCCGGCCCTGGTTGGTCTCGTCCTCACGAGCGCGACGGTCTGGACACTCGGCCGCGCGCCGACGCAGCAGGCCTGGCTCTGGGTGACGGTCGCCATCGTCGCCGTCTGGGCCAACATGCACGGGAGCTTTCTCTTCGGCCTCGGGATGCTCGGCCTGTTCGCGCTCGCCGTCGCCGTCACGACCCCGCGCCGTCTGCCGAGCGCACTTGCCGCGGCGGCCGTCGCAACCGGGCTCGCCGCCTTTGCCAATCCGTTCGGCGTCGAGAATCTCACGCACCCGTTCGTGGTCGGCATGAACCCGGCGTGGCGGACGGTCGCCGAATGGACGCCCCTCTTCGCGAACAACGTGACGGCATTCGGCAGCCGCTGGGAGGTCTCTACGCTCGCCGCGGTCTTCGCGTTGCTGCTGCTCGGGCGCGCGATCGCGGGACGGGGAACGCGTGCGGCCAGCGAGTCGGTGAGTGATGCGAACGCCGCGGGCACGCGTGCGGTCGATCCGAACGCCGCGGGCACGCGTGCGGTCTTTGACGCTCTCGCCCTGGTCGTCGTCGCGGTGATGGCCGTGCGCGCGCGGCGATTCGTCCCGTTGGCGCTGGTGGTGTTGGCCGGGCCGCTGGCAGCGACTTTCGCTTGGTGGCTCCGCCGCCTTGGCACCGAGTGGCCGGTCCGCATCCTCGCCGTCGGCCTCGCGGTCGCCGTCGCGGTCGCGGCACCGCCCGTTCTGCGACGCTACGCCTCCGACAATCCCCTCTTTCACGGCTTCAGCACGTTCGAGCGCATGGTCGACGCACCCACGGAACCGCGCGGAGCGCTCGACTTCCTCCGCACGAACGGTCTGAGCGGTCACGCGTACTCCGCGTGGGAATGGGAGGGGTATCTCCGCTGGAACGAGGCCCCCGTCACCTCCTTCATCGGCGGCCGGGCGCAGCAGGTCTACGACGAGGTGACGCTGCAGAAGCACAAGGACATGCGCACCGGGACCATCGATCCGCGGGAGATCTTCAAAGCCCACGACGTCGGTCTCGTGATTCTGCCGCTCACGGCAGCCTACGCCAACGTCATGGGGAAGCTGCTCTACGTCGACGATTCGCCGTGGACGTACATCTACTGCGACGGCCGCACCGTCGTGCTCGGCAACAAGACTCATTCGTCGCTCGCCGGCATCCTGCCCGCGCTCGAGGCCGGGACGTTACCGTACGCGACGTCCGCGATCGCCACCCTGACGCGCGTCATGTACGAGGCCTCGTGGAGCTCGGGGGCCGACCTCGACACCATTCGGCAAGCCGCCGAACTGGCGGCAGAGACCGCGCCGACGGCCCTCGCCTACGCCACCGTCGGCGACGTCGCGATGTCCGACCGCTCGTCCTCGAAAGCAGTCCGCGAATATCTCGCCACGGAACGCGAACGGCTGGCGGCACTCGCGGCGGCCAACACCGAGCCCGTCCTGCCTCTCGCGCAAGCTCGCTTGTCGCTGGCGCGCACCGAAGCAGCCCTGGTCGGCCGCACGATCGATCCGGAAGGCGTCCAGCGCACCCGCAACGAGGTCGTGTTGCGAAGCGACGACATGCGGAAGCTGTACACGACATGGGCGTACGGCTGGGACCCCAACATTTTCTGAGCCCTGGCATTGGCTCTGATCGCTTTCAGATCGTTGATGTGTCGTGGGGTCGGTGGTCCGGGGCGTGGCGGGGCGCCTCTGCGCGCGCACTTCGCGCTTACACTAACGTAGTGCGTAAGCGCGAGATGCATCCGCAGAGGCGACTCCGCAAGCGAGTCCGAGCAGCCCGTCACGCCGCGCGAAATCCGAATCGGACAGGGGTTCCCGCTACGAGAGCGGGGCGCGGGCCTTCTCGTTGGCTTTGGCGAGGTCGCCTAGGCCGTCGTCGCTCACTTTGCGGCCGAGGAGGACTTCGAGGGGGTCGCGGAGGTCGTCGACGTAGCCGAGGGCGTAGGCGCCGCGGGCGTAGCCCATGACGCGCAGCAGGTCCTCGGGGAACGTGCGCGCCACGTCGTGCGGCACGGCGAGGTATTGGTTCTCTTCCTGCCGGAGCCAGCTGCGCGCGTAGGTGATGTTGATGCCGAAGCGCGTCTCGTTCGACTCATTGGGGCCGCCGCCGTGGTAAACCGAGCCGTTGTAGAAGATCACCGAGCCCGCGGGCATCGCGGCGGCCTCGCAGTCGGCATGGGTGAACTCGCGGCGATCTTCGTAATGATTGCTGCCGGGAATGACACGGGTCGCGCCGTTCTCGGCGGTGAAGTCGTTCATGGCCCAGATCGTGTTGCACTGGACCTCGTAGCCTGGCGGGAATGGAAAGAAGTCGAACGCCCACTGGTCGCGATGGATCGTCTGACCCGGCTCCCCGGGGCCGATCGCGATCACCTGCGTCAGGTGCAGGTGAAAGCTCGAGGCGTCGGCGAGGGACGCGCGCGTGGCTTCGAGCGCCAGCGGGTGCATGACGAGCTCGCGGCACGTCGGCGAGCGCAGCAGCAGTCCACCCGTTCGGCGCGTGCGGCGGCCCGCGAAGGGGTCGTTCCCGAAGGCCGTCGCTTGCACGTACGGCTCGAGCTCGGCGCGCGCGCGATCCATCATGGCGCGGGGCACGAGGCGTTCGACGATGACGGCGCCGTCGCGGGCCAGGATCTCGGCAACGCGCGCGCCTGTAGTGTCGGCGGAGAGGCGTTCGATCGGCATGCGCGACGCTAGCCCCATCGGCGAAGAAGGGTCAAGACGGGTCCGCGCTGCATGGACAGAGCCGCGAGCGTCGGGCAGAGGGACTCGATGCTACGGCGCGGGATCGCGATCGTGATCGGCTTCGCCCTCGCCTTCGGGGTGGTGACGCTGATCGCCCTCGAAGGCCGCGAGGTCGTCGTGGTGCGGACGCGCGCCGCCGACGGCACGGAGCACACGACGCGGACGTGGATCGCCGACGCCGAGGCCGCGACCTGGATCGAAGCGGCGAATCCCG
>JBDSJB010000391.1:0-2789 GCA_039917665.1 Binatia bacterium
CATCAAAGAACGTGAGCCCGGTCGCGCCGACACCAAGCGCGTACGCGGCGAGGTAGGCTTTGCCACCACCGATCGCCGCTTCGAGTTGCGCGGCCCGATAGCCCCGGTTGCCGAGGTGCGCAACGACACGGTGCAGATCAACGAGCCAATAGAGATTGACTGCGGCGTCCGCTGCCAGGGCTTGCCCGAGGTCGAGATGGCCGGCCTGACGACGACAATCGCCCGCACGGAGCCGTTCGAGCACGTCGTGATCGCGATCGAAGGCGTACGCTCCCGGTGGAAGGCCGTCCACGGCGTTGACGATGAGGTACACCTCATTCCACGCCGCGCCGGGTGCCACGAAATCCGCACGGATGCCGCGAGTAATCGAACGCAGGACGGTCGAGAGCACGTCGAAGCTAATCGGGTCGCGCGAAAACTCGCGCGTCGAGCCGCGGCGCAGAATGACCTGCTCGATCGGCTCGGGTGGCACGCTGAGCGAGGGGGCGAGCGGCACCGACTCGGCGGGCGTGGAGGTGCGCATCGGAGCGGGCGCCGGGGTGCGCCAAGCAGCGACTTCTTCCGCCGACCACAGTGACGACGCGTCATGTGCGACGCCAATGTCGGGATACGTCACTTCGCGCGACGACAACGGGAGGGTCTCCAATCCGAGCCGAGGTACGCGAAGGTTCGCCGGCATCGTCGCAGCACCGCGCCCGAGTGCGATGAGGCTCAGCGTCACTTCGCGCTCGCCGTCGAGATCCAACACCCGAGTGAGCTCCTCGTCGACGAAACCCAGAACCAAGCGTGTCGGCAGCTCCAACGCCGCCGCCATCGCGAACAAGTTGGCGAGCAAGGTGCCGTTGTCCCAGAAGCAATGACGATACGTGCGCGCCTGATACTTCCATGCATTGCGCCAGAACGTGCTGGTGCACGCGAGGATCGCCGGCGCGCCGGCAATCGCGGCGTCGTCGCCGCTGGCGTGCAAGACGGCGGAGCGAACATCGCCCGCGCGCAGCTGGCGAAGCGCGAAATCGTGTGGGCTGAAGTGATAGACGCCCGCCGCCAGCTCAGGGAGCGCTCCACAAATGAAATAGAGGTCGATGTGATGGAGATTGCCGGTACACGCCTGCGCACGAAAGAAGGCCTCTCCCCCTGGATAGGAACGGCGGCGCAACACACCCGCCGTGAAGTAGAGCAGGCGGGCCAATGTCACACGATCGAGTGCCGGCCCATCCCCGACGATGGCCCCATCGTGCGCAATCGCTGCGAGCGCCGGACGTGTCGCGGTCGTGAAATCACGCGGCAGCGGGATGGGCGCGACCTGCGGATACACCTTGAACGGCCGGGGCATGATCTCGAAGTCGAGCCCATGGCGCGATCGATGCACGCTCGCCACCGAGTGCTTCGTAGCGTCGTGATACGCCCACGCCGCCGTCGTATCGCGATTGCCCATTGGCGAGAGGCTACTTGATAACGTCCATGCACTACAGCGCAGCCTGACGGACGGCCTCCTTGACGCCGGGCACCAGCGGTGGGGCAACGCTCAGGCTGCGAATGCCGAGCTTCAGCAGTGTGGGGATCGCCGCGAGCTGTCGCGCCAGCTCGCCGCAGACGGCAACGGGGATGGCACTCGCCTCTTCCACGACGATGCGCACCAAGCGCAGCACGGCGGGGTGGTCCTCGCGGAAGTACTCGCTCACCAGCGGGTTCTCGCGCCCGGCGGCCATCGTGTATTGCGTGAGATCGTTGGTGCCGATGCTGAGAAAATCCGCGTGCGCGATGATGTCGGCGACGCTGAGCGCCGCCGCGGGGGTCTCGATCATGGCGCCGAGCGGCGGCAGCGCGTTGTGACCCCGATCGTTCGCAACCGTCGCGAACCGCATCCGGACCTCAGCCATTTCCTCGGCCAGAGTGACCATCGGCACCAAAACCCGGACCTCGTGCTCCCGCGCGAACTGCCACAGGGCCTGCAACTGCGTGTCCAGCAAATCTGGATATCGCAGAAGCAAGCGGACACCGCGCCGCCCGAGAAACGGATTCTCCTCGGGCGCCAGCTTCAGGAACGGCAGCGGCTTGTCTCCGCCGAGATCCAGGAGGCGCACGGTGATCGGTTTGCCGCGCAGGGGCGCGAACATCTCGCGCAAGTCGGCCAACAACTCCGCGGCGGTCGGTGGCGTCTTGCGCGACAGATAGAATTGCTCGAGCCGATACAATCCCACACCATCCGCCCCGTGCTCGACGGCAGTGCTGACGTCCTCGCGACAGCCGACGTTGGCCATCACCGCGATCGTGGTGCCGTCGCGCAGGCATGCCGGCTGGCGGGCCAACTGCTTCAACTCGGCGCCCCGTACCTGAACGCTGGCGATCTGTTCCGTGTAGTGGGCGAGTGTGGCCGCGTCTGGGTTGACGACGATCTCCCCGCGGAAACCGTCCACGATCACGACATCGTCGTCCGCAATGATCTCCCGCGCGTTCGGGATTTGCGCCACGGTGGGGATCCCCAAGGCCTCCGCCAATATCGCCGCATGCGAGCCCGGGCCGCCGAACTCCAAGACGATGCCGGCGACCGCGCGACGGGGCAGCGCCACCGTGTCGGAGGGCAACAACCGTCGCGCCACCAGCACGCGCCCCGCCGGCATCTTCTCCAGCGCCGTGGTCTTGACCCCGGTCAACTCCCGCAACAGCCGCCGTCGCAGGTCCGCCAGGTCCTCTGCGGTTTTCTGCTGGGCCGGCTGCACCATCTCTCGGAACGTCCGTTCCCAGCGGCGGAAGACGCGGGCCAGAGCCTGGGCGGCGCTGATCAATTC
>JBDSJB010000392.1:0-6783 GCA_039917665.1 Binatia bacterium
GCGACCCTGCCGTTGCTCGCCGACCCGGAACAGATCCGCGGGCGTGGCGACGCGCCCAGCATCACGCGGGAGCCGGCTCCTGATTTCGACGAGGTCGCCACGGCGCTCGGCGCGACGCACGTCGCCGGCGGCGCGCTCGCAGCGACTCTCGGCGCGGACGCGACGCCGCGCTTCACCGTCGTCGACGGCGATGCCACGGCCGACATGGTGACGAGCGGCGCCGGCACGCTCTACGTCGCCGGCCGCTTGCGCGTGACGGGTCGCCTCGCGTTCACCGGCATGGTCGCGGCCGCGGGCGGCATCGAGCTCGCGCCCGGCGCGACGATGGAAATCTGCGGCGGCGCGTGGGCCGGCGGTGCGCCGGCCGTCGACGTACGCGGCAGCGGATTCGTGCGCGCGAGCGCCGCGGCACTGCGACTCGCCGCCAGCGTGGCACCGTTACCCGCGGCGGCGCGCGTGATCGCCGCCCGTGAGACCTTCTGAGCAGCATTCCTGAAAGGACGAGATTCGAATGGGAGACACGATCCTCATCGTCGACGACAGCGAAGACATCGCGCTCATCAGTGCGCGCATGCTGTCGCAACGCGGTTTCGCCGTGATCACGGCGAGTGACGGCGCGGAAGCCCTCGCGATCGTCGCACGCCAGCGGCCGGACTGCATCCTCCTCGACGTGATGATGCCGCGCATGAGCGGCCTCGAAGTGCTGCAAGCCCTGAAGAGCGATGCCGCGACGGCGAACATCCCGATCATCATGGTCACCGCGAAGACCGCGGACGAAGACGTCCTGCACGGCTACCAGCAAGGCGCGGACTACTACATCACGAAACCCTTCACCGCCGACGAGCTGAGCTACGGCGTGAATTTGGTCCTCGGCCACCAGCCTCAGCCGATTCAGGCGCGACCGTCGACGTAGGCAGAGGAGGCAGCACGATGCCCGATACGATCCTGGTGGTGGACGACAACGAGAACGTGACGCGCATGACGGCGCGGATGTTGAGCGGGCTCGGGTACGAGGTGATGACAGCGATCGACGGAGCGAATGCGCTGGCGCAGATCGCCAGTCGCCATCCCGACTGCATCCTGCTCGACATCATGATGCCGCGGATGAGTGGCCTCGAAGTCCTGGCAAAGCTGAAACACGATCCGGCGACGACGGCGATTCCCGTCATCATGCTGACCGCCAAGAGCCAGGACGAGGACGTGCTGACCGGCTACAAGGAAGGCGCCGAGTACTACATCACCAAGCCGTGCTCGTCGCGCGATCTGGTCTACGGCATCCGGCTCGTGCTCGGAAAGCATCGCAGCGAGCAGCCCGCCACGGGCTGAGCACGGCGCCGCAGCATGGCGCCAACGGCGCCGCCTGATGGCCCCGGACGGCGTCGCCGCCCACCGCGGGCGCGCCCGCCCGAGCGCGGGAAAACGACGTGGACCTGCCGCACGATGCGGGCTAGAGTCCGCGCCCTCGTGAGCGCCGGCACTCCCACCCGCGGTTGCTTCATCACCGTCGAAGGCATCGACGGCGCGGGCAAGAGCACGCAGGTCGAACGGCTCGCCGCGCTCCTCACGACGCACGGCCATCGGGTCGTCGGCACGCGCGAGCCGGGCGCGACGCCGCTCGGTCGCGAGCTCCGCCGCATGGTGCTCGGCCGTGAGCTCGTGCTGACACCGGAAGCCGAGCTGCTGCTCTTCATCGCCGATCGCGTCGAGCACGTCGCGACGGTGATCAGCCCTGCCCTCGCCGCGGGCGCGATCGTGCTCTGCGATCGCTTCTCGGACTCGACGATCGCGTATCAAGGCTACGGACACGGGCAGGATCTCGCGCGCGTCCGCCGCTGGGATGCCGAGAGCCGCCCCGGGCTCGAGCCCGATCTGACCGTGTTGCTCGATTGTCCCGTCGACCTCGGCGCGGAGCGCCGGCATCGCGAGGTCGACCGCTATCAAGTGCTCGATCGCGAGTTCCACGAGCGTGTCCGCCGCGGATTTCTCGATCAGGCCGCCGCCGCCCCCACGCGCATCCATGTGATCGACAGCAGCCGCGACCTCGCGCTCGTGAGCGCCGAGGTCGCGCAGGTCACCCTGACGTGGCTCGCCGCGCACGGCGTCGCCCCGACCGCGGCACGAGCGAGCGTCTGACGATGGCGCGCCGACCCAGCACACCGGCGGACGCACCGGCCGCCGCCTCCCCCAGCCGCTTCGCCGACGTGCGCGGTCACGAACGTTCGATCGCGTATCTCCGCCGCGGATGGGAGGCACAGCGGCTCGCGCACGCCTTCGTCTTCACCGGTCCCGACGGGATCGGGAAAATGATGGTCGCCCGGGCGCTCGCGCTCGGCCTGCACTGCGACACCGCGCCCTTCGACGCCTGCGGCGCGTGCAACGCCTGTCACACGATCATGGCCGGCACGCACCCCGACGTGCGCGTGATCGCGGGACCACCGAAGGACAAGCGCGACATCTCGATCGACCAAGTCCGCGAGCTGCAGCGCGAGCTCGGCTTCCGCGCGCTCTCGCGCCACCCCAAGGTCGGCATCATCGACGACGCGCATCTGCTCACGTTGCAAGCACAGAACGCACTCCTGAAGACGCTCGAGGAGCCGAACGGCGAGAGCGTGCTGATCCTGGTCGCGATGCAGGCGACGGCCCTCGCACCGACGATCCTCTCGCGCTGCCAGCGCCTGAGCTTCCAGCCGTTACCGACCCCCGAGGTCGTCGCCATCATCGAGAAGCACGGACGGAGCGGGCCGGAAGCGGTCGCGCTCGCGACCTACGCGAACGGCAGCCCCGGACGCGCGCTCGGCCTCGATCCCGACCTGTTCGGCCGCCGACGGCGCGAGCTGCTCGGGGCGTTGGCGGGTCTCCGCGGCGCCGGGTTCAAGAAGCTGGCCGACTTCGCACAGACCCTGCAGGCCGAGGAGAAGGACCCGACGGCCGTGATGGCGCTGATCGCGTCGTGGCATCGCGACGCGCTCCGCCGCGCGGTGCTCGGACCCTCAGCCGAGCTCCAAAACGCCGACCTCGCCGACGCCGTCGGCAGCCCGCAAATCGGCGCCAGCCTTCGCAATCTCGAAACCACGTATGCTACGATGCGCGCGCTTCGTCAGAACGCCAACCGCAATCTGACCCTGATTCAGATGCTGATGCGCCTCGAGTGACATGACCGCCCCGTCGCATTCGGAGTCTACTCCCCACGTCGTCGGCATCCAGTTCAAGCCGGCCGGCGTCATCCACGACTACGACAGCAGCGGTCTCACGCTGGAGCGCGGCGATCGCGTCGTCGTCGAGAGTCAACGCGCGCTCGCCCTCGCCACCGTCGCGCGCGCCGCGACCCCCGGCACCCGCGCCGGGTCGGAGCCCGCGCCCAAGGTGCTGCGCAAGGCCGACGCGCGCGACCTCGATCGCGACGAGCAGAACCAGCTGCGTGAGCGCGAGGCGCACCGCTTCTGTCTGACGCGCATCCGTGAGCGCCGCCTCACGATGAAGCTCGTGAAGGTCGACTACCTGCTCGATGCCAGCAAGGCCGTCTTCTATTTCTGCGCCGAGGGTCGCGTCGACTTCCGCGAGCTCGTGCGCGACCTGGCGCAGAAGCTCCACACCCGGATCGAGATGAAGCAGATCGGCGCGCGCGACGAGACCAAGATGCTCGGCGGCGTCGGCCCGTGCGGCCGCGAGCTCTGTTGCTCGACCTGGCTCCGCGAGTTTCAGGCGGTGTCGGTGCGGATGGCGAAGGAACAGGGGCTGTCGCTCAATCCGTCGAAGCTCGCGGGCATGTGCGGCCGCCTCAAGTGCTGCCTCCGCTACGAG
This sequence comes from Binatia bacterium, assembly GCA_039917665.1. Taxonomy (GTDB): domain Bacteria; phylum Desulfobacterota; class Binatia; order UTPRO1; family UTPRO1; genus UTPRO1. Next base: position 3,802 of record JBDSJB010000392.1, read on the forward strand.
TACGACACCTACCTCGAGCTGCGCCGCGATCTCCCGAAGATCGGCGCGACGGTCACGTCGCTGAAGGGCGACGGCGTCGTGCTCCGTCACAACGTATTGAAACAGACCGCGATCGTTCGGCGTGCCGAAGACGGGGTGGAGGTGGAGGCGACGTTGGAAGACCTCCTCGAACCGCGTGCCGAATAATATCAGCGCTCCCCCTGCGGGGGGCCCGCGCATCTACATCACGACGCCGCTCTACTACGTGAATGCCGAGCCCCATCTCGGGTCGGCGTACACGATCCTCATCTGCGACACGATGGCGCGCTTTTACCGGCAGCGCGGCTACGAGACGTACTTCCTGACCGGCACCGACGAGCACGGCGACAAGATCGCCGAAGCCTCGGCCGCCGCCGGCGAGGAGCCGAAAACCTACACCGACAAGATCAGCGGCATCTTCCGGAGCACGTGGGAAGCCACCGGGCTCACGTACGATCGCTTCATCCGGACGACCGACGCCGACCACGTCCGCACCGTGCAGTCGATCCTGCAACAGGTGTACGACGCCGGCGACATCTACTTCGGGAGCTACGGCGGCCTCTACTGCACCGGCTGCGAACGCTTCTACACCGAGAAAGAGCTGGTCGACGGCACATGCCCCGACCACAAGACCGTTCCCGACTTCATCGAGGAGGAGAACTACTTCTTCAAGATGGGGAAGTATCAGGAGCGCTTGCTGGCCGCGATCGAGGCGAAGCCCGATCTCATCCGTCCCGAGCGCTACCGGAACGAGGTGCTCGCGATGCTACGCGAGCCGCTCGAAGACCTCTGCATCTCGCGCCCGAAGAGCCGGCTCACGTGGGGCATCTCGATGCCCTTCGACGACCGCTTCGTGACGTACGTATGGTTCGACGCGCTGATCAATTACGTGACGGCGGTCCGTGAGCTCGGTCCGGCGCGCTTTGACGCCCTGTGGCCGGTGGCGCAACATTTCATCGCGAAGGACATCCTGAAGCCGCACGCGGTCTACTGGCCGACCATGCTGATGGCGGCGGGGCTGCCGCTCTACGACCATCTGAACGTGCACGGCTACTGGACGGTCGACGGTCAGAAGATGTCGAAGAGCCTCGGCAACGTCGTCCGGCCGCTCGACATGCAGGAGAAGTACGGCCGCGACGCCTTCCGCTACGTGCTCCTGCGCGAGAGCGTCTTCGGTCTCGACGCCGACTTCCGCGAGGACGCGCTCGTCACTCGCATCAACGCCGACCTCGCCAACAACATCGGCAACCTCGTCAGCCGGACGCTCTCGATGCAGCAGAAATATTTCGATGGCGTCGTGCAACCAATGGGCGATCGTCGTCCCGAGGACGACGCAATGGCGGCCGCCTATGCCGAGGCTGCCCGGGAAGTCGACTCTCAGATGCGCGACCTCATGCTGTCGCGCGCGCTCGAAGCGATCCTCCGCGCCGCCGATCACGCCAACAAGTACATCGTCGAGACGGCGCCGTTCACGCTCGCGAAAGATCCCGCCACCAAGCCGCGCGTCGGCGCGATCCTCCACCATCTTCTGGAAGCGCTGCGAATGACGGCGCAGCTCGCCGCGCCATTCATTCCCGAAACGGCCGCGCGCATCGTCGAGCTTCTGGCGTTGCCGGCTGACGCGCTCCAGCTGCCCGGCGCGGCGTGGGGCACGGCGTTCGCAGACGGGCACACGGTGCAGAAGCCGGTGCCGCTCTTCCCCCGCATCGAAGTCTGACGGCGTAGGACGATGGGGACGGCAACGACGGGGGGAGACGGTGGCGTCGCCACGCGCCCGCGCGCGCTGAACCTGGCGCCGCCCGCGACGATCGTCCCGCTGATCGACTCGCACTGCCATCTCGATCAAGACGCGTTCGACGACGATCGTGCCGCGGTGATCGCGCGCGCGCGCGCGGCCGGCGTCGGCCGCATGATCACCGTCGGCGCGGGCGGGCCGCTCGCGAGCAATCAGGCCGCCGTGGCGCTCGCCGAGGCCGACCCCGACATCTTCGCCGCCGTCGCCGTCCATCCGCACGACGCGAGCGAGATTACCGACGATACCTGGGACGAGCTCCGTCGCTTGTGGGCGCACCCGAAGGTGGTGGCCGTCGGCGAGACCGGGCTCGACTACTACTACGAGCACTCACCGGCCGACGTGCAGCAACGTCATTTGCGCCGCTTCGTGCGCGAGGCCGGGCGCGCCGGCTTGCCGCTCGTCATCCATTGCCGCGACGCCTTCCCCGACCTGCTCCGCATCTTCAAGGAGGAAGACGCGGCGGCGATCGGCGGCGTCATTCACTGCTTCAGCGGCACGCCATCCGAGGCCGAGGCCTGTCTCGCGCTCGGCTTCGCGCTCTCGTTTTCCGGCATCGTCACGTTCAAGACCGCCGAGCCGCTCCGCGAAGCCGTTCGCCTGGCGCCCCTCGATCGCATCCTGATCGAAACCGACGCTCCGTTCCTCGCGCCGATCCCGCACCGGGGCAAACGCAACGAGCCGGCGCTCGTCCGAAGCGTCGCGGAGGAAATCGCTCGCGCGACAGGCCGCGATGTCGCCGAGATCGCGGCCCTGACGGTCGGCAACACCGAGCGGGCGTTCCGGCTCCCGACCGCGGCGCGCTGACCGCCGCCTGACGCGCGCGGTCAGTCGTCCACGCCGTCGTAGACCTCGTCGAACGACTGGCCGAACAACTTGCCCTTCACCTCGTGCATGTTGGCGAAGTAGACGGCGCCGTTCGGACCGCCCTCAGTCGCCAGCTCGCCAATCCACGTCACGCCGGGACTCGGCCCATCCGACGGCACGACGAGCTTGGCGAGGCCGGTCTTCGGGCGAGATCTTGCCGATGCCCTCCACTGGGTAAAGGTGAGGTGTCACTTCCTGATTCGATGCCAGCACGAGCCATCCGAGCGCCTGCACCTCGTTTCCGATGCGCTCCATCGACAGCAGGACCTGCCAGGTCCCGGTGTGTGGCATCGTTTGCTCGAAAT
>JBDSJB010000393.1:0-4959 GCA_039917665.1 Binatia bacterium
CCGACGCCCCCGAACTGCCGCGTCGCGGACGAGTCGACCTGCCGGAACATCTCGAAGATCACCGAGAGATGCTCCGTGGCGATGCCGATCCCCGTGTCGCGAATCGTGAAGCGCGCGTAGCCGTCGACGCGCTGGGACGTGACGTCGACCGTACCGTTCGCGGTGAACTTGAGGGCGTTCCCGACCAGGTTCTTGAGGATGGTCTTCAGCTTCACGCGGTCGCTCACGATGGCGACGCGATCGAGGTCGTTCTGCCAGCGGAGCTCCACCCCCGTCGACGCGAGGGCGTGCAGCTCGCGTCCGAGCTCGGCGAAGAGCGGATCGATCGCGACGGCATCGAGCGTCAAGCTCTCGCGGCCCGCTTCGAGCCGGCCCATGTCGAGCGTCGCGCTCACGAGGTTCAAGAGCTCGACCGACTGCGTGCGAATGCGACCGAGCGTGTCCTCGAAGGCGGGCTCGTCGGTGCGGACGACGCGATCGGCGAGCATCTCGGTATAGCCCATGATGACGTTCAGCGGGGTGCGAAGCTCGTGCGACATCGTCGCCACGAACTCCGACTTCAGACGATTCGCCGATTGTAGGTCGGCAATGAGGCGACGATTCTCGAGCGTGGTCGCCGCGACGTGCGCGATACCGAGCGCGAGACGACGCTGCCGGCTCGAAAACTCGCCGTGCCGCGCGACGTAGCCGGCCACCATGACGCCGATGATCTGGTCGCCGCGCACGACCGGCGCATAGAGGGCGGAGGCGACCGCCAGCCGACGCATCAGCTCGACCGGCACCCACGACTGCTCGGTCGCGTCGGCGATCTCGATGAGCTCGCCGGGTCGCAGCGCCTGCAGGATGCTCAAGCTGTCCGGTGGGAACTCGAGCTGGGCCAGCTCGATCTGCACGTCGACGGGCGAGCCCACGTTCGAGGCCAGCCAGTACACCCCGCGGCGTGTGTCGTAGAGATACAGCGAGCTCCAATCGCAGCCGATCGCTTCGATGGCGAGCCGATTCACCTGATCGAGGATGTCCGTCTGGCCGAGGCGGCGGCTGAGCGTCTCGCCGATGCGTGCGAGCGCCGCGGCGATCTCCGCTTCCTCGGTCTGCAGCGCCGCGTGCGCGAACGCCTCGTAGCGATAGCGGTCGAGAAAGACCGCGGCCCAGACCGAGGTCGTCGCCGCGCAGAGGAGCACCATACCCGGGAAGACGAGCGCGTCGGTCGTGACCAGGTGCGGCGACGCGGCCGCGAAGCTCGCCACCGCGCCGACCGCGGTCGCCGTCTGGGCGATCCATCCCCACGGGCACAACACGGAGAGCAGATTCAACACGCAGCCGAGAATCGTCGCCACGCGTTCGGCTTGGGCCGCCACCATCGCATGGTAGGCGCAGACGCAGGCGAGCTCGCCCACCCCCACGCTGACGGCGATGATCTCCGACCACGCGTGAAGCCGTGCGGGCCAGCAGAGCGCGACGCCGAGCACCGCGATGCCGGCCTCCAGCGAGTACAGCCACACGGCAACTCGCATACGCTCGGGATAGTAGGCGACCTCGAAGAACGTCCCGAAACCCATGAAGAGGACGAAGAGACCCATGGCCACCGCGAGGCGCTGGCGAAGAATGGCGCTCGTTTCGGCCCGATACGCGGTCCGCGAGGCGCACGGGTCGGTCGCGAGGACGCCCACTCCCGGTGTTCTTCGACAGTGTGGCGCCGAGTCTTGAGGAGTACCGTCGGCTGCGGCGACCTGGTAACAGCTCACATGCCGTGCCATCCCGAGGTGAACCGATGACCGAGACCGATCTCGCCCCGTATCTCCACCCCACCGCGTGCGTCGACAGCGCCGCGCCCGCCGTCCGTGCGTTCACCGCGCGCGTGACCGAAGGCGCCGCCACCGATCGCGAGCGCGCCGTCCGGCTCTTCTACGCCGTCCGCGACGACATTCGTTACGACCCCTATGGCGTCGTGCTGACCGAGGAGGATCTTCGCGCCACGGCCGTCCTCGCGCGCGGAGCCGGCTTCTGCGTCGCCAAAGCGATCGTGCTCGCGGCGGGGGCCCGCGCGGTGGGCATTCCGGCGCGTCTCGGCTTCGCCGACGTCCGCAACCACCTGACGACCGAGCGTCTCCGCGAGCAGATGAAGACCGACGTCTTCGCCTTCCATGGCTTCACCGAGCTGCACCTCGACGGCCGCTGGGTGAAGGCCACCCCGACTTTCAATCAGTCGCTGTGCGATCGCTTCGGCGTGAAGCCGCTCGAGTTCGACGGCACGAGCGACAGCCTGCTCCACCCCTTCGACACGGCCGGCCAGCGCCACATGGAATACATCCGCGATCGCGGCACGCACGCGGACGTCCCGCTCGACGAGATGCGGGCCGTTTTCGCCGAGTACTATCCCGCGATGACCATGGATCGGGTCCCCGCAGGCGATTTCGAGCGCGAGGCCACGCATGACCGACAACGTTAAGCTCGACGTGCCCGGCAGCGGCATTCAGCTGATGCCGGACATTCCGATCTGTCAGACCGATCTGCCGCTCGATTGGTATCAGACCGAGTTCAAGCCCTACGCGGAGGAGTACCTCGCCCTTCCCGATCGCTTACCCGCGACGGTGCTGCCGTGGATGGACGGCTACATCAAGCCCGCGCTCGCGGCGCTCGGCGACCGCGTGATGCTGCTCGCGCACTACTACATGGGTGGCGAGATCGTGAAGCTGGTCGAGCGCTACGGCGGTCAGATTGCCGACTCGTACCAGCTCGCGCTGCAGACCCAGCGTCATCCCGAGGTGAAGATCTTCGTCGAATCGGCGGTGCACTTCATGGCCGAGTCGATCGCGATCCTCGCGGCGCCGGATCAAGACGTCTGGATCACCAACCCGAAGTCGGGCTGCACCATGGAGATGCTCGCGAAGGATCACATGGTCGAGCCGGTGTTCGACGATCTGCGCCGACGCTACGGCGACGACCTCCTGGTGATCGCCTACATGAACACCTCGGGGCGCGTGAAAGCCCTCGCCGGCAAGACCGGTGGCGCGGTCTGCACGAGCTCCAACGCGACGGCCGTCGTGAACTGGGCGCTCGCGCAGAACAAGAAGATCTTCTTCGTCCCCGATCGCCACCTCGGCGAGGTGGTCGCTGGCTGGTGCGGCGTCCCGCCTGACGCCATCTTCCAGTGGCCCGGTGGCCTCGCCGGCGCCGCGCACTCGATCGCCGCCATGCCCGCCCCCGAGCGCGCCAAGCTCGACGCGTCGCGCATGATCCTCTGGGGCAGCTTCTGCGGCGTGCACACCGTCTTCACGCCGGCGCAGGTCGAGTACTGGCGCGGACGCGGCTATCGCGTCCTCGTGCACCCGGAGTGCCCGAAGATCGTCGTCGACGTGGCCGATGGTGCGGGCTCGACGAGCTACCTCTGGAAAGCGATGACCGACGCCCAGCCAGGCGACAAGCTCGCGATCGCGACCGAGGGTCACTTCGTCCGGAACGCGCGCGAGCAAGGCGCGCTCCACGGCGTCGAGGTCGTCAACATGGCCGACGTGCCGAGCGCGCAGTTCGGCACCATGGGGTGCGGCTGTGCGACCATGTCGCGGAACGACCCGCCCCATCTGGTCGCGATCCTCGACCTGCTGCGCAAAGGATCGCCGCCCGATCTCAACCACGTGCTCCCCGGCGACTCGGTGAACGAGATCTCGGGAACGCGCGAGCGTTTGCCGGAGGCCGAGCGCGCGACGATCGTCCGCGACGCGCGACGCGCGCTCGAGCAGATGATCGCGATTACCGAGGGCTGACGCGCTTTCGCTTCGCCGGCGCGCGGCGCGTCTTCACCTTGGTCAGACGGCGCGCGCTGTTCGGATGGATCGTCAGCACGGGCGTCGTCGCATGGCGGACGACTTTCTCCGCGATGCTCCCCATCAGCAGATGCGAGAGCCCCGTCCGGCCGACCGTCGTCATGATGATCACGTCGGCACGGCGCGCGGCCGCGAGAATGGCGGTCAGCGGATCGGCGGCGACCACCTTGCACTGCACGCGTCCGGCGAGCGCCCGCCCGACGGTGCGCGCGGCGAGTTCCTTCAGGTCGCGGCTCAGCTCCTTCGCCATCTCGGGTGGTGGCGTCCAGGTCATCTCCCCGGCCGGCCCTCCCATGCTCGTGTAGACGGGAACCTGCGCGTGCAGGACGGTGATCGTGCTCGTCGGACCTGCGAGACTGGCGGCGATCTCGAGCGCGCGCGTCGCATGATCCGAGAAATCGTGCGGCACGAGGATGCGGTCGAAGATCGTGGCGGATCGACTCGTCGAGGTACGCGTCATGCGTCGGTCATAATCCCGCGATCGCGACAATGCCACCGTGGTCGCCACCGTCTTGCGTTCGCATCGGGCGCGCGCCAGAGATCCCCCGTGAGCGAAGACACGAAGCGCGACGGCACGCCCCGCCCCGCCGGCACCATCGGCGGCCTCGATGACACGCTCGGTATTCGTCTCGTGCGGAGCGGGCCCGATGAGGTCGTCCTCGAGTACGACGTCGACGATCGCCACCGCCAACCGTACGGCATCGTCCACGGCGGCATGCACTGCACCGCCGTCGAAACCGCGTGCTCGATGGGCGCCGCGATCGCGGCCGCGCCGCGCGGGCAATCCGTAGTCGGCATCGAGAATCACACCAGCTTCATTCACGCCGTACGCGAGGGCCGCGTGACCGTCACGGCGCGGCCGCTGACGCGCGGCCGGCGCTCGCAGCTCTGGCAGGCCGAGGCGCGCAGCGCGGACGGAGTGTTGGTCGCGAGCGGTCGGGTGCGACTCTTGGCACTCGAGCCCGGCTCGGCCCTCGCCGGAGTGCCCGTCGGCCTGAAGCGCTGACCCGATCCGACGTCGAGCTAGCTCACCAGCTCGACGTCGGTCGGGAAGACGAGCGTTGCCTTGCCGTCATCCCAATCGACCATGAGCAGGGTGCGTCCGAGGTTCTCCAGACCGTAGCGCACGCGTCCC
>JBDSJB010000394.1:0-5223 GCA_039917665.1 Binatia bacterium
CTCGGCGCGACGGGATTCGGCGGACCGATCGCACTGGTCGGCTACATGCAGCGCGATCTCGTCGAGACCCGGCGCTGGATCTCGCTCAAGGACTACCCGCGTTTGGAGGATCGCAAGCGAGGATCGCAATGAGGTGGATCACGAGGCGCTTGCCCGTGGCTCATCCGACGTTTCGTCGATCCCGAGGGCGAGTTCCTCTTCGTGGCCGCGGAGCAAGACCTCTACGAGCAGCGGGCCGCTCGCCCCGTGCGCGTGTAACGAAAGCACCGGCGTCGTCGTTCTTTCTTCCGACGCATAGGCGTCGGAATCGAGGGTACGAGGATGCGAATCAAGCCCGCGCTCATGTTCAGCGTCGCCGCGCTGGTCGTCGGCTACGTCACCTTCACGGTCGGGGCCGATGTCGTTGGTCACGGCCGGGCCCCGGCGCCAATCGTGTTCGTCTGCCGGAACGGCGTGGCCATGAGCGTGTGGTCGGCCGCCTACTTCAACCGGCTTGCCGCGGCGCGCGGCCTTCGCGAGCGCGCTGTCGCAAGGGCCGCGATCCCGAGCTTCCGCGAGGTCCCCCTGTCCATGGTCTTCGCGCTCGCCATCGACGGCTTCCGCCTCGATGGCTACCGGCCCAAGGTCGTCGACGCGGGAGACGCCCGCGGCGCCGAGCTCATCGTCGCCATCGACACGGAGCTACCGCCCCAAGCAGTCGCGCGTGACGCGTCCATCGAAGTCTGGCAGGGATTCCCGCCGATGCGCGAGCAATACTTCCCCGCGCGCGCCGCCCTCGAGAAAAGAGTCGAGGCACTCGTCGAGCGTCTGGCTACACGACCCCCGCCGTGAGCCGGCGGGGACACACCCTCCTCGTCCCACCCGCGAAGGCGCGACCTTCGACCGCGCCTCTTGCAGGCGATCTCACCCGTCCTTGCGGTGACAGACCGCCTGGATCTTGTTGCCATCGGGGTCGCGGACGTAGGCGCCGTAGTAGTTCGGGTGGTAGTGCGGGCGGAGGCCCGGCGCACCCTCGTCGGTGCCGCCGTTGGCGAGGGCGGCCGTGTGGAAGGCGTCGACGGTCGCGCGCTTGTCGACCTTGAACGCGGCGTGCCCGCCGTTTCCCGGGAGTGCCTCTTTCCCGTCGAAGGGCGGCAGGATGAACAGCTTCTCGCCGGTCGGCGTGCCGTACGCGATGCCGATCGGCGTCTTGAACATCGCTGGATGACCGAGCACGGCCATCACGGCGTCGTAGAATCTCTCGGCGCGCGGGAAATCGTTGGTGCCGAGGGTGACGTGGCTGTACATGCGAAGCCTCGTTGGTGTGATCGCGACGACGCGCGAACATACGGGTGGCTCTCGGCAGACGGAAGACGTGGCCAGCGCGTCAGCGCCGGCGGAGGCTGCGCTTCACCGCGCGCGCGGCACGCGGCTTCGATCGTTGCAGCTCGCCGTCGAGGCTGTCGTAGAAATCCTTCAGGACGTTGACGTGCGCGAGCGCCAGCTGACGCGCGCCATTTTCAGGCTGCTGCCAGCGCGGATCGTTCTCGCCGTAGTTGTGGAGCGAATAGAGGCCGACGAAGACCGTCGTCAGGCGCTCCCACTCGCTCATCGTCTCCCACGTCGGCGCTTGCTCGACGATCGTCTGCAGATGCGTGTCGTAGAGGTGCGAGAGGAACGTGATCCCGGCGCTCGCGTTCTCGCGCGCGTTCCGACACGCGTCAGGATCGTCGGCGACGTCGTCGCGCGCGAAGTCGCGCCACGTGCCACGCAAGAACTGATACAGCCCGCACGCCTTGGTGCGCGGGTGCTGCGCCGTCGGATTGAATCCCGACTCGACGTAGCCGACCGCATACGCGACGAGCCCGACCGCCTTCGCCGGTTGTCGCTCCGCGAGCACGCGCAGGATCTCGCGAATCGAACGTTGCTGCTCCGCGCGCGACACCTCACCCCACCGCTCGCCGGATTCCGTCGCGACCTTCACGTTTTCCGGCCAATACGCGACGACGTCGTCGCTGACCGGCACGGGGCCGCAACCGTCGCCGGCGTCGACCCAACACATCGCGTTGCTGTCGTCGACGCGGCACGTGGTCTCGTCGGTCGCGCCGAAGCAGCACTGCGGGCGGTAGTCGCGCGTCGGCGCCACGTCGACCGCGGGCGGCACCGTGGCCGCGAGCTTGCGGACGTAGTCATCGCGCACGACCCGCGGGAAGATCGCGGGCGCGGGGCGTGCCGCACGGCGAATCGCAGCCGCACCTTCGCTGGCGGCCAGCAAGGCAAAGACGATGGCGAGAGCCGTGACGGCAAGTGGGCGATGCATGGAATGAGCTTCCCGCCAGGGAGTGTGACGGCGGCGCTCATGGGGAGAGCGCCTCGGCGGGAACACAGAGGTAAGTCATGTCGCATGTCGGAGTCAACGCACTCGGCGCGCGCGAATCCGCAACGTTGCAGCGGCGCCATAGACGCACGGCGACGCGGAGGGTGCGTCGTTACGCGGTGCGGAGCGCGACCGGACCTTCGGGCGCCGGAAAAACCTTTGCCAGATCTTCACGATCCGCCGCCGTCAGCGTGATCGTCAGTGCCGCGTGATTCTCGCGCACGTGCGCGATGTGCGCTGCTTTCGGAATCGTCACAACACCGCGCTGCTCGAGCACCCACGCGAGCGCGATCGTCGCCGACGACACTTCATGACGCCCGGCGATCGTCCGCAACGTCTTGTGCGTCAGCAACCGTCCTCCGAGCGGCGTGTACGCCATCACGGGAATCTGATGCCGGCGACACCAGGGAAGGAGCGCCCAATCGGCCTCGCGCCGCGCGAGATTGTAGAGAATCTGATTCGCGCCGACCTGCGTGCCGCCCGCGGTGTAGAGCTCGTCCATGTCCTCGACGTCGAAGTTGCTGACACCCCAGCGCAGGATCTTGCCGGCGTGGACGAGCGCCTCGAACTGCTCGACGACCTCGGCGAGCGGCGTGCTGCCGCGCCAGTGCAGGAGGTACAGATCGAGGCGGTCGGTACCGAGGCGCCGCAAGCTGCGATCGCACGCGGCGACCGTGCCGCGACGCGTGGCGTTTTGCGGATAGATCTTGCTGACGAGGTACACGTCGTCGCGGCGACCAGCGATCGCTTCGCCCACCACCTGCTCCGCGCCGCCCTCGCCGTACATCTCCGCCGTGTCGATCAAGCCGAGGCCCAGGTCGAGACCGAGGCGGATCGCGGCGATCTCGTCGTCACGCTGATCCGCGTGCTCGCCCATGCGCCAGGTTCCGAGGCCGAGTCGCGGCAGCGCGGTCGCCATCGGTCGATTGTGACCGTCCGCGCGACCTTCCGCCAGTGGGGGCGCTACGTGCCGGCGCACTTCCTCCCACGGCGGGATACGCCCCGGGCGTGGCGCCAGCGGGCGGAAGGCTGCTAAGCGGGGCGCGTGTCCCCCGACCTCGCCGCGACCGATCTCTACGCCTCGGAACAGGCGCATCTGCGCTGGACCGAGGCCATCATCGCGCGCCTCCGCTGGCTCGGGATCGCCTCCTGGTTGCTGATCCTGCAGCGCGGCGACTTTGCGGCGTCACCAGCGGTCGTCTACGGCGTCTATGCCGGCTGCATCCTCTACACCGTCGCGACGCACTTTCTGGCGCGCCGGACGCCGGCGATCCGCGTCACGGCGGCCGCCAGCACCGCGGGCGACGCGTTGATCGTGACCGCAATCTGCTTCGTCACCGGCGGGCTTCGCAGCGACTTCTATCCCTATTTCTATTTGACGATCCCCGCGACGGCGATGCGTTTCGGCGTGCGCGAGACGTTCGTCGCCTTCGCGTGGCACGCGCTGCTGTCGGCGGTGCTCTATCTCGGGGCTCCCGGCCCGGCCGTGGTCGCCAGCGATCTCGCGCTCCGCGTGTTCTATCTGCTCTTCTCGACGTTGATCGGCAGTCTGCTCAGCCGCGAAGCGCGCGAGAGCTCGCGACTGGCGCGCGCCGAGCGGGACAACGCCCGTCAGCTCCTCTGGCGTCTCATCCATGCCGAGGAGGAGGAACGGAAGCGCGTCGCCGGCGAGATCCACGACCGCATGGGACGCCAGCTCTTCGAGCTCACCTATGGAATCGATCGCTGCCGCGATCTCGTCGGGCGTGACGACACCGACAGTGCCGGCGCGACGCTCGCCCGCCTCGGCAGCGACGCCCGCGCCTGCAGCAACGAGATCCGCACGCTGATGAACGAGCTCCGTCCACCGGTGCTCGACGACTTCGGCTTCACCGAGGCGCTCCGGGAGTACGTCGCGAGCCTCGCCGGCCACGCCGAGCTGGCAGTCGCGCTCGACGTCGACGATTCGTTGCGGAGCAGCCGCCCCGACGTCAACGTCACGCTCTTTCGCATTCTGCAGGAGGCCGTCGTGAACGTCCGGAAGCACGCGGCCGCACACCGGCTCTCGATCGAGTTTCGCCGCGCCGACGCCGCGCACCTCCGACTCGTCGTGCGTGACGACGGGCGGGGCTTCGACCCTGCCGTGCCGACGCCCGGCCACTTCGGCCTGCTGACGATGCGCGAGCGCGTCGAAGCCTGTGGCGGTGCGCTCGCGATCCACAGCGCACCCGGCGTCGGCACCGAGATCGCCGTCACGGTGCCGGCGGCGTGAGTCCCGTGACCGAAACGCCGAGCCCGATCACCGTCTATCTCGTCGACGATCACACCGTCGTCCGGCAATCGGTGCGCGTCATGCTGGAAGCCGAATCCGACATCGTCGTCGTCGGCGAGGCCGGCGAAGGCCGCGCCGGCGTGCGCGGCATCGCCGCGACGCTCCCCGCAGTCGCGATCGTCGACTTGAAGATGCCGGGATTGCCGGGGCTGGCAACGATTCCCGAGATCCTCGCCGCCGCGCCGCGGACCGGCATCATCGTCTTCACGATGTACGACAACGCGAGCTACGTGCACGAAGCGATGCATGCGGGCGCGTCGGGCTATGTGCTCAAGAGCGCCAGCAAGGAAGAGCTCGTGCGCGCGGTCCGCGCGGTGCACGCCGGTGCCGGCTTCTTGCAGGCCGAGGTGACGAAGCCCCTCCTCCGCCGCCTCGCCGCCGACGCGCGCTCGGCCGGCACCGCCACGAGCCTGAGCCTCCGCGAGATCGAGGTCGTCGAGCTCCTCGCACAGGGCAAGAGCAACAAGATGATCGGCCAGCTCCTCGGGATCGCGGAAGAGACCGTGAAGACGCACTTGAAGCGGCTCTACGAGAAGCTCGGCGCCGCCGACCGCGC
>JBDSJB010000395.1:0-3637 GCA_039917665.1 Binatia bacterium
TCCGGGCGTGCGCCCCGCTGGCGGCGCTGCTCGGCGACGACGAGCCGGTCGGCCGCGTGCTCGGCATGGTGAAGACGCGCTACTTCTTTCGCGCCGCGGTGGGACCGGGCTGGGCGCTCGTCGGCGACGCCGGCCATCACAAGGAGTTCGTGACGGGGCTCGGGATCACGGACGCGCTCCGCGACGCCCGCAGCCTGGCGCGCGCCATCGTGGCGGACGACGCGACGGCCCTCGAGCGCCACTGGCGGCAGCGGGACGTCGAGCGGATCGAGACGTTTCTCTGGGGCCGCCAGCTCGGCCGAGCCGACGCCGTGACCGCGCTCGAGCGACTGGTGGCCGCCCACGTCGCGGACACGCCGGCGGTAGCCGATCGGCTCGGCCTCGTCGTCGACGGACACGTGTCGCCCTTCGCGCTCTTTCCGCCGGCGCGGGTCGTCCCGTGGGTCGCCGCGGCCGCACTCCGTGGCAACGCGGCCCCGATCGCGGATCTCGGCGTCGTCCTCGCCGACGCCGTCCAGGCTCGGCGCGAGCTCGGACGGCGGAAGCGCCTGTTGGCCGCCGTGGAGCGCCCACGCACCCGCCGCGTCGAGGCGACCGCCGCCGCGCGGGCGATTCGGCGTCCCGCCCTCGCCGAGCCCGCACATTTCTGCTGATCCCGGGGGCCGTCGTGACGATCTCCGTTGACTCGCTGCAGCCCACCGGGGCTAGAATGCGCCGCCCTCGGGCCCCCTAACCGACGTGCGTACTGTCACCAGCACCAGGAGCGCGGAAGCCGAGCTCCTCGCCGAACGCGTGCCGCGCTTTGCCGGCGCGTGGCTCGCATTCGTCGCGCTCATCACGGTGATCGAGACGTTTCATGGCCGTCTCCACCCCGGTCTCGCCGCCGGCCTCATCGTCGTGCAGGCGGCCCTCGTCGGTGGCGCGGTGCTCTGGCGTGGCGCGCACAACGCCCAGGCGATCGTCATCGCGCTTTCCGGCGGGCTCGCGGTCGCGACGGCCGCCACGTTCGCCTCGTTCGACGGATCGGCGGAGATCCTCGGTGTCCTGCTCTTCGCCCTCACCGCGAGCGCCGCGGCCTTCTTCGTCTGGGGCTGGCGCGCGCAGCTCGTGCTGAACGCGACGACCGGTCTGGTGTGGCTCCTCGCCCTCCCCCGTCTCGGCGTGTCGTCGTCGGCACCCGAGCTGGTCGGCGTGTCCGCCATCGGGTTGGTGCTGACGCTCGGCCTCGCGGAGAGCATGGCCCGCGCCTTTCGCTTGGGCATCGACCTCCGCGACCGCGAGCGCGCCGGTGCCGAAGCGCTGCAGGCTTCCTACGACGCCTACCGCGACCTCGCCGAGAACGCGCGCGATTTCCTCTGGACGGCCGATCTCGAAGGCCGGCTGACCTACGTGAACGCGTCGACCGCTCGCCTCCTCGGCGACACGCCGGCTGCGCTCATCGGCCGCTCCACTTTCGACTTCGCGACCGACCACCCCGACAACCTCGACATCATGGCGACGCTCGCGAAAGTCGCGGCGGGCGAGACGATGCCGCCGTCGCCGATCCAGTGCATGACGACGCTCGGCGCCCGCTGGTTCGAGATCGCCGGCTCCGGCATTCGCGATGCGGAGGGACGCGTCGTCGGTATTCACGCGATCGGTCGCGACATCACGGAGCGGCGCGCGGCCGAGGACGAGCAACGCCGCGCCGAGGCCGCCCTGCACGCGAGCGAGGCGCGCTACCGCGGCCTCGTCGAGTCGACGCAATCGGTGTTCAGCCGCTCGGACCGCGAGGGCCGTCTGCTCTTCGTCAACGACGCCATTTGCCGCCTGATCGGCCTACCCATGGAGGCGATGCTCGGACAGAGCCTCCTCCAGTGGGTGCATCCCGACGACCAGGCCACGGTCATCGCCGCCATCGCAGCCGCCCAGCAGCCGCCCCATCACGGCTTGGTGGAGAACCGCATACCGAGCGTGCTCGGCTGGCGCTGGTTCGAGTGGGAAACCTCCGCGATCCTCGACGCCGACGGCGAGATCCTCGAGTTCCAGACGATCGGCCTCGACGTGACCGAGCGCAAAGAAGCCGAGCGCGCGCTTCGGACGAGCGAGGCGCGCTACCGGAGCCTCGTCGAGTCGGGTCTCGAGCTGATCGCCCGCGCCGACCCGAGCGGTCGCCTGCTGTTCGCGAACGACGCGTATCTCAACGCGTTCGGCTATCGCCGCGAGGACGTCGAAGCGGGCCGCGTGAACATCCTCCCGCACATCCACGAGGACGATCGGGCGAGCGTCCTCGAGAGTTTTCAGCGCGTGCAGCATCCGCCCTACCGCAACCTGATCCAGAACCGCATCCGCATCGGCGACGACTGGCGCTGGTTCGAGTGGGAGCAAGGCGTCGTGCACGACGAGGACGGCGTCGTGACGGAGATCCAAGGTGCGGGCCGCGATGTCACCGAGCGACACGTCGCCGAAGAGGCGCTGCGCCGATCGCTCGAGGATTTGCGCCGCAGCGAGGAAACCTTGCGGCGTCTCACGCGCCGGCAGGCCGATATCCGTGAGGAAGAGCGCCGCCGACTCGGGCTCGACCTGCACGACAACGTCTGCCAGGAGCTGGCCGCGGTCGGCGTGCTGTTGGAAGCGTCGCGCGTCCGCAAGAGCGAAGACTCGGAGCTCGGACGCGCCACGCAACATCTGACGGAGGTGATCGAGCATCTCCGCCTCGTCGGCCGCGATCTCCGTCCGATGATGCTGTCGGACCTCGGGCTCACCGAGAGCCTCCGCGCGTTCACCACCAAGGTCTCGTCATTGCAGCGCCGGGTCGTCGCGCGCTTCCCGACGCCGATCCCCCGCCTCGACGACGAAACCGAGATCGCGGTCTACCGCGTCGCGCAGGAAGCGCTCGGCAACGCGCTTCGTCACGCAGATGCGCGCAACATCGACCTCCTGCTGCGGTGCGAGCACGGTCGGCTCGTGCTCCAGGTCCGCGACGACGGCCGCGGCTTCGACCGCACCGCGCCCCGCACCGACTCGCTCGGTCTTGCCAGCATGGAAGAGCGTGCGCTCGCCCTCGGCGGCCGCCTCGAGATCGTCTCCCGCCCCGGGGATGGCACGTCCGTGCAGCTCGAGTGTCCGCTCAAGATCCGGAATCCCGCCAGCGCCGCGTGACGTTACGGATCGGGCGGTTGGACGCGCCCCCTACGACCTGCGAGGTTTGAGGCCATGAACGAAAAACAAGCAGCCGAGATCGATGCACTGTTGGAGCAGCACGACACCCGCACGGGAAAGCGCGGCGATGACGCGCGGCACGAAGAGAATTTCGCAATCGAGTTCGGCCGGCTACGCGACGAAGTGATCAAACCCGCCATGGAAGAGGTCGTGGTCAAGCTGAAGGCCGGCGGCCATGATGCCACCATCCAGGAAACGCACCTCACTGAGGCGAAGACCGACAAGGATCAACCGGGTGCGATCCGTCTGGAGATTCTGCCTGCCGGCGCGAAACGAGCCCGCTACAAGAAGGACGACGTGCCCGGTGTAACCTTCGCCGCCGAGCCGGGCATGCGAGTCGGCGTGCACAGCCGATCCGGGCAACCGGACGAGATCTCGAGCTCGGGTCCGATGCGCCGCTTTCGTCTGAGCGAGGTGACTTCCGAGATGGTCATCG
>JBDSJB010000396.1:0-7891 GCA_039917665.1 Binatia bacterium
CGGCGACGCCGTTCAGGGTCCAGGCGATCCCGAACGGCCCACCGCGCTCCGCGTTCAGCACGAAGCTCTGGGTCGGCGGAACGCTGAGCCCCTCGCGCCACTCCGGCACGTACGCGTGGGCGGGTGAGGGGAACACGGGCGTGGTCACGGGATCACCCTCGACCCGGATGAAGCCGAGGCCGTTCGGACGATCGGCGACGAAGCGGTCGACGACGCGTACCTGTTGGCCGGCACGGTCCGGCGCGATCGTGATGTCGAGATCGAGGCGATTGCCGGGGGCCAGCTCGAAACCGTTTGGATCGAGCGGCCTTGCGGTCGTCATGCCGTCGACGGCGATCACCTTGGCGTCGAGCCCGGTGAAGTCGGGCTTGAAGACGCGGCCGTTGGCGCTGTTCAGCAGCCGGAGTCGGATGCGCTCGCCCGGCCGGACGGCGAGGCTCGCGTCGACGCGCCCGTTCACGGTGACGACGTTGCCCCAGCGCCCGTCGTGCATCAGGTCGTGCGGTGTCACGAAGCGGGGATCGATGGCGCCGTTCTTTGCGAGCAGCCAATCGTCGAGGACCCAGACGACGTCCTGCGAGTACGGGGGCGGCTCGCGCTCCTCGACGATCAGCACGCCGACCAAGCCCCGCTCGATCTGCTCGGGCGCGCCCAGGTGGGGATGGAACCAGAACGTGCCAGCGTCCTTCGGGACGAACTCGTAGACGAACGACTCGCCCGGGTGCACGGGCTCCTGGGTGAGGCCGGGCACGCCGTCCATCGCGTTCGGGACCCGCACCCCGTGCCAATGGACGGTCGTGTCTTCCGCGAGGCCGTTGGTGAACTTGACCCGCAGGCGCTCGCCGACGCGGACGCGCAGGATCGGACCGGGCACTTGGCCATTGTAGGCCCAGACCGCGAGCGAACGGCCGTCGAGGAGCGGCAAGACGGTCGGCGCCGCGATCAGCGCATATTCGGGCCCGGTGCCGACCGCGCGGACCTCGGTCGGATAGGCGGCGCGAAACTCGGTGGTGAGCTTGGCGGCGGCGCGCTCGACGGGATCGGCGGGCTCGCGCTCGCACGCGGCGACGATCGTCCCGGCGAGCAGCAGCGCCGCGACCGTGCGCCCGGCGTGTCGCAAATCAGAGCTCCACGCGGCGCAGGCGCAGGGCGTTGGCGATCACCGAAACCGAGCTCAAGCTCATGGCGGCGGCCGCGAGCATCGGGCTCAGCAGTACGCCGAAGACGGGATAGAGCGCACCGGCGGCGATCGGGACACCGAGCGCGTTGTAGACGAACGCGAGAAAGAGATTCTGGCGGATGTTCCGCATGACGGCGCGCGAAAGCCGACGTGCGCGTGCGATGCCGCGGAGGTCGCCGCGGAGGAGCGTCACGCCCGCGGTCTCCATCGCGACGTCGGTGCCCGTGCCCATCGCGATGCCGACGTGGGCGAGGGCGAGCGCGGGGGCGTCATTCACGCCGTCGCCCGCCATGGCGACCGTCCGGCCTTCGGCGATCAGCCGTTCGACCACCGCGCGTTTGCCGTCCGGGAGCACCTCGGCGTCGAAATGGCGGAGCGCCAAGCGGTCGGCGACGACCGCGGCGGTGGCGCGACTGTCGCCCGTCAGCATGCGGACCTCGACGCCGTCGGCGGCAAGCAGGAAGAGCGCCTCGGCCGAGGACGCCTTGATGGGATCCGTCACTCCGAGGATGCCGGCCAGGGCATGATCGACCGCAACGAGCATCACGGACTGGCCCTCGCGTTCGAGCGCCGTGATGCGCGCGTCCCAGCCCGAGACGTCGACGCCGAGCGCCTGCATGAGCGCGCGATTGCCGAGCGCGACGTCGCTGCCCGCAACCGCGCCGGTGACGCCGGTCCCGGTGTGCGACGCGAAGTGGGTGACGGGCGTGAGTCGCGCGCCGCGCTCGGCGGCACCGGCGACGATCGCCGCCGCGAGCGGGTGCTCGCTCGCACGTTCGAGGCTCGCCGCGAGGGCGAGCATCGTCGAGTCGCCCTCGACGGTCACGAGCCGCGGCTTCCCTTCGGTGAGCGTGCCGGTCTTGTCGATGACCAGCGTATCGACGCGCCCGAGCGTCTCCAGCGCTTCGCCGTTCCGGATGAGCACGCCGACGCGCGCGCCGCGTCCGACGCCCACCATGATCGACATCGGCGTCGCGAGGCCGAGCGCGCACGGGCAGGCGATGATCAGCACCGCGACGGCCGCCACCAGCGCGTGCGCGAAGCGTGGCTCGGGTCCGAGCGTCAGCCAGAGCGCGAAGGTCACGGCCGCTGTCAGCACGACGACCGGCACGAACCACGCGGACACGACGTCGGCGAGGCGCTGGATCGGCGCGCGGCTGCGCTGGGCCTCGCTCACCATGCGGACGATCTGAGCGAGCAGCGTGTCCTGCCCGACGTGCTCGGCTCGCATGACGAAGCCGCCGGTGCCGTTGACGGTGCCGCCCGTGATGGCGGCGTTCGGCTCTTTCGCGACCGGGATCGGCTCGCCGGTCACCATCGACTCGTCGATGGTGCTCGTGCCGTCGACGACGATGCCGTCGACGGGCACGCGCTCGCCCGGTCGAACCCGCAACTGATCGCCGACGCGGATGTCGGCGAACGCGACGTCCTGCTCGCTGCCGTCGGCGGCAATGCGTCGGGCGCGCTTCGGTGCGAGGTCGAGCAGCTCGCGGACGGCACTCGCGGTCTGGCTGCGGGCGCGCAGCTCCAACACCTGGCCGACGAGCACGAGGGTCGTGATGACAGCGGCGGCCTCGAAGTAGAGCGGCGTGCCGTGGGCGTCGGTGGACGGGACGAGATGGGGAAAGAGCATCGCGAAGACGCTGTAGCCGTAGGCGGCACCCGTCCCGAGCCCGATCAGCGTGAACATGTTGAGATGGCGGGTGCGGAGCGAGGTCCAGGCGCGTGTGAAGAAGGGCGCACCGCCCCACAACACGACCGGCGTCGCGAGCTGTACCTGGATGAAGGCGAGCACCGACCACGGCATGCGCTCCTGCAGCGGCATCCCTGGCAACAGGTCGGACATGGCGATCAGGAAGAGCGGGATGGTGAGGGCCGCGCAGACGCCGAGGCGGCGCCGCATGTCGGCGAGCTCGGCGTTGTCTTCGGCGGGGGCGTCGAAGTCGAGCGTGCGGGGCTCGAGGGCCATGCCGCAGAGCGGACAAGGACCGGGACCGAGCTGCACGATCTCGGGGTGCATCGGGCAGGTGTACTCGCGGGCGAGGTCGGTGGGTGCGGGCGGTGGTGCGGAAATCGGCGCGAGGTACTTCCCCGGATCGGCGAGAAACTTCTCGCGGCAGCGCGCGCTGCAGAAATGGTAGGGCTGTCCGTCGTGCTCGGCGTGGTGTGGCGTCGTCGCGGGATCGACCGTCATCCCGCAGACCGGATCCAGCATCGACGTCATGGGCGGATGCCGTCGGCGCGGAGCTGCTCGGCTGTGGCCGGCACGGCGACGGTGTCGACGGGATGCCGATACCAACCAGGGTCGTCGTAGCTCGTCAGATCGTCCCGCACCTTGATGATGGTGAACATGCCGCCCATGTCGATGGCGGAGAACGGGCCCTTCCCACCGACCATCGGGATGCTGTTCTTCGGGACCTGCATCCGCATGCCGCTCATGCTACCCATGCCGGTGTCGCCCATCGTCATGTACTCGGGCAGCAGCGCCTGCACGTGCGGGTCGACGTGCTTCGGGTCGACGCCCATCATGTTGGGAAGACCGTGGCCCATTTGATTCATCGCGTGGTGGGTCATGTGGCAGTGAAACGCCCAGTCGCCGGCGGCGTCGGCGACGAACTCGATCTCACGGGTGGTGCCGACCGGGACGAGCACGGTCGTCTCGGGCCACTGGCCGGCCGTCGGGATGCGGCCGGCGTCCGTGCCGGTGACTTTGAAATTGTAACCGTGGATGTGGATCGGGTGATGGTCCATGGCGCCGAGATTGCCGAGCCGGATGCGGACGCGTTCGCCGCGCTTCACGACCATCGGGGCCGTGCCGGGGTAGGCCCGGCTGTTCATCGTGAGGACGTTGAAGTCGGTCATCTCCATCGGATCGGGCTTCCGTGTGCCAGGCACGATCTTCCACTCCGAGAGCATGATCGCGAAGTCGCGGTCGATCGCGGGAGCATCGGTCGCCTCGGCGCCGCCGCGCGGGTGGATGACGAACATCCCCATCATGCCCATCGCCATCTGCACCATCTCGTCGAAATGCGGGTGGTACATCTGCGTCCCCGACTGCCGGAGCGTGAACTCGTACTTGAAGGTCTCGCCGGGCGCGATGGGTTTCTGCGTGAGGCCCGACACCCCGTCCATGCCGCACGGGAGCAGCACGCCGTGCCAGTGCACCGTCGTCGGCTCGGGTAGCCGATTCGTCACGTAGATGCGCAGGCGGTCGCCTTCGACGGCTTCGATGACCGGCCCGGGCGTGCGGCCGTTGTAGCCCCAGGCGTCGATCGCGAGCCCGGGGGCGATCTCGTGCTTCACCGGCTCGGCGATCAGATGGCCGACCTTCACGCCGTCGACGATCTTCCAGGGGAGGGTGGTGCCGTTCGGGACGATCACCGGACGGTAGGGGCCGTCGGGGTCATGGGCCGTGTCGGTGTTCCGCTCGGGTGATTGAATGGCGTCCGCCTTCGCCACCAGCACGGTGCCGGCGGCGACCGCGAGTGACGTCCGCAATACATCTCTTCGTGAGAGCATCGTCTCAGCCTCCATGATGGTGGTGATGGTCGGCCGGCACCGGAGTGGGCTCGGCTGCAGGAGCGGACGGCACAGGCGCCGACGCGAGCGTGAGCTCGCCGCCGACGGCCCGTTCGAGCTCGGTGCGCGCGACCCAATAGTCGGTGAGCGCTTCGACGTAGCGCCGTCCCGTATCGATCTCGTTCCGCTTCGCCTGCAACAGCTGGAAGACGCCCGCGAGCATCGCGTTGTACTCGTGCTGGGTGGCGGCCGTCACGCGCGTCGCGAGCGGCAGGAGCGTCCGTTGATAGTGGGCGGCGCGGGCGCCGGCAGCGTCGACGCGGGTGCGGGCGCGGCGCACGTCGGCGCGAATGCGGACGGCGAGCGCGGTGCTGCGCTCGGCGCCGGCGGCGATCCGCGCCGTCGTCGCGGCGAGGGCGGCCTGGCTCTGATCGAAGAGCGGAATGGGGATCTCGAGCGATGGGCCGACGGACCAGCCGCCTTCGACCTCGTGCTCCGCAACGCTGCCGAGCGAGGCGGCCGGAATCAGCCCGTAGACGCTGCCGAGACGATACTGGGCGCGCTCGCTGGCGGTGCGGAGGCGTGTGGCTTCGAGATCGAGGCGTTGCTGGAGCGCCAGCGCTTCGAGCGCGGTGGTGTCGGGCAACGCGTCGGCGGGAAGCGCGGCGAGGTGGGGCGCCGTCGTCCACGTCGCGCCGTCACCGACGACGCCGAGCAGCGTGTTCAGATCTTCGCGGTCGGCGCGGGCGGCGCTCTCGGCGATCGTGAGCTCGACCGTGGCTTCCTCATGGAGGGCTTGCTCGGTGGCGAGCGCCAGGTCGGTGATGGTCCCCGCGGCGAACTGCCGTTCGGCGACCTGACGAGACGCGGCAGCGCCCCGCACGACCGTGCGTCGGAGCTCCAGCATCTGTTGCGCGCCTTGTAGGCGGTAGAACGTGGCCTTCGTATCGAACGCGAGGGCCAACACGGCGTCGGCGACCTCGAGCTTGGCGGTCGCGAGCTTGGCCCCGGCGACCCGCTTCTTCAGCGGGATCTGCAGGGCGCCGATCAGGTCTTGTACCAGCCCGAGCTCGGCGCCCGTCCCCGATGGCCCGAGCCCGAGGCGAACGTTGGCGTGCAGGACGGGATTCGGCAGCAGGCCGGCGCCGGCGAGCTCGGCCTCGGCGATGCCGAGCTCGTGGTAGAGCGCGCGGAGTCCACGGTTCTCGAGAAGCGCGATCCGCATCGCGCTTTCCGCCGTCAACGGCTCGGTGAGCAGCGCGGTCACCGTGGCAGCGATCGCCTGGTCGGCGGCGTCGTCGGCGGGCCACGCGACATCGAGGGTAGCGCGCGCGCTGACCAGGCGTTGGACGTCGCCGAATCCGGCGCGTGGATTCACGGCCGCACAACCGGCGGCCAACATGCTGAGCGCACAGACGGCGCTCGTCCAAAGCAAGCTACTCATGAGTGACCTCGTCGAGAGTGGGAAGACGCGAAAAACGACGGGTGAGAACTCAGAGCCGCAGGACGGAGGTGTACGCGAGGACTAGGAGGGCTGCGATGCTGCCGCCCGGATCGGAGAGGCGGCGATGCCCCCACGCCTCGGCGCGCGGCAGCGAGCGCTCCGGCAGGAGAAAGATGGGCGCGGCGACCAGGGTCGGCGGCGCAAGCTGCAGCGTCGCGTCGGCCGTCGCGAGCGCCCCGTGCGAGCAGTGCAGGCACGGCGGTGCGGAATCGCGGTGCGCCGGCGCGTCGGCGTCGGGGTGGCAGCAGGCGTGGGGATCGGGGGCGCCGTCACCCACGACGCGCGCCGCGTGCGAGCGGGCCGTCGCGACGCTTGCCACGGCAGACGTGGCGCAGACGCAGACCGCGTGCGCCGCCAGGAAAAGGGCGATCACGGGAACGATCAAGCGTCGGCGTCGTCGACTGCGCACGAAGGCGACCCTAACCCAGCGCCTGACTCGGGTCGAGTCCGGTTTCACGGCCCCGAAATGCGGCTCGACAGGCCCGCCGCGCTTGCCAGCCAAACTAGAACATGTTCTACTTCCGCGGTCGCGAAGTTCGCGCGCCTCGTCACCATCCTCGGCGAAGATCATCACCGATTCGAAGGAGATCTCGTGGGCAGAAACCCGTTGCATACCAAGCTGTGCGACATGCTCGGCATCGACTTCCCGATCATCGCGTTCACGCATTGCAAAGACGTGGTCGCGGCGGTCGTCAACGCGGGCGGCTTCGCGGTGCTCGGCGAGGCGATGCACACCGCCGACGAGATCGGCGCCGACATCAAGTGGATCCGGAGCCGCGTCGGCGACAAGCCGTTCGGCATCGACCTCGTGCTCCCCGCATCGGCGCCCGACGCCGACACGCTCGAAACCCTGCTCAGCAAGATCCCCGAAGAGCACAAGCGTTTCGCGGCCTACATCAAGGAAAAGTACAACGTCCCCGAGCCAAAGGGCTCGCAGGCGCTGCATCAGTGGGGCGGGCTGAACCAGGACATCGCGCGGAAGCAGCTCGAGGTGATTCTCGACGAGCGCGCCCCGGTGTTCGTCTCCGGTCTCGGCAGCCCGGCGTTCATGCTGAAGGCGGCACACGAGCGCGGCATGAAAGTGTTCGGCCTGATCGGCAAGGCGCGGCAGGCGAAGCGTGAGATCGAAGCCGGCGTCGACGTGATCATCGCGCAGGGCTACGACGCGGCCGGCCACACCGGTCCGATCGGGACCTTCTCGATCGTGCCCGAGGTCGTGGCGATCGCGGGCGACACGCCGGTGGTCGCGGCGGGTGGCGTGACCACGGGTCGCCACCTGGCGGCTTCGATCTGCCTCGGAGCGGCTGGCGTCTGGACGGGCACGCTCTGGCTCGCGTCGCGCGAGTCCGACAACGACATGATCATCAAAGAGAAGCTCGTCGCGGCGACGGCCGACGACACGGTCTACTCGAAGAGCGTGTCCGGCTTCGCGATGCGCGTCCTCAAGTGCCCGTGGACGGAAGAGTGGGCGAAGCCCGAGGCGCCGCGCGTGCTGAACTCGCCGTACCAGATGCTGCTCAGCTCGGATTACATCCAGGCCGCGAACGATCACCGCCGCGCGGACCTCATGTTCGAGGCGGCCGGGCAGGGCGTCAGCTTCATCGACTCGATGAAGCCGTCGAAGCAGATCGTGAACGACATGGTCGAGGAAGCGCTCTCGGTGTTCGAGGAGATCACCGGCGAGTCGG
>JBDSJB010000397.1:0-3589 GCA_039917665.1 Binatia bacterium
CCCACGGGCGGCATCGACGAGATCGAGCCCGGCAGCGAGTCGCCGGCGCCGGGCACCGTCGACCGGCCGTATCCGGGCGGCGCCTTCAGCGCGACCGTGCTCGGTCCGGCGGACGGACCTGCCGTCATGACCGAGTGGCTGGTCGACGGTGAGGTGGTCGCGACGCAGGCGATCGCGAATGGCGCGACCGCGTCGCACGCGCTCGCCACCACGATCGGACCGCACACGCTCGAGCTCCGCGTCACCGACCAGTCGCCGATCATCCATCCGACCATACGCGCCGGTGTGGCGAGCAGCCGCACGTGGAACGTCGACGTCGGCCTCGACGACTGCGGCAACGGCACGCTCGACCCCGGCGAGGGCTGCGACGACGGCGACCTCGCGGGCGGCGACGGCTGCGGCCAGTATTGCGCGGTCGAAACGTGCTGGCAGTGCGTCGGCGCGCCGTCCGTCTGCTCACCGACCAACGGCGCGGCCTGCAGCAGCGGTGACACGTGCATCGCCGGCGAGAGCTGCACCGGCACCGCCTGCGGTGGCGGCTCCCCGATCACCAGCTGCGCCACGGGCGACGATTGCTGCCCGGCTGGTTGCACGGCGGGCAACGACCTCGACTGCGCGCAGCCGCCGGCGACGGCGATCACCGGCCGGCAGCTCCTCGTCAAGGACGACGACGATCCGAGCCGCCGGAAGCTGATCGTCCAGTCGAAGGATGCCGCCATCGACAGCAGCACCGGCACCGGTATCGACCCCGTCGCCGACGGCGCCAGCCTGCAGCTCTACAACGCCAACGGCGGCAGCGAGTCCGTGTGTTTCCAGCTGCCAAGCGCCGGGTGGCGTGCGAGCGGCACCGCGCCGCTGCTCGGGTACAAGTACAAGGACACCGCCTTCGCCCACGGTCCGTGCAAAGCCGCGATGGTCAAGCACGGCAAGCTGCTCAGGGTGCAGTGCGACGCCAAGGTGCAGCCGATCGCCTACTCGCTCAACGAGCCGGCGCAGGGCGTGCTCGCCGTCCGCTTCACGAGCGGCACGCGGAGCTTCTGCGCGACCTTCGGCGGGACGGTGCGACGCGACTCCGGCACCGATCCGCCGATCCCCGGTGGCCGCGGCCAATTCAGCGCCAAGGACGCGCCGCTGGTCGCGTGTCCGCCGGCGCCGCCCTGCCCCTGACGACGCGGTTCACGTAGCCGAGTAGCCGCCGTCGGCGGCGATGGTCACGCCGGTGAGGATGCTCGCTGCCGGGGAGGCGAGGAAGACGGCCAGGCCGGTGAGCTCGTCCGGCGTGTTCCACCGCCCGGACGGCAGGCGCTCGAGAATCCTCCGGTTCACGTCGGGCATCTGCTCCGGAATCATCTTCGTGAGGGGCGTGTCGATCCAGCCCGGCGCGATCGCGTTGACGCGGATGCCGTCAGCGGCGAATTCGACCGCGAGCGTACGGGTCAAGGAGATGATGCCGGTCTTGGCGGCGCCGTACGCCGGGGAATACGGGGCCGCGAAATACGAGGTCATCGAGGCGATCTGGATGATGCAGCCACGGCTTGCCTTGAGATGCGGGCGGAACGCGTTGGCGAGGCGAAGCGCGCCGGTGAGGTGTAGGTTGACGATCTCATTGAAGACGATCGGCGAATACTCCTGGACGAGCGCGGTGCGGCCCGCGCAATGGATGACGACGTCCATGCGGTCCGTGCGGGCACCGAGCGCCGCCACGGCCTCGTCGTCGCACATGTCGACCTGTTCGAACTTGAGATCCGAATGCTGGTCGGCCCGTGGCGGCGCGATGTCGACGATCGTCACCACCGCCCCGGCCTGCGAGAACGCCTCCGCAAAGGCGGCCCCGATCCCGCTGGTGCCACCGGTGATCAGGACATGTTTTCCCTTGACGCTGAAATCGATGCTCATGAGCCCGGCCTCGCTTCTTCGTTGTTCTGACTTCTGTTGTGGTGGGGCCGTAGCACGTCGACCGCCGCGGAGGGAGCGGCGCGGCGGTGCGGCGTTTATCGGATCGTCTGGTGTTCGATCGGAGTGCCGATCAAGGGCGGTTCGGACAGCCGCTCGCCTCGCGATGCCCGGCGACGCGCAGCACCTCGCACGCGCTCACGACCATCAACGCGACGAGCACGACGCTGCGATAGTGGTCCATCACGACACCGACGCTTTCCGGTGTGAATCCGTGAGCGAATTCCACCGCTCTCAACGGCAAGATCAGGATCATGGCCGTGAGCAGGCCCGCCGTTCTCAGGTAGGAGCTTTCTCGACCGAGAAGCCACGCGAATACGGGCACGACCCCCACCAAGTCGTAGGGGTGCACCGTGGTGGCCAAGAGTCCGACCAAGAGTAGTAACGGTAACGCTTGCTCGAGCGGCAGCCTCGCCTTCCCCACGCGAGCGATCACCCCCACGGCCGTGAATCCAAGCGCGACGGCACCCACGATCGCCACCCCTCTTGGCACCGACAGGATGCCGTAGAGGCTCGACGCCAAGCCGATGTTCTGCGGACTGTCGATGTAGTTCGCCGGATAGCTACTCCATCCGGTCAGTGCGGGCCGCAGCGAATTTGCCAAAGCCACGATCGAAAGGTCGCACACATACAAATAGGCCGCGACGCCGACGAGATTCACCAGCAGCATCACGCCCAGCGTCTTGCAGTCGCGATTGAGCATGGCCCACAGCACGAAAGGCCACGCCAGGTGCGGCTTGATGCACGCGAGAGCGAGGGCAGTTCCCGCGAGGACAAGAGAGCGCTCGTAGCAAAAGACGAAGAGGAGCAAGAACCCCAACACGGCGAACGTCGATTGGCCGAGCAGCAGCAATGAGAGTGAGGGAGACATCGTCAGCGCGTAAGCAGCTAGATACTTCGCGCGGGCCGAAGTCGGTCGCTCGAGGTCGTAGAGCTCCACGCCCACATAGAGGCATCCCATCATCAAGACGACGTTCGTCGCCTTCCAGGCCATCAACGCGACGGGCACCGGCAATGCAGTCAAGGGGGCGAAGAGCAGCGCCCATGCGGGTGGGTAGAAGTAAGGACTGACGGAACCCGCCAACCCCAATCCTTGATAGTGCGATTGCAGCTGCGCCGGATCGTAGGGGTTTTGGCCCCCGAGGGCCGCGTGGGACGCCGTATAGAAACTGTAGAAGTCGAGCCCGGCGGCGTACGGCCACCCGATCCCGCACAGGGCCGTCGCGACGAAGTAGCAGATGGCGACGAGCAGGAGCCCATTGGACAGCGCGTCGGACCTCGACACGGTCAATTCAATCCGGCGTGACGCGGGCTCGTCGGCGATGGCGTCCAAAGTAAGGGTCGTCGCTTGCGGATCGGGCGATTCGAGAGGAATCGTCGACCCGAATTTTAGCAGGGGCGAAGAATGCAGTCGTTGCGTAAAACAATGGTCAGACGGATGCGGAATCATATGCGTGATCGCCGGTTCCCATATGCCCAGACTACCCAACGGCGGACGCACTCACTCGCGTGACTGAGGCGGCGACGGCGCGTCCGTGGCGGCTCTACGCGCTCGTGTTCGCGCTGGTCGCGGGCATGCTCGCGTCGATGCTCGTCGTCGGTGACACGCTCGACGAGCGCTTCGGCGGCGCGGACG
>JBDSJB010000398.1:0-9707 GCA_039917665.1 Binatia bacterium
GGTCGGGTCCACGGCGCCCTGCTAGCGGCCGCGCCGCTGCGTCGCAATGACGACGAGTAGCGGCGGTGCCGGTCGTTCGATCCGAACGACGCCCGTGACGATCGAGGGCCTGCCGCTTCCCGCGCTGCCCGTGCTGGTCGCCGGCCTCGTCAGTGCGCTGGCGGTACTCGCGCTCGCGATCGCAGCGCTGCGGCGGGTTGCACACGGTGCCGAGCTCGCCCGTCTCCCGCTCGCCGCGTGGCAAGACGTCCGGCTCGACGTCGCTGGGCCGGTCGTCCTGCAAGGCGAGGGCCCGCATCTCACGCGCCGCTTTCAGGGGCTCACGTATCGTCTGGTCGACCGGACGACGTGCCGGCGCGACGTGTTTGGGTGCGGACGAGCGTGGCGGGATTCTGGCGCGTCCCGTCTCGCGCTCGCCCGCTTCGACCTTGCACGGGCCGGGATGTTCCGACGAGGTCGCCGGTCTCGCGCCGGAACGTTCAGCCGCGGACGACTGCACCTTGATCTTTGGACCGCCCGCGGGCCTCCGGCTCCCGCTCGCCATCGCGACGTGCGTGCTCGCCGGCGCGATGGCGGTCGCGTCACGGGTCGGCATCGCGTGGACGACCCTCGCCGTCGACGACACGTTAGCTCCGAGGATGGCCAGCGGACCGGCGACTGGCCCCGGTACGATCGTCGCGCCGGCCGCGGCCATACCGGCCGCCAGCGCCGGCCGGCAGCTCCGTGGCGATCCGACACCGGTCGGCCCGACGCGAACGGTGCACTGGGCCGGCGCCGGCCTCACCCTCACGATCCCCGCCGCGTGGCAGACCCGCGGCGAGGGCGCCGAGCTGGGCGTGCGCGACCCCGCTCGGCCGTCGACCTATCTCGCCGGCCACATCGTGACGTTCCCGCCGCTGACCACCGCCGACGTGCTGGCGCGCGTGGTGGCGGAAATCGCGGCAGGCCGCGTCCGGAGTGGCCTCATCGCGGGATTCACGGCCGGCCCGTGGGGCGGTGTCGACGGGCCCGTCACGATCGAAACCCGTGACGACGGTGCGGCGGCGATGGCCGTCTGGAGCGCGTATCGCCCGACGCCGAACGGCGTCGCGAAGGTCACCCTGCTGCTCGGTGCCGACGCCGAAACCTTCGCGCATCTCGAGCCGGTGGCGCTGGCCGTGCTCGCGTCGGCGCGCTTCGATTGACAAGCTGGCCCGTGACGAAGCACAAGGCCGCGCCGCCCTCGAAAGGACCCATCATGCTGAAACGCTCCGCTAGGCAGACACGCTCCGCTAGGCTGACACGCTCCGGTATCCTCACACGCTCCGCGCGAATGCTCGCCCTCTTGCTGTTGCTCGTTCCCGCCGCCGCGTCGGCCACGATCGTCAACGTCGAGCTCAAATTCGCGCCCTACGTCGGGACGCCGGCGAAAGAGGACAAGGTCGAGAGCGTCGCGGGGGTCGCCGCGATCTTCGTGAACGGCGTGCCCTACGGGGAGCAACCGGTGCAGAAAGAGAGCTTGCCGGTGCTGTTCAAGGAGCGCGAGATCGGTCCGGCGGTCTGGATTCCGGTCGACGCGCTCGGGCCGGTGGTGCGGCGCGGGAAGAACAAGATTCGGATCGAGTTCATGCCGGTGGACGAGGAGGTGTCGTACCGCGGTCGGCTGTCCTGGACCTCGGTCACCGACGAAGAGAACACGGCCGCCGACGACGGCAAGACCATGGCCACGAATCAGACCGGCGCGGGTCGCGAGGAGAAGACCGGCAAGGGCCGGATGATCTTCGAGCACGAGATCGTCGCTGACTTCGTGCCCGACATGCCGTGGCATCACTACGAGGGCGTGACGTCGCTCAGCGACGACGACAAGAAGAAGCTCGCCGCGCTGGTGATGAAGCGGGTCGGCCTGTTCAAGCCGGACTTCAAGGGCCTCTACGAGATCCTCGGACGAAACGAGCGGGTCGAGCTCGCGAAGATCAAAGAGGCGAAGTGCGTCGACGCGGCCCACGCCGCCGGCGTCAAGATCGACGCGCCCAAAGCGGCGGAGCTCGGGTTCGTCACGACCGGGAACCCCGAGGTCATGATCACGCGGAAGGACGGCAAGCTCTTCCGGCCCGCGAATCCCGAGTCGTTCGTGAAGATCAAGGGCGGCGAGGAGATCCAGATGTGCGCGGGGATCGCGCTCTCGCTGGTGTTCCCGCCCCAGCTCGTCGTGGTGCGCGACCCCGCCGGCGTCTGGGCCGTCGCCTACTGATCGCGCGGTGCGCGTCGCGATCGCGCGAAATCACGGTCGACGGCGGCGTGGAGCCCCTTCGTCGTCGCGGCCTCGCGCCGCTGGAAGAAGTCGGCCGCGGGTGCGTGCAGGCCGACCTGGCGGAGCGCTCGCGCAAACGGGATGTCGACCATCCGATAGAACTGCACCGTCTCCGGTTGGTAGTCGGCCTCGCGTAGCGCGACCTTCGCGTAGCTCCGGCCCTCGGCGGCGTCGCGGCCGACGAAGCGGGCGTCGCGGACATCGTGAAACACGCCGCGCTCGCCCTCGTAGCCGAGGTCGCCGCCGTAGAGCCAGTCGTAGTAGGCGTGCCGCTCGTTCTTCACGCGCAGGCGATCGGGTTTCCCCGCGACGAGCGAGTACGCGATGAAGTACCGCACGCCCATCACCTCGGGTGTCAGATCGCCGTCGATGTCGAAGACGTCGTAGTGCTCCGAGCGCGTCAGGAACACGTCGACGTCGTAGAGCTGCTCGGAGTCGGCGGGCAGGATCTGACGGAGCTCGGCGATGTGGCCGGTATTGAGGTGGGTGCAGCCGTGCGACATCGGGCCGCGGGAGAGCAGCCAGACGCGTTGGAACGGTTGGCCGTCGCGGCTGCCGCGCGTCACCGAGCGCCAGGCGGCCGGCAAGAACGACGCGTCGGATGGCCGCATCTTCCACCACGGCGTGTGAATCGCATTGTGCATCGTCGGCGTGACGTGCATGTACGGCAGCCACGGCGACCAGCTGTAGGAGTCGTCGGTCGGGATGTGGTCGGCGAGGAGCGTGCGCTGATGGGTCGTGAGCGCGCGCCGTCCGGGCGTCGGATACAGCGGGATCGAGCGGCCGCGCCACTGCGTGTACGCGGCCACGGAGCCGACGGGATAGAGCGCGGTGAACTCGTCGAACGTGACGACGCCGTCGCGCACGGGATAGCGGTCGCCGCTGACGCGCGCGAGCAGGCTCGCGTAGGCTGGAAGCCACGCATCGAGCGCCGCGCCGTCGTCGCTGCGCGCCGGAGCACGGCGAACGAGATCGTCGAGCGCCGCGCTCGCGCCGGCGGGGAGCTCGGCGAGCCAGAGGCGCGTCGGGAGTAGTTGATTGACGAGCGCGAGACGGCGGGTTGCGTCGAGCTTGCTGCGATCCGCGGGCTGCAGCTGGTCGACGAAGCGCCCCGCGAGCACGCGCAGCGGCATCGCGATCCGAAAGATTCGCCCTGGGTTCAGCTGCTCCATGAGCGCGAGATTGCGTTCGCGGAGTGCCACCGGCGAGAGGCGCGCCTCTTCGGTGACCAGGTGATCGATGTCGACCTTGGCGAGCGCGTGCTCGAAATCCTCGAAGCTCGTGTTCTGCGTGAGCTCGAGACGGTCGCCGTCGATCAGACGGCGATAGGTGTGCTGGCGTTCCGCGAGATCGCGCGCGTACTCGCGGATGACCGCGTCGGAGAGCACTTCGGTGACGCGCAGCTGGTTGCCGCGTCCGAGATGGATGTGGAGTCGCCCGGGTTCCTGCGTGCGTGGCGCGAAGCCCGTGTAGAAGGACGGCTCGGCCTCGTCGTAGAAGACGCCGTAACGCGGCGGCTCCTCGACCATGAGGCCGCGCTCGGCGCGATCCCCCGCGAGCGGCGGCGCGGCCCAGTCCGCGATGACGGGCGGCGCGGCGGACAGCAGCATCGTTCCAGTGAGCATCACCCCCAGGGCGAGCATCGGCATGCGTATGGTTCGCATCATCGTCCTCCTGCGGGGGTCTACTTCAGCAGCAAGCGCGCGCGATCGAGCGTGTGTCCCGCCCCGATCTTGCGAAGCTCCCGATTCAACTCGAAACCCGGAGCACTGTCGAACGCCACCTTGGTGCGGAAAAACTGGATCGGCTCGGGCGCAAACGTCGCCTCGTAGAGCGGCAGATCACGGAGCGTCGCGCGCTCGGAGGCGCGTTTCCCGATGAAGCGGCAGACGGGCACGCTCTTGAGGCGCGTCTGGCCGACCGCGCCGAGCTCGACGTTGTTGCCGTAGAGCCAGCGATAGAAGGGCTCGCGCTTGTTGGTCACGTACGCCTTCACGGGCGTGTGCTCGTTGCTCTTGTACGCGAGGTAGTACTGCACGCCCATCACCTCGTCCTTGCCGTCGCCGTCGATGTCGAAGACGTCGTAGCAGCCGGGGAGATTCCGGTAGGTCTTCACCTGCGTGAGCGTGTCGGATTCCGACGGGACGATCTGCCGGAGCTCGCTCATATGTCCCGACGCGAGCCGCGTGCAGCCGTGCGACGTCGGGCCGCGGCTGATGATCCAGAGGTTCTCGTACGGCTTGCCGCTGCGCTCGCCGGCGATCGTGCGCCACGCGCTCGGGAGGAAGGGCGTGCTGTTCAACTGGCAGCGGACGCCCGCGTTATGAAAGGCGTTGTAGGTGATGCCGCCGGCGTACTGGTACGGCAGCATCGCGATGAAGCCGTACCCGGGGTTGGGCGAAAGATAGTCGACCATGCCGAGGATGCCGCGGCCGTTGGTGCGACGGACGAGAGGCCAGATGCCGGTGACGCCGAAATCGGGGAGCTTCTCGCCTTTGTAGGTGGTCGTCGCCTCGGCGGTGCCGGCCGGGTAGATCGTCGTGAACTCGTTCGCTACGACGGCGCCGTCGACGACGCGATAGTGTCCGCCGGTCGCCTGCTCGATGAAGCTTTGGGTGAGGCCTTCGAGCCCTTTGGCGTCGCCTTTGCGCGCGGCGTCGAAGGCGCGCGCCAGAATCCCGTCGAGGGCCGAGGTCAGCGCCTCCAGGTCGATGCGGCCGGGGAGGGCGGCGTTGGCGGCGTCGAGGCGCAGCACGGAGTCGCCTGGGTCGGCGGTCGCCGCGAGCACCTCTTGCCAGCGCGCGGCGACGGCCGCGAGCGGCAGCTTGATCGCGAACACGCGCTCGGGGTTCAGCTGCTTCATGATTGCCAGGCTCTTGGCGCGCCGGGCGGCGTCGGGCGCGCCGCCCGCGGCCGCGACGACGCCGGCCTGCTCGAGCCCTTGCTGGTAGCCTTCCCAGACGCGGTTGGTGCTGAGCGTGAGCGCGCCGGCGGCGATCATCTCGTCGACGACGGTCCGGCGTTGCTGCAGATCGCCGAGGTAGGCGTCGAGCTCGGCGTCGCCGAGCACCATCGTCACGCGCACCTGATTGCCGCGGCTGAGCTCGATGTGGAGGCGCGTCGGGTCCTGCGTGCGCGGCGCGAAGCCGGCGTAGAGGGACGGCTCGTACCAATGGAAATAGACGCCCTGCGGCGGCTCGCTGCCGTCCCAGGTGGTGTCGCCCGCTTCGAGGGCGGCGCGCGCGCTAGCGGGAAGGAGCAGTGCGAAGGCGAGGCCGAGCGCGATCAGTCGAGCGAGACGAATCACTTGAGCACCTGCGTGAGCGAGAGTTTTGCGGTCCGGGTCGCGCCCGAGGAAGTATCGAGGGCGGCCAGCGCCGGGATGTTCTTGAGGTCGTCGTTGCCGAGGAACGGCCGGCACTGGAAGAGCCAGAGCTTCCCGTTGGTGAAGCCGAATTCGATGTCCCACGGCTTTGGCTGTCCGCTCGCCATGGTGACCGGGGTGAATTTCTTGGTGATCTGCTGTCCGGCTTCGACGAGCTGCTTCACTTCGTCGGGTTGCAGCACCGTGTCGCTGCCCGTCGACGGGACCACCTTGCTGCCGCCGTGCGCGTCGAGGGCGTTCCTCCAGGGTGATTTGAAGAGCGTCACGAGCTCGACGCGCTCCGGCGACCAGAGGATCGTCTCGGCCGAGGTGCCGTCGACGGCGCCGCCGACGCCCTCGGAGGTCGCGATGAGCATCTTCCCGGGTACGCCGCCGTTCACGTCGGCGGTCACCAGCACGCCCGACTTCTCCGACGGCACCGACTCGAGGATCACGACCGACGACAGCACCCAGACGGGATCGTCGATCAGCGTCTGCCGCCACGAGAACGAGCGGAACTGGAACGGGGACGCCCACACCTCGGTGAGGCCCGAGTAGATGTCGTCGAGCGTGCGGCGGTTGAAGACGGTGAGGTTCAGGCCGGCGCCGTTGAAGTTGTCGAGATCCTCGACGTTGGTGTCGCTCCGGACGAAGCAGCCGACGGTGTCGTTGGAGTTGCCGACGAGCAAGCCGTTCTTGGCGAGCCCGTCGCGGATGGCCTGGCGGAGGGGCTGGCTGAGCGGTGTCGTCCGAATCGTGTGGCGGATGATCTCGAGGCGCGGCTCGATCCACGCGGAGAGCTCGCGCTCGGTTTTCTTCGCCGGAATCAGCTCGTCGAAGAACGTCTGGTAGGTGCGCTCGACGAAGATCGGGAGCGGCTCGCCCGGCGTCGCGATGCTCTGCGTCGTCAGGCCGTCGGGCACGACGACCGTCGCGTGGGCGTAGTGGTCGTGGTACGCGCCGAACGGGACGACGATCCCGCGCGCGACGTGATCGGGAAAGAGCGACTTCAGCTCGCCGAGGAACGCCGCTTTCGGTCCGCAGAACACGCCCGAGTCCTTGCGGCGCACCTCCGTGAGGTCGATCGGCAGCTTCGGGCCGAGGTCGATCTTGTCGCGGTCGATGTGGAGCTTCCGGCTCGTCGCGGCGCCGAGGTCGCCGGCGTTGGTGCGCGTTTGGTTGCGCGTGAACTCGTCGTAGGCGCGGCGATCCTCGGCCGTCATTTGGTTGGCTTCCTCGAGGATCACCCGACCGCCGGGGGTCGCGATCAAGAGGACGACCTTGCCGTCGTGGAGGCGCAGGCGGTCGAACGCCTTCGGGCCGAGCACGACGTTCGGAATGCCGAGCGCGCGCGCCAGGAGCTGCACGTGCGACAACACGTTGCCTTCGCCCTGGGTGAGAATGCCGGCCGCGGGATCGAGGTCGGCCGGCGTCTCGGGGAGCGCCACGATCTCGTCGCGCGTGTAGCCGTGGTCCTTCAAGCCGACGCGCAGGCGGCCGTAGGCCAACCCGGGGTTGAGCGCCCGCACGTCGCTCTCGACCGTCTCGCCGAAGAAGCGGTGGCGTGGACGATCGTTGCCGGCGACGAAGTCGTCGAGGCGGCGCGCGGCCTCGGCATAAAGGATGAGCGGTGAGCCGCGGAGGACGTCGTCACGAATGCCGGCGGTGTCGGGCAAGAGGAAATTCCAGGGTGCGGCGACCTCCGCGAAGGCCAGCTCCGCGTTGCCCTGCGCCCACTCGACGACGCGCTCGGCTTCCTTCAGCCGGAGGCCGAACTCGACGCGATCGCTGTCGTCCTTGGCGAGGAGGTCGCGGGTCGCAGCGCTCGCGGCGGCGTGCTCCCGCGTGTTGAGGAGGCCAGCGCCGTACGCGGCATCGGTCAGGCCCCGCAGCACCTGCACGTGATCCTTCGCCGTGGTGCCCGCGGTCGCGAGGAGCGTGCTGCCGCGTTGCTGCAGGACCTGCGCCGCCGTAATGTCGCGGTCGACGAGGCGGCGCGCGTCCGCCGTCGAAATCCGCCCGGCGACGATCACGCCGCGCGCGGTCGCCATCATCGTGCCGAGCGCGCTGACCGCCTCGACGCCCGGGGTCGTCGCGTTCTGCAGCAGCGTCGTCATTTGATCCCGGACGTCCTTGTCGGTGATCGCCTGCACCTGCGGCGCGAGCGCGGTCTCGTCGAGGACGGTCAGTTTCTGGATCTCGCGGATGAGATCGTCGACCTGGTCACGGACGCCGCCCGCGGGCAGCTTGGCGCGATAGGTTGCGAGCCCGGGCAGCAGGCTCGACGACACCTGATTGTGCACGGCGTCCTTGAGCGGCTTGAAGTCGGCTTTTTGGGACTCGATGCGGACGGCCATGTTGCGGACCTTCTGCACCTGCCCGACGTCGTCGCGCGCGAAGTAGCGGCGCTGCAGCTCGTAGGCGAGCAAGAAATGCTGATTCGGATCGAACGCCTTCGAGCCGAGATATTTCTCGAAGAACGCCATCCCGGCGGGGATCTCGTCCTCGGCGCTCGACAGCCCGCGGTACTGCTTCATCTGCGCGAGCTTGTGGTTGGGGTGGGTCTCGATGAAGTACTTCTCGAGCACATAGCCCCGGACCAGGTCGTGATGATTCGGGAAGGTGTCCCAGAGGCTGCGGTCCCGCGAAAAGATGTTCGCGATGTACATCCGCTCTTTCGTGAGCGCCTCGGCCCAGGGGGCGCGGTACGCCGAGCAAAAGATCGGGTTGGCGCACGGAACCCGGACGGCGCCGTTGGGCGCCTGGACGCCGAGCTTCTGGCCGTCGCGGCAGAGGCAGAAGTTCTCCGTGTAGGGACCCTTCAGCTTGCTGAGGCAGAGCGCGAAATTCTGCTTCAACGAGGCCTGCTGCGCGGGGGTGAGCGTGGGGGGCTGAAAACCCTCCGCGGGCCCACCTCCACCGAGCAAGCTTGCGAGCGCCACCACGGCCATCAGCCACCGCTGCATCATGCGTCCTCCATTGTTTGGGGGCCGGTTTGTAGCGGAAATCCCAGGGCCGAGAAACCTAACGAGGGCTGACGTACGTGGCCGTCGTCGGCTATGGTACGGCGCTCATGCGCTCGAGCATTCGTGGGATGACCGTTGTTTTTGCGTCGCTCGTTGGTGCGTTGGCCGGGGCCGTCGTGGCGCGGGCAGCGCCGCCGCCCGCCGAGCCGGCACGCGCGTACCTCGGAACGATCCAGGCCACGCCCGAGCTCCAGACGTTTCTGGATCGTACGATGGCAACGCTCACCGCCCCCGACCCGGCGCTCCGTCGCGCCAAGGTCGGCATCGCGTTGCTCGACATCCCGAAGAACGGACCGCCGCGACTCGCCCACAGCGGCGGCGACACGGCGATCTACCCCGCGAGCGTCGTGAAGTTCGTCTACCTGATGGCGGCGTACCGCTGGCAGGAAGAAGGACGGCTCACGATCGACAAGGGCCTCGACACGCAGCTCGAGGCGATGATTCGTCAGAGCAGCAATCAAGCGACGCAGAAGGTCTTCGCGCGGCTCACCGACACCACGCCAGGGCCCGAGCTCGCGCCGAGCGAGTATCGAACCTTTCGCGAGCGTCGCCAGGCCGTGAAGCGCTGGCTCGGGAGCCTCGGCATCGACGATCTCCACTGCGTGAATCCGACGTACGACGGCGATGGCGACCTGGTCGGACGCGATCGGCAGTTCCTCCGGGATCAAACCGTGCGCGGGGGGCTGACCAGCGCCGACGGCGAGCTCCCGAATCGGCAGGCCATGACCGCGATCGGGACCGCCAAGCTCCTGGCGCTGCTCGCGACCGATCGCGCCCTCACGCCGGACGACTCGGCGACGGTGCGTCGGCGGATGAAGCGCGATCCGAAAGAACAGCCGCACCTGGCACGCCGGATCGCCGGCGGCGCCGCGCGCATTCCCGGCCTCGAGGTGTACGCCAAGAGCGGCACGTGGGGACCCGACTATGCCGACGCCGGTATCGTGCGCGCGCCCGACGGCCACCAGTTCGTGCTCGTCGTCTTCACCGAAGCGACGCCCGCCTATCGCGGTGAGCTGATCGCGCAGCT
>JBDSJB010000399.1:0-2764 GCA_039917665.1 Binatia bacterium
GAGTCGTCGCGTCGGGCGTCGGGTCGAGCACGGTCGCGGCGGGCATCCCGGGACCGAGCATGGTCGCACCGCGCGCGTCGTCGATCATGATGGCCACGCCAGACCCGTGTGCGAGGAACGCGTGGACGGTCGCCGACCAGCGTTGCTTCTCGATACCGGGACGCTGCGCGGGCAGACGTTCGAGCAAGGATTCACGCTGCACCCGCAACACGACCGGCGTCGCCGTCTGATCGCCGTAGGTCAGCACCACGCGCTCGCGGCCACCGGCGAGATCCGCGTAGGCATGAAGACGAAACCAGTGCGCGGCGACCGCCGCATCGTCGTGGACCCGCACCGGCAACCAATACGCGCCGATCCGAACGAGACTGGTCGCCTCGACGAGCCCCGCGGGCACGATGGGATCGACCGGCTCGGGGGGCTCCGCTTGGACACCGATCGACTTCGGAAACTGGTGGCCGGCTTCGGCCTTGGCCGTGAGGTAGTGGCGATTGAACGGCGACGGCGGGAGCGCCAGGCCGACCGAGTCGCCGAGCGGCACACCGAGCGTGCCCAGCATCGCGAGCTTCTCCGGATTGTTGGTGAGGAGCGTGAGCGGCGCCGTGATCCCGAGGAGCGTGCGCGCGGCGGCGACGGCTTCGTACGACCGGAGGTCGGCGGCGAGACCCATCTGCGCGTACGCCTCGAAGGTGTCGAGGCGGCCGTAGCTCGCTTGCACGAGCATGCGATCGCGCACCTTGGCGGCGAATCCGGCGCCGCGCCCTTCTTGATCGAGATAGAACACGACGCCCCGCCCGGCCGCGGCGATCGCGCCCAGCGCGGCGTCGAGCTGTTCGGTGCAATCACAGTCACACGCGCCGAACGTCTCGCTCGTGACGCACGACGAGTGCACCCGCGTGAGCAGCGGCTCGGCCGTCGTCGGATCGCCGCGGGCGATGACGAGCAAATACGTGTGACGCGTCAGATCGCGGCAGACGTGCACGGTGAAGTCGCCGTGGCGGGTCGCGACCGTCCGAACACCGGCGTGGAGCAGCGTTCCCGCGATCGCATGCGTCGCCGTCACGGCGCTGCGGCCTTCGCGCCATCGCGCTTGGGATCGTGCTTGCGATCGCGCATCGCGCGGAAGTAGGCAACCAGCCCGTCGAGGTCGGCCGGCGTCAGGTACTCGTGCGACGGCATGCTCGTGTAGCGAAACGTCTGCGGATTCCGGATGTACGCCTTCACCTGCTCGACGGGGCGGTATTCGACGATGCTCTGCGGCACGTTCAACTCGGGGCCGATCGTGCCGCC
Source organism: Binatia bacterium (assembly GCA_039917665.1). Lineage (GTDB taxonomy): Bacteria > Desulfobacterota > Binatia > UTPRO1 > UTPRO1 > UTPRO1. Next base: position 1,288 of record JBDSJB010000399.1, read on the forward strand.
CTCGCCGTTGATCGCGTGACAGGCGATGCACTCGCCCCGGAAGATGCGAAAGCCCGCCCACGCCGCGTCGTCGTCCGGCAAACCCGTCGGAGCGATGTGCGGGAAACGGCGCGCGAACGACGAGAGCTCGATCGCCGCCAGCTGATATGGCCACGGATAGCGGTGCGCGTCGCGCTGCGCGGGCTTCTCCCACACGACGTAGTACGGACCGGGGTCCGCCTGCTTCCGGTCGATCGGCTCCCAGCCGGGATCGTCGCCCTGCATGCGATCGGCGTCGGCGAACGCGAGGTAGCCGCCGGCTTCGCGGACACGCGCGAGAGACGCGGGTTTCTCGTAACCGTCGCGGGCCCGGAAGAACACGTCGACGCCCTCATTGGCTTTGCCGTCGAGACTGCCGAAGCCGAGCGCCAGGACGTCGGCGAGCGGACAAGCCCGGTAGCGCTTGCGCTTACCGTAGTAGGCGTCCTCGATCGTGACCGTCACGGCCTTACAGGCGTGCTCCAACGCGGCTCGGTCGATCGTCTTCACCTCCGTACCGTCACGAAGGAACCTGAGCGTCGTGTCCGACGCGTCGGCGCGGGCCTGGGGCGGGGCGAACAGCCCCGCGACGGACACCGCGAGCAGCGCCAGAAGCGCGAACGATCGCATGTACCGTCCATTCACCTCGGCGAGGCCCTGTGGTCAAGGGCGGCAGATCATCCGGGCGGAACGGCGTCGTCACCGCGTGGTCACGAGCCGCGTGCTGGAATGCGCGCAATCCAAAGGAGGAGCCACCCATGCGCGCATCACGCGAGAGCACGGCCGGGGGCCGTGGCGACATCCGCAGCAACGGTGACGGCATCGATCCATTGCTGGCCGTCCAGCTGTCCGACCGGCCGCGCTACGACACCTGGCCCGGCGAGCTGCGACTGGCGCTCGCCGTCGTAGAGGACGCGATCCTGACGGTGCGGATGACGACGGGGGTGTGCTCGCCGCGTGCCCAGCGACTCGCGGAGGCGGCGCGCGCCTGGCTCGCGTCGCGGGACACGAGCCATCCGTACGCCTTCGAGAATCTCTGCGACTACCTCGATCTCTCGGCGGCGTGGCTGCGGAGCGGACTCCGCGTCGCCGGGTACGAAACGGCTACGCTGCGCGCCGAACGGCCGGCGGATCGCACGGTACGACGACCGGCGCCGCGAGCCCGAGCGCTTGCAGGATGAAGGTCCGGCAGCGGGCGGCGAGCTCGCGCCGGCTCTTGTCGGCCGACCAGATGGGCGCGCCGAACGTCAGCTCGGCGACGAGTCGCGGACGGGCAAGCACTTGCCCGAGGGAATCGGCAAACGACATGTCGTCGATGAACGCGGCGGCCGCGCTCGGCGCGCCATCGGCTTCACGGTAGCGGATCGCGACGGGCTGCACGGGCACCGCGGCATCCACCGCGGCCTGCAGCAGCGCGGAGTAGAACGGGGCCACCCGGGTGCCGTCGGTGGTCGTCCCT
>JBDSJB010000400.1:0-2871 GCA_039917665.1 Binatia bacterium
GTATCAGCGGCAAAGAATTCCGCCAGGGCGGCTACGACAACCTCGAGATGCGCGAGATGCTCTATTACATCGGCGAGACCGGGCTGCTCGATTTCGTCGACATCGACGTCGGGCACTGCTGGGGCGCCCCGTCCTACGTCCCGTCGTCGTACTACGGGCACGCGCAGTTCAAGGAATTCGGCAAAGCGGCGCGCGCCGACCTCGACAAGAAGATCACGGTGCTGTTCAGCGGGCGCATCAACGATCCCGTGCTCGCCGAGGACCTGATCAAGGACGGCTACTGCGATCTCGTCGGCATGGTGCGGGCCGGCATCGCCGACCCCGAGTTCGCCAACAAGGCGCGCGAAGGCCGGTTGAGCGAGATCCGCCGCTGCATCAGCTGTACGCGCTGCATCGACGAAGCGTCCGAGCCGCGCACCCTCCCCTACACGCCGACGTGCTCCATCAATCCCGTGATCGGGAACGAGCTGCGCTGGGAGCAGCAGTACCGGCCGGCGGAGCACGCGAAGCGCGTCGTCGTGGTGGGCGGCGGCTTGGCGGGGACCGAGGCCGCACGGGTCGCCGCCATGCGCGGCCACACGGTGACGCTGCTCGAACGCGGCAAGCGCTTGGGCGGACAGCTCCTCATCGCCGCCAACTCTCCCGGCCGCGACGATTTCGAGGATCAGGTCTATTTCGAGGAGAACGAGATGGAGCGGCTTGGTGTCGACGTGCGGCTGCAGTCCGACGCCGACGTCGCCGCCATCAAGGCGCTGGAGCCGGAAGCCGTCGTGATCGCGACCGGCTCGGTCCCGCGCGTGCCGAACGGCATTCCCGGCCTCGATCTCCCGCACGTCGTGCAGGGCTGGGATGTCCTGACGGGCAAAGCCAAGACGGGTGATCGCGTCGCCATCATTTCGCAGGAGGATTACTACGAGACGCCCTGCGTCGCGGAGTTCCTGGCGGAGCGCGGCAAGCACGTCGAGATCTTCCACAAATCGGTGCACCTGGGCTTTGAGATCGCGCGCTACTCGGTCGGCATGGTCCTGAAGCGCATGGAAGAGTGCGGCGTCGAGATCCACCCGAACCTCAGCCTGAAGGAAGTGATGCCGGAGGCGTTCGAGCTCGTGTCGTCCTTTGGCGGCAAGACCTACCGCAAGGAAGGCTTCGACACCGTCGTGCTGGTGTACGGCTCGGTGCCGCACCCGCATCTCTACGAGCAGCTCAAGGCCGAAGGCAGCATCCCGCAGCTCTACATTGCGGGCTCGGCGTGGCTGCCGCGCTTCATGGCGGAAGCGGCGCGCCATGGCGCGAGCATCGGGTTGGTCATCTGAGCACTCCGACATGAACAAAGCGCTCGAGGGAATCCGCGTCGTCGACCTGACGGTCGAGTTTTGGGGCTCGATCGGGGCCGCACTGCTCGCGGATTTCGGGGCCGAAGTGATTCGGGTCGAAGGGTTGACGGAGGCGCCCGCGCTCGGAGTCGAATACGAGCGCGCGCCCGGCGAGTGGAACGCGTTCGCCGCGCTGGCGCAGCGGAACAAGCAGAGCCTCGCCGTGGATCTGGCGAGTGCCGGGGGCCGGACGCTGGTGCAGGATCTCGTCGCCCAAGCCGACGTGCTGATCACCGATCGGCCGCGGGACGCCCTCGTTGCGGCGGGTCTCGACTACGCGACGCTCGTCGCGAAGAAGGCCGATCTGATCTACGCGCGCGGGTCGGGCTTCGGTCCGAAGGGGCCGGACGCCGATCTTCCCGCGATCGACGAGCTCGCCGCAGCGCGGACGGGGATGATGCCGATCCTGCCGCAGCCCGGGCAGCCGCCGGTCTTTCCTGGACACGGTCAGATGTACACGGCCGTCATGCTGCCGTTCGGCATCCTCACGGCACTGCACCACCGCGCCAAGACGGGAGAGGGCCAGGAGGTCGACGCGTCGCTGCTCGCCGGCAACATGTACGGCGCGAGCCTCGACCTGCAGGCGTATCTCGCGATCGGCGGCGAGCGAATGCTGCAGCCGATCTCGCGACTCGACGCCGGCAATCCCATGAGCGGCACGGTCTACATGAGCGAGGACGGCCCGTGGGTGACGCTCACCATGCCCGACACCGATCGCTGGTGGCCGATCTTCGCCCCGCTGGTCGCGCTCGCCGTCGACGACCCGCGCTTCGACACCCACGACAAGCGCTGCGGCGCCAACCGCCTCGAGATGATGCAGGTGTTGGAGCAAGCCTTTCAGCGGAAGTCGGCGGCGCACTGGCGCGCGATGTTCCAGGAGCACCAGCTCTCGGCCGACATCATCGAGAGCTACGAGTTTCCCGCCGCCGATGCGCAGGTGTACCGCAATCGCTACTTGGTGGAGGTCGACGACCCGAGCCACGGCAAACAGACGACGCTCGGCTTCCCGATCTTCATGCGCGAGACGCCCGCTCGGCTCTCAGGCGGTGCGCCGGCGCGCGGTCAACACAGCGCCGAAATTCTCCACGACGTCCTCGGGCTCTCCGAGGACGAGATCCTGGTCCTGCGTAACGCCGGGACGATCGGCGGCTGAGGCCCGGCATGGCGAGCGCACTCGAAGGGCTTCGCGTCATCGATCTTACCGTCTGGTTTCAGGGCCCGGTCGCGGCCCAGCATCTCGCCGACTTCGGCGCCGAGGTCATCAAGGTCGAGCGGCCGAAGGGCGGCGACCAGGGCCGCGGTGTGCGCAGCATCAAGGCGCTGCCGGTCGGCGACTGGAACCAGTACTTCCTCGTCATCAACCGCAACAAGAAGAGCATGGCGCTCGATCTCAAGACGGAAGCCGGACGCGAGATCATGCATCGACTGGTCGCGCAGTCCGACGTGTTCCTCTCGAATCTCGGTGCCGACAACCTGGAAGCCTGGGGTCTCACCTGGG
>JBDSJB010000401.1:0-19570 GCA_039917665.1 Binatia bacterium
ATGTCGTATCCGGGCATGTTCACAGTCGTCGCCCTCGACGGCGATCAGGTCGTGATCGTCGACGGCAGCGGCGTCACCCGCACGGTCCTCAGCGCCAATGTACGGCGAGTGACGCGGGAACCGGGCTCCTCCTAGACCTCGGCGCCGGGCCTGAGTCGAGCTCGACGCTCGGGCCCCGGGGAAACCCCGGGGCGCTCGCGTTCGGTCGCAACGTCGCGTGCGGCTTGCGACTACTTCTTGATGCCGAGAACGTGTTGCTTGAAGCTCTTCGCGACGGTGAAGCCGACCTTCTTGCGGGCCGGGATCTTGATCGCTTCCCCGGTCTGGGGATTGCGACCCATGCGCGCCTTCATCTGCCGCATGCGCCAGCCCCCGAGATCGGGAATCTTGACCGTATCGCCCTTCTTCACGCTCTTCCGAATCGTCTCCACGAGCGCGCCGAGGATCTCTTCCATCTGCTTCCGGGAGATGCCGGTTTCCTCCGCCAACTTCCCAACCAACTGTGTCTTCGTCATGTGCACTCCCCCTATGGTGTGGTGAAAAGACGGCGCACCCTAAGTTAGTCATCGGGAAGCTGTCAAGCATCGCGAGCCCTCAAAACCGCGATTTTCGCGGTCGAGAGGGCATTCCACTCGGCCTCAGCCGAGCGCGGCGACGGGTGTGTCGCGCTCGTCCAGCGCCACACGTCGTCGCAGGAAGTCCCGCAAGAGGGCGTTGAACCGCTCAGGTTCTTCCACGTTGGGACTGTGCGCGGCGTTCTCGAACAACACCATCTCTGCGCCGGGAATCGCTGCCGCGATGCGCTCGCCCAGCGTCACGGGCGTCAGCGGATCGTGTCGTCCCCATACGACGAGGCTCGGCATCGTGATGCGCTCGAGGTGAGCGTCGACGTGCTCGTCACCGTACACGAGACGTTGGAGGAGTGCCGTCCGCGGCACCGCGTCGCGCTTGGCCACGCGCAGTAGATCACGCAGGACGAACGCGGGAAGTCGCAATGGCCGCTGAAAATTGGCGCGAATCAACAGGCGAACGTCGTCGATCGTTTCCGGAAGAAGCGCCCGCTCGAGCGTTAGGTCGGGTTCGAAACGGAGACCCGCAGCGTCGACGACCACCAGCCGCTCGACGCGATCCGGATGCGCCGCGGCGAACGCCAGACTGATCCATCCACCCATCGAGTGTCCGACCAACGACACGCGCGGAAGTCCGAGGTCGTCGAGTAGCGCCCGAAGGCACCGCACTTGCAGCGCGATGCAGTTGGTGTCGGCGAGACGCTCGGAGCCACCGAAACCCGCCATGTCGGGCGCGATCACGTCGTAGTCGGAAGCGAAGGTCACCAATTGCTCGTGCCAGTTGACGGCGGCCTCGGTGCCAAACCCATGGACGAACACCAACGGAACACCGCGCCCCCCACGCCAGTAGTGGATGCGCGCGTCGGGCAGGGTCACCTGCCGGCTCGCGAACTTTCGTAACCGAAGACGCGCGCGGAGCGCGATGCGAAAGACCTCGGTGGGACGCCGGTAACCGTAGGCACCGGCCAACGCGACGCCGACCATCCACGGGAACGAATCCACGCCACTACTGTGGCGATCGTTGCGGACAGAGGCAAGCGGCGAACATCCACCGGCACTGACATTTGACGGTCGAAACCTCGGTCGGTAGAGGAGGCGACATGTCGAACATTCTCTGTCCGTGGTGCGGTTGCCCGATCGCGGTCGACCGCGGCATTCGTCGGCGCGGCGTCGTGTACTGCTGTCAGGGATGCGCCACGGGGACACGGTGCGAGATGCCAGAATGTCCACGTCCAGTTCCGAGTCAGGCGGGTCTCCCCGACGTCAGCCTGCCGGAAACTCGTCAGAACTGAGCGGCCACGCGCCCAACCGCCTTTGCGCACTCGCGACATCCACTATAGAAGTCCGGCGCATGAGTGACGACCAATTCCTGGTCGCAGGACGCCAGCCAGGCGACGACGACATGAAGAGCGTCAGTCGCGCGTTCGGCGACACTTTCGCAATGTCGCGACTGAACGATGCGATCCAGTGGGCCAGGAAATATTCGTTCTTCAGCTATCCGTTCGTGACCGCGTGCTGCGGGATGGAATACATGGCGGTCGCCGGACCACGGTTCGACCTCGATCGCTTCGGCGCCGCGCTCCCGCGTTTCACTCCGCGCCAAGCCGATCTCCTGATGGTGGTCGGTACGATCACCCACCGCCAAGCCCCGGTGCTCCAGCGCGTCTTCCGTCAGATGGCGGAGCCACGTTGGGTGATGTCGTTCGGCGCCTGCACGAGCTCCGGCGGGCCGTACAACAACTACGCCGTCGTCCAGGGCATCGACACCATCATTCCCGTCGACGTCTACGTTCCGGGCTGCCCTCCGCACCCACAAGCCGTGCTCGACGGCCTGATGAAGTTGCAAGAGCGGGTACAGAACGAACGGCCCGGCACCCCTTATCCCGGACGTCACGGTAGCGGTCGTCCACTCCAGGACTGACGGCATGGCCAAGATCACCGTCGACGGCACGACGATCGAGGTACCAGACAACAGCATGCTGTTGCCGGTGTTGCTCGACCGCGGTTTGCAGGTTCCTCATTACTGCTACCACCCGAAGCTCTCGATCGACGGCAGCTGCCGCATGTGCCTCGTCAAAGTCGAGGGGCTGCCGAAGCTGACGATCTCGTGCAACACGCCCGTCCGCGACGGAATGGTCGTGGATACCCAAGGGCCGGAAGTCACGAAGGCACGCCAAGGCGTCCTCGAGCTCTTGTTGGTGAATCACCCGCTCGACTGTCCCATCTGCGACCAAGCGGGGGAGTGCTACCTCCAGGACTACGCGTTCGAGTACGGCAAGCGCGCCGCCCGCACGCAGGAGCCCCGGCGGAAGCTCCTGAAGCGCGTCGACGTGGGTCCGCGCGTGGTGCTCGACCAGGAGCGCTGCATTCTCTGTCGCCGCTGCGTTCGCTTCTGCAAGGAGATCACCGAAACGCGCGAGCTCGGCGTGTTCAATCTCGGGGATCAGTCCGTCGTGGACATCTTCCCCGGCGAGCCGCTCGACAACGACTACTCGATCAACACGGCGGACATCTGCCCGGTCGGGGCGCTCCTCAGCAAAGACTTCCACCACAAGATGCGGGTGTGGTTCCTCGATGAGACTGAAAGCGTCTGCCCGGGCTGCTCCAACGGCTGCAACGTCAAGGTCGGCGCGGCGCGCGGCAACGTCTATCGCTTGCTGCCGCGGCGCAACGACGAGGTCAACGACACCTGGATGTGCGACGAGGGACGGCTCGGATACCGCTTCGTCAACGAGCAACGCATCCGCACCCCGCGCGTACGACGCGGCACCACCATCGAAAGCACCTCCTGGGATGAGGCGCTTCAACAAACGACGACCCAGCTTTCCGAGCTGAGTCGCCGCGAAGGCGCCGGAGCGTTGGCCGCGGTCGTTTCTCCGCACCTCACCAACGAAGAGCTGTTCTCGTTCGGTCAACTCATCGCGAACGGCCTCCGCATCCAGCACCGCGACGTCGCCGTTATCAGCGGCAAGTCCGACGACTTCCTCATCAAGGCCGACAAGGCCGCCAATGCGCGCGGCGCGCGCGATCTCGGACTCGCTGCAGCTGCGGGCGAAGCGGACCTGGCGGCAATTCGCGCGGCGATCGAAGCAGGCACGATCCGCGGTCTGTTCGTCACCGGAACGGATCTCTGGGAGGTGTGGGGTGAGGAGGCCTCAAAGATCCTCGGACGCCTCGAGTTCCTCGTCGTCGTGGCGACCAACGAGCATCCTTTGCTCGATCTGGCGCACGTCGTGCTCCCGGGTATGACCTTCGCCGAGAAGAACGGCACCTTCACCAATCACGCCGGTCGCGTCCAGCGCATCCATCGCGTGCTCGATCCTGGGACACAGCCGAGCGACGGCGAGATCTTTTTGCAAATCGGGCGACGACTGGGAATGGAGCTCACTCCCGGACTCTTCGATCCGCGCCAGATCTTTGGTGCCATCACGCGTCAGGTTCCCCGCTACGCTGCGCTCGGCTGGGATGACCTCGGCCGCCAAGGCCAAGCGACGGCGGACGCCTGAGTGGCTGCGAAGGTCGTCACCGTCCAGCGCCCCGCGCGTCCCCGCGCGATGGACACCCTCGGACCTCTGGCCATTCTGCGCGGCCTCTTCGTCACGTCGTCGCATTTCTTCAGGAACCTCTTCGGGTTCATCCGAGGCAAGCCGACGATCTTCACGGTGCAGTATCCCGAGGAGCTTCAGCAGTTGGCGCCGGCGTTCCGCGGCATGCCGGTCCTCGTGCAGATGGCCAACGGCAAAGAGCGCTGCGTTGCCTGCGGCCTCTGCGAGTGGGCGTGCCCCGTCGATTGCATCACGATCTACCCGGCCGAAACCGAAGACGAGATCGAGCGGTATCCAGCGGTGTTCGACATCGACATGTCGCGCTGCATGTTCTGCGGCCTCTGTGAGGAAGCGTGCCCCGAGGAGGCGATCGTCATGAGTCAGCGCGTTGCGATCGCAACCACCGACTGGCGCGGCAGCGTGTGGCACAAAAGCGATCTCTTGATGCCCGCGACCGAGCTGCAGACTCGGCTCACGCACATTCGTCGCGGGTACGAGCGCACGGGTGTTGCCGCGACGCCTGTCGTGCGAGGCAAAGCGTGAGCGCCGAAGATCCCATCGATCATCCGATTCTCGTCAAGCTCCGCGATCGCTTTGCAGAGGACGTGAAGGCCGTTCACGCATGGCGCGGAGACCTCACGGCAGAGGTCGCTCCCGCTCGCCTCGTCGAGATCTGCCTGTGGCTTCGTGACGACGCGGCCCTCGCGTTCGACTATCTCGTCGACGTCACGGCCGTCGACTATCTCGGCAGCACGCCGCGCTTCGAGCTCGTGTACCACATGAAGTCACTCACGCACGGCCATCGTCTCCGCATCAAAGCCAAGGTTTCGGAGGACGACGCGCGCATTCCTAGTGTCGTCTCGGTGTGGCGCGGGGCCGACTGGCTCGAGCGTGAGACCTGGGATCTCTACGGCATTCGCTTTGAAGGCCACCCGGATTTGCGCCGCATCTATCTGTACGAAGAGTTCGTAGGTCATCCGCTTCGCAAGGACTACCCGAAGGAGCGGCGTCAGCCGCTGGTGACCCGGGCCGATCTCGATACCCCAGAGGTCCGACGCCAGGAGGAGCGCGATCGTGCGCGATACGGACGCTGGCACTAAAGATCTCGCGCTCTCCGACGAGTTGCACGGAGAGCCGCTCGAGATCCAAATGGGACCGTCGCATCCTGCGACGCACGGCACCGTTCGCATCAGTCTAAAGCTCGACGGAGAGCGCATCGTCGACTGCGACATCCAGGTCGGGTACCTCCACCGCGGCTACGAGAAGGAATGCGAGAGCGGCGAGTGGTCGCAAGCGGTGCCGTATACGGACCGACTGAACTACGCGAGTCCGATGATCAACAACGTCGGTTTCTGCCTGGCGGCTGAGAAGCTCTTCGGGATCACAGTTCCTCCGCGCGGGCAGTACATTCGAACGATCGCGAGTGAGATCTCGCGCTTGAGTGACCACTTCACGTGCCTCGGCGCGAGCGCGATGGAGCTCGCCGCCATGACGCCGTTCCTCTACGGGGTCCAGGCGCGCGAGCACATGTGGGATCTGCACGAGGCCCTCTGCGGCGCACGCGTCACCACCAACTACGTAAGGATCGGCGGCCTGCAGAGCGATCTCCCTCCCGGCTTCGTCGAGCTGTGTCGTGAGAAGCTGCGGCTGGCGCTCGCGATCTTCGCCGACGTCGATCGGCTGCTGACTCAGAATCCGATTTTTCGCGAACGCATGGAGGGCACCGGCAAGCTGCCGGCCGCCGACTTGATTGCGTACGGCGTCACCGGGCCAGTGCTGCGCGCCGCCGGCGTTGGGTACGACATTCGGAAGGCTGAACCCTACCTGGTGTACGACCAGCTCGACTTCGACGTGCCCGTCGGCACGACCGGCGACAATTACGACCGCTATCTCGTACGCGTCGAGGAAGTGAAACAGAGCGCCCGCATCATCGAGCAATGCCTCGACAATCTTCCCGACGGTCCGGTCGACGTCGACGATCCTCGCTTTCGCTGGCCGGCGAAAGGCAAGGTCTTCAATCGCATGGAAGAGCTGATCGACCAGTTCAAGCTCGTGACGGAAGGCATGCGCCCACCCGCCGGCGAGGTCTACCAGGCCGTCGAGGGCGCCAACGGCGAGCTCGGCTTCTATCTGGTCAGCAACGGCACCGGGAAACCGTGGAAATGCCGCTGTCGTGCACCCAGCTTCAGCAACACCCACGCGATGCGCGACATGGTGCGAGGGGCGCTGCTCGCCGACATCGTACCGACATTCGACATGATCAACATGATCGGCGGTGAGTGCGACCGATGAGCGACGCCGTGTTCACGCTGTCCGAGGCCGTGAAGCAACAGATTCTCTCCGAGGTACCCCGGTATCCGGAGGCACGCTCCGCGCTCTTGATGGCGCTCCATCACATACAAGCCGAAATCGGCCACGTGCCGATCAACGTGCAGCGCGAGCTCGCCGCCTTGCTTGGCATTCGCCCGATCGAGGTCCGCGAAGTCGTCACATTCTATCCGATGTACCACGAGCACCCGGTCGGAAAACGCAACATCCAGGTGTGCGTCAACATCGCCTGCGCGCTTGCGGGGGCACGGAGCGTCGTCCGCGGACTCGAGCAGAAGCTCGGGATTCGGGTCGGCGAGCTCACTCCCGATGGCGCCTACTCGATCGAAGAGGTGCAGTGTCTCGGCTCCTGCGGCACCGCCGTGTGCGTGATGGTCAACAATCTCCCGTTCATCGAGAACGTCCGACCAGACCGACTCGATGATCTGCTCCGCACGGTCGGCTGATGCTCGAACGCTACCTATTGCCACCGGACGGAGCCGACTGGCGCTCGCTCGACGCCTACCGCCAAACGGGCGGGTATGAGGCTGCCCAGCGCGCGCTGCAAACCCTCACGAGCGAGGCCGTCATCGAAGAGGTGAAGGCGTCCGGGTTGCGCGGACGGGGTGGGGCCGGTTTCGGCACGGGACAGAAGTGGAGCTTCATGCCGAAGCCCGGCGGTCCGAAGCCGACTTTCATCGCCTGCAACGGCGACGAGAGCGAGCCCGGCACCTTCAAGGACCGCCAGATCCTCGAGCGCAACCCGCACCTCTTGGTGGAAGGCCTGATCATCACGGGTCACGCCATCGGAGCGCGCGCGGCGTACGTCTATCTGCGCGGCGAGTACGTCACCGCCTTCCGGACCTTGGTGCGGGCCGTCGAAGAAGCCCGCGCCGCGAGCCTGCTCGGTCCGGGACACCTCGGCAGCCAGCGCGAGTTCGACGTGCACGTGATGCGCGGTGCCGGTGCATACATCTGCGGTGAAGAGACGGGCATGATCGAGTCGGCGGAAGGGAAGAAGGGCCAACCACGCAAGCGTCCCCCATTCCCAGCCGTCTATGGTCTCTGGGGTTGTCCGACGACCGTGAACAACGTCGAGACGATCTCGCAGGTTCCCTCGATCATTCGGCGTGGTGCCAACTGGTTCAAGACCATCGGAACGCCGACGAGCACCGGCAACACGCTCTACGGCATCAGCGGGCACGTGAATCGTCCCGGCGTATATGAGCTCCCGCTCGGCACTCCGCTCCGGGAGATCATCGAGGTGCACGCCGGCGGAGTCCGCGACGGGAAGCGCCTGAAGGCCATCATTCCCGGCGGCGTCTCGATGCCCGTGCTCTCGGCCGAGCAGATCGACGTGCGCATGGATCACGAATCCCTGAAGCAGGCGGGAACGCTGCTCGGGACGGGTGGCATCGTGGTCATGGACGAGACCGCGTGCATGGTTCGCGCCGCCATCGTGATCGCGCGCTTCTTTCGCCACGAAACCTGCGGCCAATGCACCCAGTGCCGCGAAGGCACCGCGTGGCTCTACAAGTTGCTTCGACGGGTCGAGGGCGGGCAGGGCACGATGGCCGATCTCGACACCATCAACGAGATCGGCGGCTACATGGAGGGCCAGACGATCTGCGCCCTCTCCGATGCTGCCGCCTGGGCGGCTACCGGGTTTCTCCGACGCTTCCGCGCCGAATTCGAAGCGCATGTGACGGGCGGTGGTTGTCCGCTGCCGGAGAGCTTTGAGGCATGAGCCAGGCTGCCATCGTGCGCAACGTCGTCGTGCAGGCCTGGGGCACACCCAACGTGACGGTTGGCAGCGTGAACGAGCCGCGCGATCTCGAAGAGAACGGGCAGCGCTTCAACGAGAAATGGGTCTACCGCCTCTCACAGGCAACACCCGACCAACCGAAAGAGCGGATCATCTACTGGCACCGCTACGATTTCGTGGCCTCGTATCTGGTCACGTCGAGCGGATCCGCCGTCCCCGAGAATCTCGCCGAGGTGCTCGCAGGGCTCGGGGATCGCCGCTACCGCCCGAAGAGCTGATTCGCGGGTTGCACCGCCGCGCATTTCGGATACCGCCCACCTTACGCCTTCTTGCTGCGCCGTCGCCCTTTCGAGCGGTGATAGCGGTCGAGACCTTCGTTCAGCAGCGCTAGGATGACTTCGCGTTTCTTGGCTTTGAGATCCTTCGCGAGGCGATCGATGCGGGTGGTGAGCTCTTTCGGGACGTAGAGGGCAAGGAGCTTGGTTTCTCCTTCCTTTTCCCTTCCGTACAGATCCTGCAACCGCAGATTCGCGTTCATCCTGCCTCCTGTCGATGCAGGCCCCGATCACGGCACTCGACTCGAACACGGCGCCTAGCGAGGGAGTGTAGCGGCGGCATAGTACCCAGACAAGGGTAGAGTCGTAGACTCGAGCATGCGCAATTGCACAAGCAATCTGCGTTGCCCATAACGTTCAAAAGCACGTACAGCGACGATATGCGACGCGTATCGGATCTGGGAGAGCACACGGCGGATCATCGCGTCGCCGTCCTCGCGAAAAACCGTCATTCCGGCGACGCTCCGCCGCGATTCCGTCGCCACCTCATGGAGCGTTTGTCGCGCCATCGCATAGGATGTCGCGATTTCACGGCACAAATCGCCGTCGTAATGGGGGCATGAGGCTTGCTTGGAACCGTCGCATGCCTGCCACCATTTCCTTCCTCCTGCCCGTCCACAACGCCGTCGACACCATCGACGAGACTCTCGCGCGCATCGTGCGCGCCGATCTCGGCCAAGCGGGGCTGAGCCGTGAGATCATCGTCGTCGACGACGCGTCTACCGACGGCACGACCGATCATCTCCGCCACATCGCCGCGCGCGGCATGGCGCGGATCTGCTTCCACGCCGAAACGCTCGGGCAGGGCGCTGCCCTCTCGACGGGGCTCGCGCTCGTGACTGGCGACATCGTAATCGTCGTAGCCGCGACCCTGGCGTACGACCCTTCGGAGTGCGGCAAACTGCTGGGACCAATCCTCGCTGGCGACGCCGACGTGGTCTACGGATCCCGGTACGTCGCCACGAGCCGGCAAGTGCCCCGCCTTTGGGATCGCCTTTCCGACCAGGTGCTGACGGCAGTCTCGAACGGGCTGAACAACGTCGCGCTCACGGACGTCACCACGTCCTACCAAGCCTTCCGCGCCGATGTCGTTCGAGGGGCGGTACTACGAGCCGATGGCTGCGGAATTTCCGGCGAGCTTGCGGCGCTCTTCACCACCCGGCAGTGCCGCATTTACGAGGTGCCCGTGTCGTATCGCATGCGACATCACGTTTCCGCCGGCACCCGCTGGTACGAGGGCCTGTCGCAGCTCACCATGATGGCGCGCTCGCGGTTACGGTCGTGGCAGCTCGATCCGATCGCGCCCCATGCCCCCTATCGCGAGGCGGTGCTGGCTGCTCCCCGGGCGCGCCTGACGCGTCTCGTGCATCCCGACTTGATGCCGATCTCGCCAGCCGCCGTTCGCCCGACCCTGCGCGCAAACTAAAGTCTCAAGGCTCCAGCCGCAGGGTCCCTGCGGCGAGATCCACCGAGAAACGAAACTGCGTCAGGAAGTTCAGCCCGATGATGCCGATCAGGGGCGGCTCCACCGCGTCCATGATCACGGCATCGACCCCCGCGAGCCGCGCGTCGCGGATCTGCAGGGCGTCGAGCGCCACGAGGTCGGCGTCGACCTGACCGTTGGCCGTCGCGACCGGGATGGTGCGGTGCTTGCGGGGCGCGATTCCGAGCTTCCGTGCCGTTTGGTGCGTGAGCACGCAGTACGATGCCCCAGTGTCGATCAGCATCGGTCCGGTCACGATTCCGTTCAGCGTGCCGTCGACGATCAAGTGCTTCCGATCACCGCTCAACGGAATGTCGTGGTGCGTGCCCTCGATCCCGTTCGCCAGTGACCGGGGCGAACGACCCGGCTCCTCCACCGCCGACAGGCGATCGAGTCGCACCGCATCGAGGTCACGACCAGCGTGTGGACCGTCGGCGATTGGGTCGAGCAACAGCGCGCCGACGATGACCACGGCGCCGGCCAGGTGCCGCAGCATCGGCGTCAGGCGCCGGCGGCGTGGCTGATGCGGTGCTGCTCGAGCAGAATCTTCACCTTCCGCACGAGATCGGCGCCGCTGAACGGTTTGGTGATGTAGTAGTCGGCTCCGAGTGCCAGGCCCTTCTCGATGTCGTCCTGGGCCGACTTAGCCGTGAGGAAGATGACGGGGATCCGCGACGTGCGCTCCTGACTCTTGAGGACCTTGAAGACCTCGTACCCGTCCACTTCGGGCATCATGATGTCCAAGATGACGAGATCGAAATCGGCGTGCGCGAGAACCTGAATGGCTTCACGCCCCCCGAGGCACTTCGTCGGACGCATCCCCTCGATCCGCAGTCGCGTTTCCACGAGCTCGGCGATCATCGGGTGATCCTCGACGATGAGCACCCGTGCGCCCGATTCGCCTGATCCAGCCTGTCGCTGCAGTTCCATCAGTCCCCTCACTACCTTCTAGCTTCGCGAGACGAGCCCGAGAAGATTCGTTCTGTAACGAATCGCCATCATGCGACGGATGTGCGCCCGCGCGTGTTGCTCCTCCGCGCTCGTCGGCGCACGCCACATGACATGCGCACTGGGTGTGGTTGCCTAGCGTGCCTCACGTGATCCCGTACTTGTCGAGCTTGCGGTACAGCGTGCGTCGACTGAGACCAAGCAGCCGCGCCGCTTCCATACGTTTGCCGCCGGCGGCTTCCAGTGCTTTCCGAATCTGATCGCGCTCGGCCGCCTCGATGCTCAGATCGAACTCCGGCGCTGAGGCGATCTCCCGAACGGCGTTCCCACCCGTGGCTACGGCCATCGTCGTCGGTACCGCTCCCCCCAAGAAAGGCGCTGGGAGGTTGGCCGCCTGAATACTCGGGCCGCGCGCGACGATGAGCGCCCGCTCCATCACGTTCAGGAGTTGGCGAATGTTCCCGGGCCAGGCGTGAGCGCGAAACATCGCGAGCACGGGCTCCGAGATTTCGACCACCTCGTCCTTGCCGAGCCGTTTGGCGAGACGCTGGAGGAAATGACCGCACAGGAGGTCGATGTCCTCGCTCCGCGCACGCAGCGGGGGCAGGGTGATCGAACCGACGTTCAGTCGATAGTAGAGGTCTTCGCGAAACTCGCCGCGATCCACCATCGTCGCGAGATCGCGATTGGTGGCCGCGATGATGCGGATGTCGATGCGAATCGGCTCCGGCGAGCCGACTTTCTTGATTTCGCGGTTTTCGATCACCCGCAACAACTTGGCCTGAACGGGCATCGGCAACTCGCCGATCTCGTCGAGGAAGATACTGCCGCCGTGGGCAGCCTCGAACAGTCCTTTGCGGTCGCGATCGGCACCCGTGAAGGAGCCGCGCACGTGCCCGAAGAGCTCACTTTCGAGCAGCGTCGGCGCGAGCGTCGTGCAATTGCAGAGAATGAAGGGCTTGTCTTTGAGGGGGCTCAGCTCGTGGAGCGCGCGCGCCACGAGCTCTTTGCCCGTACCGCTCTCCCCCGTGATGAGCGCGGTCGTGGGATACCGCGCCAAGCGCTCGATGAACGAGAAGATCTCGAGCATCTCCTGACTTCGGGCCACCATCCCCTGGAACTCGACCCGGCCCTGCAGCTGCTGTTGCAGAATCTTGTTCTCGCGCGCCAAGCGCCGACGCTCGAACACCACGTCGAGGATGCGCTCGAGACGGCGGAAATCGATCGGCTTCTCGATGTAGTCGGTGGCACCCGCCTGGATCGCTTCGACCGCATCCTTCACGGACGAGTAGGCCGTCATCAGCACGAGCTGAACGTCGGGGTCATGCTCTTTGATGTGATGCAGCAACTCGATGCCGCTCATGCCCGGCATCCGAACGTCGGAGAGGATCAGGTCGACCGGAACCTGACTCATCAGGTCGAGCGCGGTCGACGCGCGGTCCGCCGTCGTGACCGTGAAGTCACGCTCGGTCAGAAAGAGCTGCAGAATCCGACGAATGTCGGGATCGTCCTCGACCACCAGCACGCGGTATTGATCACGCAACGCCATCCGCCCTCCGCAGGCGACGCGCCACGAGGACGCGTCTGCCACGGAGCACAAGGTCGCAAGACGCATGCCAGGCGGTGAGCCACGATGACACAGTCCGCCGACCTAGCGCTTGCGGCGTTTTTCATGCCGTGTGCGGATCTGCCGTCGCACAGGAACCGTCATTGTGGTGACGAAGGTGGACGTTCTCGACACCTCGAGGTCGTGCGGAGCCTGTGGATCGCGCTCAGGTAGGGGGCACGCTCCTTGCTGATTCGCATCGCGCTCACGCTGGCGATGTGCCCGCCCGACGCGATACGCATGATGAGCTCCTACTCTCCGAATCTTCGCTTCGATTGGACGCGCCGCTGCGGCACGCTCGGGGCCGTGACGCTCGCGGCCGTCGCGACCTGGCTCGCGCCGTCGCCGCTCGCGTTCATCCTCGCCATCAGCGCCGCCCTCACATGTGGTGTGACGCTCGGCGTGACATTTGCCATGCGCCGCTTCGCGCGTCCGGCGACCCATCCTTTAGGAGGCTCACACCCCGACACGACGCCGGCGCCGTTCGCGGAGGTGATGCGTCATTGTGAGAATGCGATCGTTCTCACCGATCCCGCTCTCAACATCTGGTACGCCAACGAAGCCTTCTCGCAGCTCAGCGGACGCACGATGTGCGCGGCGGCCGCGACCTCGATCATCGACGCCCTCGTGCATCGCATCTCGGACGGCGATGCCTTCGCACGCCGGGTCCAGGAGCTCGCGATGCACGGCGAGCACGACGGTCATGGCGAGATCACGCATCTCGGAACGCCGCCCCGCGCATTCGAATGGCGCAGCGTGCCCCTCCGTGACCGCGACGGCACCGTTCGGGGTAGGGGATTCGTCTTCTATGATCGCAGCCAAGCGAACGAGCTCGCGGGGCTCAAGAGCGACTTCCTCAGCACGGTGACCCACGAGCTACGGACACCGCTCACCTCGGTAAAGGGATCACTGCAACTGGTCCTCGGGAAATCGACCGCGCTGTCGCCGATCGACAGCGAGCTGCTGCACATCAGCTTGAAGAACGCCGACCGCCTCATTCGGCTAATCAACGACCTCCTCGACATCTCACGGCTCGAGCTCGGAAAGATCGAGCTGACCTTCGCCCGCGTGCCGACGGCCTCGCTGGTCGAGGAAGCGGTCGCAGGCCTGCGCGGCTACGCCAGTGGCCGCGAGATTACGATCGGCTGCGAAGTCGATGCCGACGTGCCTCCCGTCGAGGGCGACCGCGATCGGCTCATCCAAGTCCTGACCAACCTGATCTCGAACGCGGTGAAATTCTCGCCGTCGAGCGGCCACGTCCTGGTACGCGCGACCCGCGAAGCCGACGAAGTTGCCATCGCCGTGCGGGATTGGGGCATCGGCATCCCCGACGCCGATCAGGGCCGGCTCTTCCAGCGCTTCCAACGCGTCAATCCCGGCCATTCCACGGAGCCTGGGACGGGCCTCGGGCTCGCCATCTCGAAGGCGATCGCGGCGCGCCACGGCGGCCGGATCACGCTCGCGAGCCGAGAACAAGAAGGCTCGACTTTCACCATCATCGTTCCGGCCGCGAAGGAGCATCCGAACGCGGCCGCGAACCTGATATCAACCGAGAGCGACGGCCAGACCCCGCCGACGCTCTTACTGGTGGACGACGATCCCGAGCTCGGGGCGACGCTCGAGCATGCGTGGCAGGGGCGCTATCGCCTGCTCCGCGTCGCGCGTGGCGTCGACGCGCTGGACAAGGCGCGCGAGGTCTCACCCGACCTCGTGCTCCTCGACGTCGTCCTGCCCGACCTCAGCGGTTACGACGTGCTGCGTATTCTCCAGACGACCGCCGCGACCGCGAGCATCCCGGTGATCATGCTGACGGTGCAGCCGGAGCGGGCGCTCGCTGCCAACCTCGGTGCCGTCGACGTGGTGGCAAAGCCGCTCGACATCGCGCTGCTTACCAATGCGGTGGAGCACGCGCTGCTGGAACGCGCCCTCGATCTCGGGCCGCGCCTGGCTGTCGGTCATTGACGCGCTAAGGCGCGTCAGCAGACCGCCTGCTCATCACTCCCGCGCTTTAGCGCCGACGGTCGTGCCACGTTTGCGTGCGAGGCCCTGAATGGCCCGCCAGGCCAGCTTGCTCGGATTGGCGTGACCATTTTCCCACCGATTGACGGTCGAAACCGTCACGGCGATCGCATGGGCGAACTCCTCTTGAGTCATGCCCAAGCGAGCACGCAGCTCCCGAATCGACTGGGAGCCCGGGG
Source organism: Binatia bacterium (assembly GCA_039917665.1). Lineage (GTDB taxonomy): Bacteria > Desulfobacterota > Binatia > UTPRO1 > UTPRO1 > UTPRO1. Next base: position 14,757 of record JBDSJB010000401.1, read on the forward strand.
GACCTCCCTCAGGAAGCACGTCCAGCGTCTCTTCTGAGTTTCGATCCATCGCTGCTGCTACCTCCTACGCATGACGCTTGGAATTCAGCCGGGTGTTGCCCACGGCGTTCGCCATAGCGATCAGCAACCGTCGTGCCACGGGGCACCCTACGTCCGCGCAGCATCTCCCGCCCCGAGAGTGCCGCGAAGCGGCAGTCCGGTGTCGCAGGGCGGCGTGGTCGTGACGGAAGTGCCGAGTGGCGTTGCCTTGGTGCACTGCCATTCGCTATGGACATGCATGCGGCTTCGCACGGCAAGGAGGAGGTACTCATGACCACCATCGGAACGTTGAAGATGCGGCTTACCATCGGGGTGTTGGTGCTTCTCAGTGGCGTGTGGCTCGCCACTCCCAGCGCGGCAGCTCCCACGCCGGAGGAAACGGTCAAAGCCTACCTGAGTGCCATGAAAGATCAGAAGTTCGACGAAGCCTACAAGCACATCTCGAAGGGCATGGCCGCCAACAAGGACGCCGAGGCCTGGGGCAAGGAACAGAAGTACATCTTCCAGACCGGCGAGGTGAAGATCTTCAAGTTCGAGGTCTACGCCGGGAAGATCGAAGGCGAGACCGCCAAGGTGCCGAACATCCTCAGCTCGCAGGATAAGTTTCTCAATCAGCTCGGTGCCGACGAATACGAGCTCTACACGCTCCTCAAAGAGGGCGGCGAGTGGAAGATCGATCAGCAAGAGATCGTCGAGAAATCCGAGCAGTCGAAGTGGTTCACCAAGAAAGCCAGCTGAACCCGTTTCGGTTGACTCCCAAAACGATCTCAGGCACTAGACGCGCGTCGCAATTCCGCGGGCGGTCAGCCGCTTATGTTTCCTAGGAGGGTGTGATGGAGAAGACTCGACGCGTCCTGGCGACCGTCAGCATGGTCGCGACCCTGGCGCTCGGCGGCTGTCACCCCGAAGTCGAGGTTCCGCCTCTCCCTGAACAAAAGATCTCGCTCCTGGGCGATCGCTTCTTCGACGTGAAAGCCCTCACCGCTGACCACGTCCTCGTCGCGGGCTATCGCGGCAAGATCCTCGAGACGACCGACGCGGGCCGGACCTGGAACGTGAATCAGACGCCGACGGATCGCGCGCTCTACAACATCCGATTCGCCGATGCGCAGAACGGTTGGATCTGTGGCCAGGCCGGCATCATCCTCAACACCAAGGATGGTGGGAAAACCTGGACCGAACAGAAGAGCAACACCGAGCAATATCTGTTCGCCATCTACACGCTGAGCCCGACGCACGTGTATGCCGTCGGCGACAAGTCGACGCTGCTCGAGACCACTGACGGCGGCGCAAACTGGAAAACGCGGAAGATCGCCCAGGACACGCAGGGCATTTCCGAGGACATCGCGCTCGCCGTCCAAGACCCGATCTTCTACGACATCGAATTCTCGGACGATCAGAACGGCTGGATCGTCGGCGAGTTCGGCACGATCAACGCGACGACCGACGGTGGTCAAACGTGGACCGCGCAGCAAGAGAGCCTCCTCGGCGAAGGCATCGTCGACATCCTCGACCTGCCGACCTTCTTCGGTGTGCACTTCGTGAACGCGCAGGAAGGCATCGCGGCCGGTCTCGAAGGCAAGGTCGCCCGTACGAAGGACGGCGGTCAGACGTGGGCGTTCGACACGGTCGACGAGAAGATCGCCGTCGAAGACCCGCTCTACTCTCCGTTCATGTTTCCCGATGGCAAGGCGTGGGTCGTCGGAGCCGGCGGCGAGGTGCTCACGCGTGAGCCCGGTGAGCCCGCGTGGAAGCGCGCGAAGCTCGGCATGAAGCTCTTCACGTGGCTCCGTGGCGTCGACTTCTTCGATCACAACAATGGTTGGATCGTTGGCGGCTTCGGCACCATCCTGAAAACCAAGGACGGCGGGAAGACCTGGACGCCGAGCCTGGCGTAGCTCCGAAAGCGCCCGCACCACCTGACGACCCCCGAGCGTCGCCGCGTCGATGTATTGCGGCGGCTGCGTTGAATGGCCGGAGCTGATCGGCCTACGATGCCCTCGATGCGGGCCGTTGGGTCGTGGGTATGGTTGATCGGCTTTGCGACGCTCGCGATGGTGGGGGTGGGATGCACGGCGACCGCGAAGCGTGTACTCGTCCCACAATCCGTCCCAGGCGACTTCTTTCCGCTGACTCCGAGCTCGCGCTGGGAGTACCAGCTGAACCGCCGTTCCGAAGGACTCCCACTGCGGTTCGTCGCAACGGTACGGCTCGATCCGTTCATGGGTCCTCACGGTTACGGCTGCCGCGTCGTCGACGAGCGCTACGGTGATCGACCGGCGGGCGAACGGTCGCCAATCGTCTACTGCGCGGAAGGCGGCTTTTTGCACCGCGTGATGTCACTCGAGTACCGAGGCGAGTTGCTCGAGGACAACGGCCTTCGCTCTGGCGAGCTGCGCTTCCTGCCCCTGGACCTCGCGCATACGAGCACCTGGGAAGGACGCACGAACGCCTATCAGCTCGCGGACGGGTCGGGGTTCGAGGTGCGCCAGATTCATCAGGTGTACACGCAGGCGGAGGCCGTCGAGGTGCCGGCCGGACGCTTCACGGGGTGCGCTCGCGTCGAAACCACCGCGATTCATTCTGCGACCGGTCCCGATGGCTCCGCCGTCGGACCCCGGGTCGTTTACTACTACTCGGACTGGTATGCGGCCGGCGTGGGTCTGATCCGCACCGAGCAACGCAGTGCTACCGCGGAGGTGCTCGCCACCATCGAGCTTCTGAGCTACCAGGTCGCGCCGGAGACGACGCAGCAGTGATCGACGTTCAGGGGCTCGTGAAAGACTTCGGCACCACGCGTGCCGTGAACGGCGTCGACTTCTCGGTTCGCCCCGGCGAGATCATGGGGCTGCTCGGACCGAACGGCTCCGGCAAGACCACGATCATGCGCGTGCTCACCGGCTTCTTTCCGCCGAGTGACGGCCGCGTCACGATCGACGGCCTCGACGTCGAAGAGCACTCCCTCGCCGTGCGCGAGCGCATCGGGTACCTGCCGGAGAACGTCGTCCTGTACCCCGACCTCACGGTGCGCCGCTTCCTCACGTTCTGCGCCGAGGTCAAAGGGATTGCGGCAGCACAACGCCGCGGCCGGCTCGACGAAGTGATGACGGCCTGTGGCCTCACCGAGGTCGCCGGGAAACTGATCGGTAAACTCTCGAAAGGCTACCGACAACGCGTTGGGATCGCGCAGGCCGTCATCCACCACCCGAAGGTACTCGTGCTCGACGAGCCGACTGTCGGCCTGGACCCGCGACAGATCGTCGACATCCGCACGCTCATCAAGTCGCTGGGCGGCTCGACGACCATTCTCTTGAGCACGCACATCCTCCCCGAAGTGAGCATGACCTGTGAGCGGGTCATCATCATCGACTACGGCCGCATCATCGCCGAGGACACCGCCGAGGGCCTGACCCGCCGGCTGCAGGGGTCCCACGAGACCCGCGCGCGCATTGCCGGCCCCCGCGCGTCGGTGCTGCGCATGCTGGACGGGCTGCCTGCGGTCGACGACGTTCGTGAAGAGCCGACGACGGACGGCATCGTCACCATCGTGCTCCGCTCGTCGCTCGGCGACGAGACGCGACGGGCCTTGGCGGACCAGGTGGTGCAGAACGGCTGGGGACTGCTGGAAGTCCGTCCGCTGCCCATGTCGCTCGAGGACCTCTTCGTCCGCCTGGTGCGCAGCGACCGGGAAACACCGGCGTGAGAACTCTCGCGTTGATTCGGAAGGAGCTCGCTTCGTACTTTGCGGGGCCGCTCGTTTACGTCGTCATCGGCGCCTTCCTCCTCGCCACCGGCTACCGCTTCTACACGACGCTCAACAGCTATGTGACGTTCGGGTTCGGCATGAACATCCTCGAGCACTTCTGGGAGGATTTTTTCGTCAACCACATCGGCTTCTACCTCCTCATCGTCGTGCCGCTCTTCACGATGCGCTTGATCGCCGAGGAACGCCGCCTCGGCACGATCGAGCTGCTGTACACGTACCCACTGCGCGACGGCGAGATCATGATGGCCAAGTTCGTCGCATGCCTGCTGGTGTTTCTGCTCTTTCTCGCCGGGACGCTCGTCTATCCGGCGATCGTCTACGCGATTCAGCCGTTCGATCCGACGCCGTTCCTCGCCCGATACCTCGGCGCGTTCTTGTTTCTCGCGAGCTGCATCGCGTGCGGGCTGTTCGTGTCGTCGCTCACCGAGAGCCAGGTCGTCGCCTCGTCGTGCACCTTCGTGTTGCTGCTCCTCTTCTGGATCATCACGTGGAACGAGGCCGCCGTCAGCTCGTCGTATCTGATCGCACTCAGTCAGTTGTCGACGTTCGACCACTTCTTCAGCTTCGCGCGCGGCGTCATCGACCTGAAGGACCTCACGTACTTCGCCCTCTTCATCGGATTTTTCCTCTTCCTCACCCTGCGTTCGATGGAGTCGCGGCGGTGGCGAGGGCGGCGATGAAACAACGCGGGCGCGCGCTCTCGTTAGTGGTCGGCACCCTCGGCTTGATCGGCTGCGGGGCCCTGATCCTCGTGCTCACGTATCGGCACAACCTCCGCCTCGACCTGACCACGCAGCGCAACTACACGCTCTCCTCCCACGCCCGGAAGATCCTCAGCGAGCTCCATCAAGACGTACGGCTGACGGTGTTCGTTCGCAGCGCAGATCCGCGGACCCCCGACCTCAAAGATCTTCTCTGGCGCATCACGCAAGCGACCAAACGCATCACCTACGAGTTCGTCGACCTGAACCGATCGCCGGCGCTCGCCAAGCGCTACGGGATCGATCGC